>NZ_JBFAPO010000008.1:0-134490 GCF_040676755.1 Dactylosporangium sp. NPDC049525 | reverse complement strand
GGGGGGGCGTGCCCCCCCCCCCACCCTGCGTGGGGGGTGGGGGTGTCCCGGCCGCGGGGGGGCGGGCGGGGGCCCCCGGCCCCCCCCCGCGCCGCGTCGCGATGGTGCAGGGTTCACCGTCGCGCAGGGTTCACCGTCGCGCAGGGTTCGCCGCAGCGCTCGGCTCGCCGTGGTGCAGGGTTCGCTGTCGTGCTGGTCGGCCGTAGCGCTTGGCTCGCCGTCGTGCAGGGCTTGCCGTCGTGCGCGGCGCTGACGTCGGTGCGTTACGGGGCGGACTTCGCCGTGGCGGGCGTGACGGCGGTGGTGCCGGTGGCCGGAGCGGCCGCCGGTTCCGGGGCCGCGGGCGGTGCCGGAGCCGGGCCGGGTGCCGCGATCGACGTGAGCGCGCCGATCACCGCGAACGCCGCGCCGACCAGGAACGCCAGCCGGTATCCGGATACGACGGCGTCCGCCTGTGCGGTGCCGGTGTCCAGGAGGTGCTGCGCCCGGGTCGCGCCGATCGTGGCGAGCACCGCGAGGCCGAGCGAGCCGCCGACCTGGCGGGTGGTGTTGATGACGCCGGAGGCGAGCCCGGCCTCGTGCCGGGGGATGCCCGACGTGGCAGTGATGGCAAGCGGAGTCATCGCGATGCCCGCCCCCAGCGTCACCAGGATCATCGGCACGAGCAGGTCGGCGGCGTACGAACCGCGGACCGGGATCACCGACAGCCAGGCAAGGCCGACGCCGGACAGCAGCGGTCCCCCGATGAGCAGTGGCCGGACGCCGACCCGTTTGAGCAGGACCGGTCCCGAGTAGGCGCCGGCGGTCATCGCGATCGCGCCGGGCAGGAACGCCAGGCCCGCCGCGAGGGCGTCGTATGCGAGGACGTTCTGCATGTACAGCGACAGGAAGAAGAAGTGCGCGATGACGGCGCAGCCGAGCCAGAACATGACGAGGTTGGCCACGGTAATGCCGCGGGACGCGAACAGCCGCAGCGGCACCACCGGCGCCGGGGCGACCTTCGCCTCGTGCAGCACGAACCAGGCGAGCAGCAGCACGCCACCGGCGAGCGGGCCGTAGGTGACGGGGTCGCCCCAGCCGTGCGACTGGCTGTTGACCGTGCCGTACACGACGGCGACGAGACCGGCGGTGACCAGCAGCGACCCGAGCAGGTCGAGACGGCGCGGCCCGGCGGTCTGCTCGGCGCGCCCCTCCGGCAGCACCCGCAGCGACGCGACGATCGCGGCGATGCCGATCGGCACGTTGACGAACAGGATCCAGCGCCAGTTGATCAGGTCGGTGAGCACGCCGCCGAGCAGCGAGCCGATCGCGGCGCCGCCGCCGGAGACCGCGCTCCAGGCGGCCATCGCCTTGGCCCGCTTCGGCGCCTCGACGAAGGTGGTGGTGAGCAGGGTGAGGGTGGCCGGGGACAGGATCGCGCCGCCGAGCCCCTGCGCGCCGCGGGCGATGACCAGGGTGAGCTCGTCCTGGGCGAGGCCGCCGACGAGGCTCGCCGCGGTGAACACCACCAGGCCGGTGATGAACATGCGGCGGCGGCCGAACAGGTCCGCGGCCCGGCCGCCGAGCAGGAGGAAGCCGGCGAAGGTCAGCGTGTAGGCGTTGACGACCCACTGCAGGCCGGAGTCGCTGAAGCCGAGGTCGGCCCGGATGGCGGGCAGCGCGACGTTGACGATCGACACGTCCAGCACCACCATCACCTGCCCCAGGCACAGCAGCGACAGCACGGCCCAGTCGGGTCCCCGGCGCCCGGTCTCCCCCGTCGGGGCCGACGCCTCGGTGACTGCCATTCTCACTCCCTGTGGTTCGAGTTGGACTACCTAGTCCACAACGTTAGACCTATGAGTCTAGTAGGGCAAGCACAGTGCACCGCGACTCCAGGGCGACTGGAGCGGGGCGGTCCAGGGTTTGGCCATGACCACCGTCGTGTTCGTCAACACGTTGCGGCTCACCGGCCCGGCCGAGGACCTCGAACGGATCTACGCCGACGTCGCCGCGTTCTTCCGCGCCCAGCCGGGGCTGGTCCGGTACCAGCTCGTCCGCTCCACCACCGACCCGGCCGTCTACGTCAACATCGCCGAGTGGCGCGACCTCGCCGCGTTCCGGACCGCGACATCACAGGAGGCGTTCCGCACCGCGCTGCGGGTCTCCACCGTGTCCACCGGCGAGCCCCACGTCTGCCAGGTCGTCTCCGCCGGCACCGGGCCGGCATGAGCAGCGACGGCCGGCTGCGGGAGATCGGCGACGGGGTGTACGCCTACGTGCAGCCCGACGGCGGCTGGTGCGTCAACAACGCCGGACTGGTCCACGACGGCGACGCCGCGCTGCTGGTGGACACCGCCGCCACCCACGCCCGTGCCCTCGCCCTGCGCGACGCCGTCCGGGGCATCACCCCGCGGCCACCCGGCGTCGTCGTCAACACCCACCACCACGGCGACCACACCCTCGGCAACGCCGTCTTCGCCCCGCCCGCGACCGTCGTCACCCACGCCGCGACCCGCCACGACATGGCGGCCCGCGGCACCGCGCTGCGGCACGTGTGGCCGGACGTCGACTGGGGCGAGCAGCCCCTCGTCCTGCCGGACCTGACGTTCACCGAGCGGCTCACCGTCCACGTCGGACGGTCCGAGGTGCGGCTGTGGCACCCCGGCCCGGCGCACACCAACGGCGACGTGGTGGCGTGGCTGCCCGCGCAGCGGGTCCTGTTCACCGGCGACATCGTGATGCCCGGGCACACCCCGTTCGTGCTCATGGGATCGGTGCACGGCAGCCTGCACGCGGTCGCCGCCCTGGCCGCGCTGGAGCCCGAGGTCGTCGTCGGCGGGCACGGCCCGGTCGCCGGCCCGGAGGCCATCGAGGCGACCACCGCCTACCTGCGCTGGCTCGACGACCTCGCCGAGCGGGGCCTCGCCGCCGGCCTGACCCCGCTGGCCGCGGCCCTGGACGCCGACCTCGGCGACTTCGCCGGCTGGGGCGAGCCGGAACGCCTCGTCGCCAACCTGCACCGCGCCTACGCCGAACGCACCGGCGCGCCCGCCGGCACCTACCTGCCGTCCGCGCCGGTCTTCGCCGAGATGGTCACCTGGCACGGCGGCCCCCTGCCTTGCGCCGCGTAGTCAGCGGCATCGACCCGTACGGCGGTTGACAACGCGCGCGTGCGAAGACAGTCATCATCTCCACGGTCCGGTGGAGTCTCATGGGGGCTCGGGAATCGATGATGATGCGTGTCCGCGCGGCGATCGCCGTCGTGCTCACCGGTGTGTTGCTCGGCGTTTCAGGCTGTGCCCTGCGCCCACCGGGCTCCGACGGCGACCTGGTCGACGACTGGCAGGCCCTCACGGCGCCGAAGTTCGACGTGCCGAGCGTCGGGATGTGCCTGGACAGCCCGACGAAACCGGCGTGGGACCCGACCTTCGTGCGGGCCACCCCGATCGAGTGCGACCGCGGGCACACCCTCGAGGTGGCCCTGATCGGCACCGTGGAGGGCAACGCGGCGCAGGGGTCCGAGCCGCCGGGGATCGGCAGCGACGGGCTCCGGGCCGCGTATGCGGCCTGTGACAAGGGCGCCAACGAGTACCTCGGCGGCGACTGGCACACCGGCATGTTCGGCATCAACGTGCAGATGCCGAACCAGGCGACGTGGCGGGGCGGGCTGCGCTCCTACGTCTGTTCGATCTTCACGTTGAACGACGCCTACGGCAAGATGTCGTTCGGCTCCGCGCCGGTGAAGGGCACGCTGGCCGGCAGCGCACCGAACGCGATCCGGTGCCTGGAGGTCGACGGCACCAAGGACGCCGAGGGCTGGTGGGACGACGTCAACGGGCTGACCCCGATCGACTGCACGCGGCCGCATGAGGCCGAGTTCATCGGCACCGCCCAGGTCGGCACCGCCGGTGGCCCGGAGCCTGCCGCCGACGCCATCCGCAAGACGATGCTCGACCGCTGCTGGACGTTGGGTGCCGCGTATCTGGGTCTCACCGAGTCCGAGATGGACGCCCGCCCGGAGTTCGGGGTCGCCTGGGACGGCGTGGACGACTTGCAGTGGGAGGCCGGCGACCGGAACCTGCGCTGTTTCGTCCTGCTGAGCCCGGGCAAGAAGGCCCGCGCCTCGATCAAGGGCATCGGCAAGAAGGCCCTGCCGATCTGAGGCGTGCTCAGCCCACGGCGTCGTGGGTGATCCGCCGGGTGGCGACCAGCCAGCCGCCCGGCGCCGGCACGAGCAGGTCCTCCCCCGTGGTGCTGTTGTGGATGACCGGGCGACCACCGGCCGGGGTCTCGACGTTGAAGGCGGCGAACCGGGTCCGCAGCGCGCCGTCCGGCGCGGGTTCGGCGGTGAGCATGCCCAGCCAGTACCGGCGGACCACCCGGATCCCGGCCCGCTTCGCCACTGCGGCCCGCAGGGCGCCGGCGATCGCCTCCCGGCCCCGCCGCTGCGCGGGCGCCCCGCCGGCGAACGTCCGCCCGCCGGGCGCCACCTGGGTGAAGACCGCCTCGCCGGTGAAGGTGGCCGCCCACGCGTCCACCTCCCCGGCGTTGAGCAGGTGCAGCTGCCGCACGTAGAAGGCGTCCAGGCTCACGGGGTCCAGCCGTCGTGCACGACGTACCGGCGGCGGACCAGGAACGCGTCGCCGTCCGGGACGAGCACGTCGTCGACGGCGGTGCTCAGGTGCAGCGCCGACGGCCCGCCCTGCGGGGTCTCGATGACCAGCGCGTAGTACCGGGTCAGCACCGTGCCGTCCGGCTGCGGGTCGACGGCGAGCATGCCGAGCCAGTGCCGGCGCAGCACGCCACGGGCGGCGAGGGCGTCCGCGGCCGTGCGCAGCCGCCCGCCGATCTCGGCCCGGCCCCGCCTCGGCTCGGGCCGGCGGTCCTGGCCGAACTCGCCGTCCTCGGTGAACGTCGCCGCCCACTCCTCGGCGCGGCCCTCGTCCAGCAGCCGCATCTGCACCGCGTAGAACTGCTGCACCCGCTGATACAGCCCGGTGTCGACGGCGACGGTCATGCGGTCACCCCGGCGGCGTGGCGCAGCGTGGCGAGGCTGTTGGCGCCGAGCGCCTCCCGCACGAACGTGCGCGCGTCGGCGACGGTCTTGCCGGCGCCCAGGACCCGCTCGACCGCCTCGGGCCGCAGCACGACCCGGTGCCGTGAGGTGGCCCGCACCAGGCCGTCGCGCTCCTCGAACGTCCACCGTCCGGTGTGGACACTGAGCAGCGCCGGCGGCTGCGACTGCTTGTACACGATGCGCAGGTCCGGCAACAGCACCCTGATCGACGCGGTGGTGTGGCTGGAGCCGTCCTTCGCGAGCGTCTCCATCCTCAGGTGCTGCACGCCCACCGGCTCCTCGCCCAGCTCGACGCTCAGCACGTGCGGCAGCCGGTCCGGCCAGTGTTGCGCGTCCCAGATGAACGCGTGTGCGTCCTGCGCGGAGCCGGCGAACTCGACGGTGTCGTCGAAGGTGAAGTCCAGGGAAGGGTCGGAGCGTTCGGCGCCGGCCCGCAGCGCGGCGAGCTCGGCGCCGCTGTTGCGTTCGATCGCCTCCTCGATCCAGGCCAGGCCGGTCGGGTCGGCATCGATGGCCTGGTACTCGTGGGTCAGCCGGACCCGGCTCTGCCCGCCGGGGAGCTCCTCGACCCGCCACTCGCCGCCCATCGCGGCAACCGGCGGCGCCGACACCTCCTGGCGGAACGTGATCCTGCGGGCCGCGGGGTCCAGGGTGCGCAGCGAGGTCCACGCCTTCACCGCACCGTTCGCGGTCGCCCACAGGTGCAGCCGTTCGCTGCCCTCGCCGGTGGGTGTCACCTCGGCGTGGACGGTCGGCGGGAAGAGCGCCGGCCACCCGGCGGCGTCGGCGAGCAGTGCGTAGACCCGGTCGGGTGGTGCGGCGACGGTGATGTCGTGTACTGCGTGCTGCGAAACCATTGCCAGTCCTCGAATCTCGTAGTTGCCGGGTCTCTAGTAGTTGCCGAGGCCGCCGCAGACGTTGATCGCCTGCGCGGTGATGGGGTCGGCGGCGGGGGTGACGAGGTACCCGACGAGCGCGGCGACCTCCTCGGGCGTCGAGTAGCGGCCGAGCGGGATCTTCGCCTGGAAACGGTCCAGCACCTCGTCCTCCGAGGTCTGCCACGCCGCGGCGTAGCCGGCCCGGACCCGCTGCGCCATCGGGGTCTCGACGTAGCCGGGGCAGACCGCGTTGACGGTCACGCCGGTGCGGGCCAGTTCCAGGCCGAGCGCCTTGGTGAAGCCGATGACGCCGTGCTTGGAGGCCGAGTACGGCGCGCCGAGCACGACCCCCTGCTTGCCGCCGGTGGAGGCGATGTTGACGATGCGCCCGCCGGCCCGCCCGTCGAGCCCGCCGCTGGTGAGCACCTCCCGGGTCACGTGGAACACGGCGGTGAGGTTTGTGGCGATGACGTCGTCCCACAGCTCGTCGGCGATGTTCGCGGTGACCCCGCCGCCGCTGCGCCCGGCGTTGTTGACCAGGACGTCGATCGGGCCGAAGCGTTGCACGGCACCGGCGACGAGGGCCCGGATCTGCCCGGGGTCGCGCACGTCGGCCGCCTGCCCGTCGACGTCAAGGCCCTCGTCGCGCAGTTCCTTGACGGTGAGCGCGACGGCGTCGGGGTCCCTGGCGCACAGGTACACGCCGAGACCGGCGCCGGCGAGGGCCCGGACGACGGCGAAGCCGATGCCGCTGGTGGCCCCGGTGACCAGCGCGTGCCGGGTACCGGTCGGTGTGTCGGTCATTGCTCCTCCTCAGTGGCAGCGGTCAGCAGTCGGGCGACCGGGCGCTGGGCCTGCCCGGCGGGTCGCCGGGTGCGCGTCGACCAGGCGTGGTGCACTCCGGCAGCGGACGGGCGTTGCAGGGTGCGGGCGGGTCCGGGCCGACGCAGCGGGGTCCGGCAGCCGGCGCACAGGGCGAACCTCACGGCACGACGACCTGTGCCTGGTGGACGGCCTGGTTCACGAGGCCGACGAACTCGTCGGGGGTGCGGGCCTGCACCACGGTGTCGTCGGCGAGCCGGACCCGGTAGTCGCGTTCGACCCGGCCGGCGAGCTCCAGCAGAGCCAGGGAGTCGTAGCCGAGGTCGGCGAACGGCACGGCGCCGATGTCACCGTCGAGACCGCCGGTCTCGTCCTCGCCGGCGACCTCGCGCAGGACCCGGCGGACCTCGTCGACGGTCAGGACGGCGGTCGGCTCGCTGCTGCTCATGCTGCTGCTCCTTCTCGTTGTGCGGTGTCCGGGGCGGTGTCCGGGTGGTGCAGCACGACGGCCGCGTTGAAGCCGCCGTAGCCGCGGGCGAGGACCAGGGCGGTGCGCAGCCGCGCCGGGCGCACCGCGGTGACCAGGTCCAGTTCGTGGGCGGGGGTGCCGACGTTGACGGTCGGCGGGACGACGCCGTCGCGCAGCGCGAGGGCGGCCGTGGCGACGTCGAGCGCGGCGCCGCCGGAGGCGAGCCGGCCGGTCATCGTCTTCGGCGCGGTCACCGGCACCCCGCGCGGGCCGAACACCGCGACCAGCGCCGCCGCCTCGACCCGGTCCAGCGCGGGCACCCCGGCGGCGTCGGCGAAGACGACGTCGACGTCAGCGGCGGCGGTACCGGCGTCCGCGAGCGCGTTCTCGATCGCGCGGCGCAGCGTGCCGGGCCGGTCGCTGCCCTGCGGCGGGTCGAACGTCGCGGCGTACCCGCCGACGATCGCGACCGGGCCGGCGCCGCGAGCGGCCGCGGCGGCCGCGTCCTCGACGACGAGGATGGCGCCGCCCTCGCCGGGCACGTAGCCGGCGGCGTCGCGGTGAAACGGCCGGAACGCGGTGCCCGGGTCGTCGCCGGTGGCGACGCGGCCGTTGGCGACCTGCGCGATCCAGCCCCACGGGCACAGCGCGCTGTCGACGCCGCCGGACAGCACGACCGGGATGCCTTTGCGGATGTGCCGGCGGGCCTGCGCCAGCGCGTCGAGGCCGCCGGCCTGCTCGGTGACGATGACGCCGCTCGGGCCGCGCAGCCCGTGCCGGATCGAGATCTGCCCGGTGTTGACGGCGTAGAACCAGGCGAAGGACTGGTAGGCGCTGACGTGCTCGCCGCCGAGGCTCCAGAGCTTCTCCAGCTCCCGCTGGCCGAACTCGAAGCCGCCGGAGGCGCTGGCGGTGACCACGCCGGCGGAGTACGCGGGCAGGGCGGCCGGGTCGAGACCGGCATCGGCGAGGGCGAGCTCGGCGGCGACGAGCGCGAGGCGGGTCATGTGGTCGGTCTGCGGCAGCAGGCGGCTCGGCAGGTGCCGGCGCGGCTCGAAGCCGCGGATCTCGCCGGCCAGCCGGGCCGGGTACCGCTCCGGGTCGAAGCGGGTGATCCGCCCGATGCCGCCGCGCCCTTCGAGGGTCGCCTTCCAGTACTCCTCGGTCCCGAACCCGTTCGGGGCAACCACACCGAGCCCGGTGATGACTGTGGTCATGGCCGCACCAGTACCATCGCGCTCTGGAAACCACCGAAACCGCTGCCGACCGACAGGACCGTGTCGGTGCGCTGCTCACGGGCGTGCAGCGGCACGTAGTCCAGGTCGCACTCCGGATCGGGTTCGTGCAGGTTCGCCGTCGGCGGGATGACGCCGTGCTCGATCGCCAGGGCACTCGCGGCGATCTCGATGGAGCCGATCGCGCCGAGCGAGTGCCCGACCATCGACTTGATCGAGCTGACCGGGGTTCGGTAGGCGTGCGCGCCGAGGCTGAGCTTCGCCGCGGCGGTCTCGTGCCGGTCGTTCTGCTTGGTGCCGGAGCCGTGCGCGTTGAGGTAGTCCACGGCCGTCGGGTCGAGCCGGGCCTCGTCCAGCGCGACCCGGATCGCCTCGGCCATCTCGACCCCGTCGGGGCGCAGGCCGGTCATGTGGAAGGCGTTGCAGCGACCGGCGAACCCGGCGATCTCGGCGTAGACGCGGGCACCGCGGGCCCGGGCGGCGGTCAGCTCCTCCAGGACGAACACGGCGGAGCCCTCGCCGAGCACGAACCCGTCGCGGCTGCGGTCGAACGGCCGGGACGCGTGCTCCGGGTCGTCGTTGCGGGCCGTGGTCGCCTTGATGGCGTCGAAGCAGGCGACCGTGATCGGGGAGATCGGCGCGTCGGTCGCACCGGCCACGACCACGTCGGCGGAGCCCTCACGGATCAGGTCGGCGGCGTGGCCGAGCGCGTCGAGGCCCGACGTGCAGCCGGTCGACACGACCGCGGCCGGTCCCTCGGCGCCGGCCACCCAGGCGACCTCGGCCGCCAGGGAGCTCGGCACCAGGTAGTCGTAGAGGTGCGGCACCGCGTACCGCGGGTCGACGTGCCAGTGCCGGCCGGCGTCGCTGACCACGGCGTACTCGCGTTCGAGGCTGGTGGTCGCGCCGACAGCGCTGCCGATGACGGTCGCGGTCCGGCTCGGGTCGCGGTTGTCGAAGTCCAGCCCGCTGTCGGTGAGAGCCTCGCGGGCGGCGACGACGGCGAACTGCGCCGCCCGGTCCATCCGGCGGATCTCCTGCTGGGTCAGCCCGGCGACGACCGGGTCGAAGTCGCACTCCGCGGCGACCCTGGAGCGGAACGCCCCGGCGTCGAACGCGGTGATCGTCCGGGTCGCCGTCCGCCCGCTGGTGAGCAACGCCCAGAACGCCTTCGTGCCGATCCCGCCCGGGGCCACCACGCCGATGCCGGTGATCGCCACCCGGCGCCGGTCCCGCCTCGCATCTGCCATGCTGCAACGCTGACAGTGATCGATGGAGCACCGACCACGACCGGGCTGGAGACGGGCTCCAGGTGTTGTGTAGCACCGGTGCGGAGGCTGTCGGCATGAGTCTGACAGGACGGGTGGCGGTGGTGACCGGGGGCACCCGGGGCATCGGCAGGACGATCGTGGCGGCCCTCGCCGCACAGGGAGCGACGGTGGTGGCCGCGGCCCGGTCCGCGCAGCCGCCGGACGAGCAGGTGGACGTGACGGACCCGGAGTCGGTGCGGGCGCTGTTCGACCGGGTCGAGGCCCGGCTGGGCCGCGTCGACGTCGTGGTGGCGAACGCGGGGGTGAGCCGGCCGGGGCCGGTCGCGGGGCTGGCGCCGGCGGCGTTCGCGGAGGTGCTGAGCACCAACGTGGCCGGCACCTTCCACACCATCCAGGCGGCGGTGCCGGCGCTCAAGCGGGCCGGCGGCGGGCGGATCCTGACGCTGTCCTCGGCCCTCGCGACCCGCGCGACCCCGGGCGCCGCCGCCTACAGCGCGTCGAAGGCGGCGATCGAGGCGCTGACCCGCACCGCGGCGGTGGAACTGGCGCCGCACGGGATCACCGTGAACTGCCTGTCCCCCGGCATCATCGCCGAGGGCATGGGTGCGCAGCTCATCGGCAACGCGGCGGTCTGGGCGAAATACGGCCCGCGGCTGGCGTCGGGCCGCCCCGGCAGCGGCGAGGAGGTGGCCGCCGTCGCGGTGTTCCTGGCCGGTGCGGGCGCCGCCTACGTCAACGGCAGCGTCGTGGACGTGCATGGCGGTCTGGACTGGTAGCAGGTCTGGACTGTACCGTCTAGTATGACCGGCAGGGAGCGGGAGGGTGATGCGGGTGGCGAGCACGACGACGACGGAACCCGCGACGCTGCCCTCCGGCGCACCCCGGGGACTGCCCGGCAAGCGCACCGCGATCATGCGGGCGGCGACCCGGATCTTCATCGCCGCCGGCTACGAGCGGGCCAGTCTCGACACGGTCGCGGCCGAGGCGGGCGTGTCGAAGCAGACCATCTACAACCACTTCGGCGACAAGGAACGGCTGTTCGTCGCGGTGGTCGACGAGGCGCGCACCGGCGCCGACCGCGACACGGAGCTCGACGAGACACTGCTCGTCGACCCTGACGCGCTGGAGCAGGACCTGTTGCGGCTCGGGCGGCAGTTCGTGGCCGCGACGCTGGACCCGGAGGTGTCGGCGCTGCGGCGGCTGATCATCGCCGAGGTGGCGCACCACCCGCAGCTGCACCGCTCGTGCGGCGCCGACGAGCCGCAGTCGGGCCCGAAGCTGCTGGGCTGGCTGATCCAGCGGGTCGCCGTGCTGACGGCCCAGGGCGTGCTGAGCGCCGACCGGCCGGACCGCGCCGCGGCGCACTTCGTGTCCCAGCTCACGTATGAGGGACAGCAACGTTCGAAATATGGCACGCTGCCATTGGCGCCCTGGGAAATCGACGAGATCTGCGCCGACGCGACCGATCTGTTTCTCCGCGCATATCGGGTTCCGCCTGCTCATACGCGTGCAAAAGGCCGCCGATAGCTCGTTTCCGGCACCTTGACCGCTTCTTTTCCCTACGATAAGCTTCAATGTAAGCGGCAATACTTGATCAGTCGACCGCGCCCAATCCTCGCAATGAAGCAAGCGGCGAAGTCGGACCAAAATCCTATTAATCCGATAGGAGACACCGTGAAACTGGGAATTCTTGGCCCGCTCCTGCTGTGCGCTGACGAGGCGATCCGGGTGCCGACCGCACCGAAGCAACGTCAGCTGCTCGCCCTGCTGCTGCTCAACGCCAACCAGGTGGTGCCGGTGAGCCAGTGCATCGAGGAGCTGTGGGAATACAACCCACCGGCCAGCGCCGTGTCGACGCTGCACACGTACATCATGCAGCTGCGCCGCGCGCTGCGGCTGGGCCGCGAATCCGACCACGCCACCGGCACGGGATGCGCGGGACGGCTCATCACCCGCGACCGTGGCTACCTGTTCGTGTCCCGGCAGGGCGAGCTGGACGTCGACATGTTCGAGGACCGCCTCCGCGACAGCCGGCAGGCCCTCAGCGACGGCGACGACCCGGTCGCCGCGGCGGCCCTGCGCGACGCCCTCGCCGTCTGGCGCGGCCCGGCACTCGTCGACGTGCAGCCCGGCCCGGTGCTGCGCACGTGGCTGGCGTCGCTGGAGGAGAGCAGGCTGAGCACCATCGAACGCCGGATCGAGGTCGACCTGCGCCTCGGCCGGCACCAGGAGCTGATCGGCGAGCTCAGCGCCCTGGTCGAGCGGCACCCCGTGCACGAGAACCTGCACGCACACCTGATGCTGGCGCTGTACCGCTCCGGCCGGCAGGTGCACGCCCTGGAGGTCTTCACCCGCCTGCGGACCGTGCTGTCCGACGAACTAGGCCTGGAGCCGTCACCGGCGCTGCGCCGGCTGCACCAGGCGGTATTGTCGTTCGACCCGGCCCTGGACGCCCCGCCGGTGCACGTGCCGTCCCGGTTCTCGATCGACCTGGACCTCGGCCGCATCCGCCGCGTCCTGAGCGAACCATGCCGCATCTGACCGCCGGAGGCCACTGCCCATGCAACCGCGCACGCGGTCCCGGGTCAGCTGGATTTTCGACATCTTCGCGGCTCCTCGGGCGTCGTAAGGCTCGGCAGGAATGTCGATCAGGTGACCTAGGCTTGCTCCGTGGACAGCGCACGCAAAGACTTCTTCATCTCTTACACCTCCGCCGACGAGGAGTGGGCGGTGTGGATCGCCCACGTTCTGGAGGAGGCCGGGTACTCGGTCGTGATCCAGGCATGGGACTTCCGGCCGGGAAGCAACTTCGTGATCGAGATGCAGAAGGCGCTGCAGTCGTCAGACCGGCTGATCGCGACTCTGTCACCTGACTACCTGTCGGCCCGCTTCCCGCGGCCGGAGTGGGCTGCGGTGTTCGCTGCCGACCCAGAGGGAGCAGCTAGAAGGCTCGTTCCCGTGATGGTCCGACCGTGCCAGCCAGATGGCTTGCTCAGATCGGACATGGCATGCCGCGGCATGTCCGCCCGGTTGCGGAAGACGCGATCACGCCAGCAGCGGTCACTGCTCACGGTAAGGATGTCGCGATCGAGTTGGCCGCGAGGCTGATTGCCGAGCACCGGGCGAAGGCCAGACTCCGGTGACTCAGATCGGACCGCGAGAGGCATTTGCTGTCTTGACAACGGTCAACGCGGGACGCTGACGATTGCCGTCGTGCCTTCCCTGACGTCCGGTCGCGCCGTGACCTCCAGGCGCGGGACTGCGGCGAGCAGTTCGCGGGTGTACGGGTGCTGCGGCGCCGCGAACACGGCCTCGACCGGGCCCACCTCCACGAGCGCGCCGTCGCGCATGACGGCGACGCGGTCGCTGAGGTGGTGCACCACGCCGAGGTCGTGTGAGATGAACAGCATCGCCACGCCGAGCTCTGCCCGCAGGTCGGTGAGCAGGTCCAGCACCTGGGCCTGGATCGACACGTCGAGGGCGGAGACGGGTTCGTCGCAGACCAGCAGCGCCGGGCCGGGTGCGAGGGCGCGGGCGATGGCGACCCGCTGGCGTTGGCCGCCGGACAGCTCGACCGGGCGCCGGTCCAGCACCGCGGCGCCCAGGCCGACCTGGTCGAGCAGCTCCAGCACGCGGCGGCGGTCGGCGCGGGGGTGGCCGATGACGTCGAGCGGCTCGGCGACGATGCGCCGCACGGGGTGGCGAGGGTCGAACGAGCTCAGCGGGTCCTGGAACACGACGCCGATGCTGCGTCGCAACGGCCGGCGGTCGCGTTCGCGCAGGGCGCTCCACGGGCGGCCGTGCAGCAGCACGGTGCCGGCGTCCGGGGTGAGCAGGCCGAGCACGATCCGGGCGACGGTGCTCTTGCCCGAGCCGGATTCGCCGACCAGGCCGAGGATCTCCCCCGCGGCGAGGGTCAGCGACACGTCGCGCACCGCGTCGCGGAATCCCCCGCCGGGCAGCCGGAAACGCTTCCCGACGGACTGCGCCTGCAGCACGGGCACGGGCGATGCGGGAGGCTGCCGCGGTACCGCCGGCGCAACCGTGACCGCGGTGCGCTGATGCGGCCCGGACAGCCGGGTGCCGCGCGGGTGCGCGCCGGGGACGGCGGCGAGCAACTGGCGGGTGTAAGGGTGCTGCGGGTCGGTGAGCACCTGCGCGGTCGGGCCGGACTCGACGATCAGGCCGTCGCGCATCACCGCCGTGCGGTCCGCGAGGCCGGCGACGACGGCGAGGTCGTGGCTGATCAGCAGCAGGGCGGTGCCGCTCGCCTTGCGCTGGGCCAGCAGCGCGAGGATCTGCGCCTGGACGGTGACGTCGAGGGCGGTGGTCGGCTCGTCGGCGACCAGCAGCGACGGGCCGGCCGCGATGGCGGAGGCGATCAGGGCCCGCTGCCGCAGCCCGCCGGACAGCTCATGCGGGTGCTGCCGGGCGCGCTGCGCCGGCTCCGGCACCCCCACCTCGGCGAGCAGCTCCACGACCCGGGCCCGACGGGAACTTCGCGACGAGGCCAGCGCCTCGGCGATCTCGGCGCCGACGGTCCGCAGCGGGTCGAGGGAGACCAGCGCGTCCTGCAGGACCAGGCCGATCCCCCGTCCCCGGACGTCCCGCCAGCCGCGCGGCCCCAGCCGGCGCAGGTCGCGGCCGGCGAACTCGAGCCGGCCCGCCTCGACGCGGGCGCCCGGGCCGGTGAGCCCGACCAGCGTGCGGGCGGTGACGCTCTTGCCGGAGCCGGACTCGCCGACGACGGCGAGGCACTCGCCCGCCGCGACCTCCAGCGACACGCCCCGGACCGCGTCGACCCGGCGGCGTCCACTGTGGAAGGTCACGCGCAGGTCCTCGACCCGGAGCAGGGTCATCGCAGTCCCTCGAATCGTCGTTGCCAGCGGCGGCCGAGCACGGTCACCGCGACGACGGTCACGGTGATGGCCAGGCCCGGGAACACCCCGACCCACCAGGCGGTGGACAGGAAGTCGCGGCCGTCGGCGAGCATCGCGCCCCATTCCGGGGTCGGCTGGCGCGGGCCGAGGCCGAGGAAGCTCAGCGACGAGCCGATGATGATGGCGCTGCCGGTGCCGAGTGTCGCCAGGACCAGCACCGGGCCGAGCGAGTTGGGCAGCACGTGCCGCAGGACCAGCGGGAGCGGGCGGACGCCGATCGCGACGGCGCTGGTGACGTAGTCGGCCTGCCGCACCGACAGCGCCTGGCCGCGGACCATCCTGGCGTAGCCGGGGACGGCGGCGAACGCGATCGCGACGAGCTCGCTGACCGGGCCGGGGCCGAGCACCGCGATGACGAGCAGCGCGAGCAGGATGCCGGGCAGGGCGAGCAGCACGTCGACGGCGCGCATGAGGGCCTCGTCGACGAGCCGGCCGCCGAGCGCGGACACCAAACCCAGGACCGTGCCGGCGACGACGCCGAGGACCGTGGCGGCGACGCCGGTGACCAGCGAGATGCGGGCGCCGTGCACGATGCGGGTGTAGACGTCGCGGCCGAGCTGGTCGGTGCCGAACCAGTGGGTGGCGTCCGGCGCGCGCAGCGCGATGAGCGGGTCGACCTCGTCAGGACCCGCACTGATGACGTCGGGCACGAGCACCGCGACGACCAGTGCCGTCAGGACGATCCCGGCGGCGACGACCCCAGCGGTGGGAACGCGAGGGACGCGCCGGGTGGTTGCCGCCAGATCGGTCACGCGGCACCTCGCAGCCGTGGGTCGATGACGCGGTACAGGCCGTCGACGAGCGTGCTGACAAGCACGAAGACGAGCGCGACGAACAGCACCATGGCGATGACGACCGGGAAGTCGCGGCTGCTGATGGCGGCGAGCGTGACCCGGCCGAGCCCGGGCCGGGCGAAGACGGTCTCGACGAGCACGGCGCCGCCGAGCAGGTGCCCGACGAGCCAGCCCGACAGCGTCACCGCCGGGCTGAGCCCGTGCCGCAGCACGTGCCGGGCGCGGACCGCGAACTCGCTGACGCCGCGGGCCCGCACCGACACCACGAACGGTTGCCGCAGCGCGCCTTCCATCCCGTCGCGCAGCACCTGGGTGAGGATCGCGCCGACCGGCACGGCGAGGGTGACGGCCGGCAGGATCAGCGCCGCCGGGCCCTGGTCGACGCCGACCGGCACCAGCCGCAGCCGGAACGCGAACACCGACAGCAGCAGCAGCCCGAGCCAGAAGCTCGGGGTGGAGACCGCGACCAGCTCGACCGCCTGGGCGGCGGCGCGGGCGGCCCGCCACCGGCCGGCGGTGAGCGTGGCGACGAGGACCGCGCCGGCGAAGGCGAGGACCGTCGCGGCGAGTGCCAGCTGCACCGTCGGCCACACCTGCTCGCCGATGATCGTGCTGACCGGCTGCTGCAACTGGTACGACCGGCCGAGGTCACCTGTGGCGAGCCGCTCCAGGTAGTGCAGGTATCGCACCGGCAGTGGCAGGTCGAGGCCCATCTCGTGCCGGATCAGGTCCATGGTCTGCGGTGTTGCCGGCGCGCTGCCCACCAGGGCGCGCGCCGGGTCACCGGGGATGAGTTCCATTGCGAGGAAGGTGACGGTGGCGGCGCCGAGGAGCACGCCGATCCCACCGGCGAGCCGGCGCAGCAGCCACCGCACCCGGGTCATTTCGTCAGCCAGACATCGTAGAGCAGCGGGAACGAGGCCGGGTCGGAGCGCAGGCCGTGCACCTTCGTCGACGCGGCCAGCAGGTACGCGGGAACGTAGACGGGGAACGCGGCGGCGTGCTCCTGCACCCACGCCTGCGTCTTGCTGTAGGCGTCCTTGCGCTTGGCGTCATCCGCGGTGGCGGCGGCGCCGTTGACCCAGCCGTCGACGGTGGCGTCGTTGACCCACGAGATGTTCTGGCCGGTGAGCGGCTTGCTGGTGGAGGCGAAGAAGATGCGCAGCAGGTCCGGGTCGGCGCGGGTCCAGCTCTCGTCGAAGATGTCGTACTGGGCCTTCGCGACGAGGCCGAATAGTTCGGCGGTCTGCACGCTGGTGCGCACGACCTCGATGCCGATCTTCTTCTCCGCCGCCTGCACCGCCTGGGCGAACGTGCCGCGCTGCTGCACGGCGGCCTGCTGCTGGGTGTACGGCCAGACGACGGCGAGCCGCTTGCCGTTCTTCGTGCGGTAGCCGTCGGTGTCGCGGGTGGTCCAGCCGGCCTCGTCGAGGAGCGTGTTCGCGGCCGCCTCGTCGAACTTCGTCTTCTGCTCCAGCGCCGGCTCGTAGTACTTCGTGTTCGGCGACAGGACGCTCCACGCCCGCTTGTACTGTCCGAAGTAGACACTCTTGACGAGGGTGTCGACGTCGAGAGCCTGCTGGAACGCGCGGCGGACCTTCTCGTCGTCGAACGGCGCCCGTGACGTGTTCGGGTAGAGGGTGTAGACGGCGCCCTGTGCGTCGGTGCGCACCAGTTGCAGCGCCGTGTTGGCCTGTACCGTGGCGACGTTGGGCACCGGCACGGCGCTGATGCCCTGCACCTCGCCGCTGGTGAGGGTGCCGAGGCGGGTCGCGCTCTCGGACAGGAACCGGATGACGACCTTGTCGAGGTGCGCGGGCCCGGTGTGTTTCGCGGTCGGCGGCGCCGAGGTGTAGGTGGCGCTGCGGGTCAGGGTCACGTTCTGCTGCCGGGTGTGGCTGGTGAACACGAACGGCCCGGAGCCGACCACGTGCTCGCAGAGCGCGCCGGCGTAGTCGGTGAACGCCTTCGGCGACTGGATGCCCAGATATGCGGTGCTCGCCGCCTGCAGGAACGGCTGGAACGGCGCGCTGAACTTCACTTCCGCGGTGTGCTCGTCGATGACGGTGGTGCCGGTGTACGGGCCGATCAGCGTGCTGGCGTACTGCGACTTGGTTTCCTTGGCCACGATCCGGTCGAAGTTCGCCTTGACCGCCGCCGCGTCGAACTTCGTGCCGTCGTGGAACGTCACGTCGGTGCGCAGGTCGAAGGTGTACGTCTTCAGGTCGTCGGAGACCTTCCACGACTTCGCCAGCCACGGCTTGAAGCTGCCGTCGGCGTCCTGCACGACGAGGGAGTCCACCACGCCGCGGGTGATGAACGCGGTCGCGTCCGCCAGGCTCACATGCGGGTCGAGGCAGCTGGGTTCGGAGTCGATCGCGTAGTTGAACGTCCCGCCGGCCGCCGGCGTGCCGTCCCCGGCGGCGGGCTCCCCGGACGCGGTGGTCGACCCGCATCCGGTGACGGCTAACAGGGCGAGCGCGGTGGCGGCGGCCGCCAGGGTGTGTCGCATATCGGAAAAGTCCTGTCCTCGATGCCGGCGGGAACGCGCCGCGGTGACCCGCGGACGCGACATCGCCCAGCGTGATCGAGCCGGGTGGATCTTCCGCACAGTTTCGCTGGAGCATCGCTGGAGCACCGCTGGAGCCCCGCGGCAGCCACGACCGCATCGCCGCTGCATCGACCGGTGTCAAGGTCTCTGGCGTGGACCTTCTCCGCCGCCTCGGCGCATACCTGCTGCGTGCCATCGTCGACCTCGGCTACGACATCAGTCCCGTCCCGCTCCCCCGCAGGGAGGACCTCGACGACGCACCGTGACCGTTCGCACCCGGCGCGGTCGGCCGCCGGGACGGTGCGCATCGCGCTGTCCGTGCAGCCGATGCTGACCGATCCGGCGGCGACACGCACGGTGACCACGCGGTTGGATGAGGCAGGTGTACGGGCAACGACCCGGTTGCCGGAACCGGCCGAGCCGTGGGGGTCGACAATGCCTGATGCCTTCGTCGTGGGCGGCCTGATCGGGGTCCGCTGGCGGGAGTGGGGCGGCGCGGACGGGCCGTTCGGCGCCGCGCTCAGCGGCGAGGAGCCCGTCCCGGCGACGGCCAGCCGGCGGCAGCGGTTCGAACGCGGCGAAATGGTGTGGGCACCCGAACAGGACATGCTGGTCAGCGCGTTCCGGCTGCGCAACGAGGTGTGCCTGCAGTGGTCGATCCCGCGCGGCGGCCACGAGTACTACCGGTGCAACGCGTTCCTCGACGGCCAGTCCCTGGGCCTGCACCGCGACTTCACGTTCCGTCCCATCGGTCCCGGCTCGGACCTGCAGCTGTGGCTGCGGTTGCAGGGGTTCGGCGGCTACGACTTCCACGTCGCCGGCTTCGACGACGATCACACCGAGCGGGGCTGGACGGTGCCGGTGCACCTGAAACTGGGGCGGGTGCCGGACCTCGCCGAGCCGCCGTTCCCGGTCGAGGACGCCTTCCTCGAGCGCTGGCACGAGCTGGGCGCCGCCGCGGGGCCGCTGGGCCAGCCGACGGCGGCCGCCGCGCAGTTCGCCGTGCCCGGGTCGACGGCATGGGCCCAGCCGTTCGAACGCGGCCAGATCGTCAACCACTTCGCGCTGGGCCCGGACTTCGCCATGTCCGCGCATCAGGTCGGCGACGCCATCGACGTGCAGTGGGGTGGCTTCGAGCTGCCGTACGACCGTTTCCGGGTCGACATCTCCCGCAACGGTGCCCCGTTCGACCACGCGGCCGTCGCCGAGCTCGGCCTGGAGTGGGTGCGGCAGGGGCGGGGCAGCGGCCGGTTGCGCTTCAGCCCGCCGTGGGGCGACGCCACGTACGCGTTCGTCGTGCATCCCAGGTTCGACGGGTTCCCCCAGTCCGAGGCCGGGTTGCCGACCACCGCACCGGTGACCGTCCGGTACGTCCAGCCCACCCCGGACGCCGCCCTCGATCCGCCCCCACCGGACAGCTCACCGGCGATGGCGTTCGCCAGCCACGCCGTGCGGGCGAACGCCATCGCCAGGCACTTCGTGCGGACCCGCCGGATGAACGGACCCACGAGCATCGCGGACGAGAACACCAGCATCCAGCTCATCGCCCACCTGCACGTGCTGTCGATCGACCCGGACTTCCACCTCCCCGGCGAGCTGCCGCACAGCGTGGTGACCCACACGCTGCTGCGCTCCTCCTCGCAGGGCCTCGGCGCCATGGGCACGCACTTCGACGAGGGGTTCCCGGTCGGCTCCCGCCCGGGCGACTACGACATGGCGCTCAAGGGTCTGATGGTGGTGCTGTACCGCTATCGCAGCCTGCTGACCGCCGAGCAGGTCGACTTCATCGTCCGTGACCTGATCCCGGCGAGGCTGCCGGGCCCGATCGACCCCGGGTTCGAGTGGTACTGGCTGCTGACCGAGAAGGCCCCGGAGACCGAGAACCACCTGCTGATGATGAACAGCAGCAAGTACCTGATCAACAAGCTGCTGTTCGAACGCACCGGGGACACCCGGTTCGACAACACCACCAACGGTGTGCGCGACTGGCTGCTGAACTTCATGGCCAACTTCGCCCGCCACGACTTCATGGAGTTCAACGCCCGCGCGTATCAGCGCCTGTCGCTGCACGTGCTGCTGAACCTGCACGAGTTCGGCGACCGCAGGCTGCGCACGGCCGCGCAGATCGTCCTGGACTACATCATGACCAAGTTCGCGGTCTCCAGCAGCCGCGGCCGGCGGGTCCCGCCGTTCCGCCGGATGCGGGAGAACACCAACAAGCCCGACAACGCCGGCAACGAGCTGATCGGCCCCAACGTGGACCAAGTGACCAACCTGTTCCTCACCTACGCCGGACCCACCACCGAGCAGGGGAAGCCGTGGCCGTGGTTCCTGAGCGGGTGGACGTTCTGCGGGGTCATCGCGGGCCTCGCCAGGTACCGTCCGCCGCCGGCGCCGTACATCATCGCCCTGACCGGGCACGAGCCCGCGCAGCACCGTTTCCACCACGGCCGGCGGCCGATGATGACCGAGGCGGACGAGGTGGCCGACGGCGGCGTCGAGCTGTACTACAGCTCGCCGTCGTTCCTGCTCAGCGCCGGCGGGATGTTTCTCAACAGCGGCTACGGCCGGGACGAGTTCCAGGGTTACAAGCAGGTCGCGGTCGCCCAGTCGACCACGCTCATCCCGGTCCGCGCCGATGCCACCTTTGCCGAGCTCATCCGGTTCGATCCGTACCCGGGTGACGTGGACGCCGACGGCGACGCGCAGTTGCAGCGCGACGCGGTCAACACCGGCGTGCACCTCGGCTTCGCCTGCGGCGCGAACCTTGAGGTGCCGGACCGGTGGCGGCTGCTGACCGGCGCCGCCCCGGACGGCCCGTGGCTGCTGCTCGACCTCGACGCGCCGGCGCTCGGCGACCGGCGGCTCGGCTTCTACGTCGCCGTGTACCGCACGCCGGTGGCCGACCCGGAACGTCTCAAGGTGAACTACGGCACGGTGCCGCGCAACTTCGGCTGGCTGTACGCGATGGAGGCCACCGCCATGCCGTTCGACGTGTTCGCCGACCGGATCAGGCGCCGCAACACGTTCCCGGCCAAGCTCGACTGGGACGCGAAGTACACCTTCCTCACCCCCGACGAGCCGGCCCAGGCCTTCGAGTTCTGGATGCGCCCCGACCAGTTCCGGTACGTGCCCAGGATCTTCAAGGTCGACGGCCAGCCGGTCCTCGTCGACGGGTTCACGTCGCTGCCGCTCGTCGACGGACCGTACCTGCAGTCGTCAGGGCACGAAGGACGCCTGGAGATCCGGGCACCCGGTCAGGACCCGGCGTCGGCGGCGCTCGCCCTCGACTACCGCCAAGCGCTGAACCCGGTCCGCATCGACAACGCCGACTCGTGGCCGCAGCCGTTCCTGGACCGGGCCCGGGCGGTCGCCGACTTCGCGCGGCGGCTGCTGACGATGACGCCGGGCCGCCCGGACGAGGCCGTCGCGACCCTGCGCGGGTTCGACCCGCCCGCCGAGGCGCTGCTCGCCCACCGGCAGCTGCTCGCGCAGTCGCTGCACATGTTGACCCGGCAGTACATCGCCGGCCAGCACCTCGACCGGGCCCGCGCGATCGCCGCGGAGATGATCCAGACCGGGCACCTGGTCGCCGGCACCCCCGACGCCGACGTGGCCACCGTCGCCAGCAGCCTGCTGGTCTTCGGCGGCGAGGTCGAGGCCGCCGGCCTCACCGCCGAGGCCACCGCCGCCACCCAGGCCGCCGTCGACGTGCTGCGCACCTTCGAACCACCCGCCCCGGCCCTGCTCGCCCACCGCCGGGTCCTCGTGCAGTCCCTGCACCTGCTGACCCGGCGGCACATCGCCGACCACCAGCTCGGCCAGGCCCGCACCACCGCGGCGGAGATGATCCAAGCCGGCCGCCTGGTCGCCGCCACCCCGGACGCCGACGTCGCCGCGGTCGCCAGCAGCCTGCTGATCTTCGGCGCCGAGCTGGAGACCGCGGGCCTCACCGCCGAAGCAACGGCCGCCACCCAGGCCGCCGTCGACGTCCTGCGCACCTTCGAACCGCCCGCCCCGGCCCTCCTCGCCCACCGCCGTGCCCTCGTGCAGTCCCTGCACCTGCTCACCCGCCGGCACATCGCCGACCACCAGCTCGACCAGGCCCGCACCACCGCAGCCGACATGATCGAGGCCAGCCGCATGGTCGCCGCCACCCCGGACGCCGACCTGGCCGCCGTCGCCAGCGGACTGCGAGCCTTCGCCGTCGAGCTCGAAGCCGCCGGCCTGTCCGCCGAAGCCACCGCCGCCACCGAGGCGGCCACCGACCTGCTGTCCTGAACGCGGGCGATGCCGCAAGCCGCTCAGGACTCGGGCGGCACCGGTTCGACGGCCAGCGTCGCGCCCACCGCGCCGAGCCGGCCGGCGAGCAGGCGCATCTCGGCGGGCGTACCGGTGACGCCCTCACCCGTCAGCCGGCGATCCCCCACGCGATGTCGTCGCCGTCCACCAGCTCGGAGACCTGGCTGCGGCGGGTGCCACCGCAGTCGCACGGCTCCACCAGCTCGTCGCCGACCAGCTCCGTCACGCCGCCGACGGTACCCGCGTCGTGCGCTCCGCGCGGCGCCGGTGTGCGGCGGTCAGCGTCGGCTCGCCGGCCGCACGGTGCCGTCGGCGGCGTACAGTTGACCTCGGGCGTGTCCGCGCTCCCGATCCGTCCGGACCCCGCGGTCATGACCGGCCGTCGCCTGCGCTGCGTCAGCAGTGCCCGCCCCGGCGGAGGGACGACCATGAGCCAGGCCCAGCAGGCGCCGTTGACGGCGCGCGACGTGTTGTACGAGGCGGCCCGCGTCGCCTGCCTCGCCCCGTCGATCGAGGACTCCCAGCCGTGGCTGTGGCGGATCCGCGCCGACACCCTCGAACTGCGGATGGACCGTTCCCGCCAGCTGACCGGCACCGACCCGCAGGGCCGGTTGATGGTCATCAGCTGCGGGGCGGTGCTCCACCACGCCTGCGTCGTGCTCGCCGTCCTCGGGGTCGCGTTCACGGTCGACCGGCTCGACGATCCGGCCGAGCCGGACCTGCTGGCCAGATTGACGCTCACCGGCCCGCACGTGGTGACCGCGGACGACATGCGGCTGCACCACGCGCTGCGGACCAGGTGCACCGACCGGCGCCCGTTCCTGGGCGTCGCGTCGCTGCCGGAGGACGTGATGGCGCTGCTCCGCCGGGCCGCGCAGCCGTTCGCGGTCGGCATGTACGAGCTGGAGCCGCCGGTGCCGACCTCGGCCGCGGCCGTCATGGCCTTCACCTGGCCGACGCATCAGATCCCGGAGAGCCGGGACGGCGTACCGCCGACCCCGGCCGTGCCGAAGATCTCGCGGACCGGCCCGTTCCGCGACCCCGGCCCGGGTGAGGACAGGTACACCACCTATCTGGCGTTCACGACCGCCGGCAACACCCGGGCGGACTGGCTGACGACCGGGGAGGCGGCCAGCGCGGTCCTGCTGACCGCGACCACGGTCGGGCTGGCGTCGTCGGTGGTGAGCGACACCCCGAACACCTGCGACACACCGGCGGGGTGCTGGCAGCTGACGATCCGGCTCGGTGTCAACGAGAGCGCACCGGCGGTCCCGCCGAGGCCGCGCCGCCCGCACGACGAGGTCATCGACGTCATCCGCGCGGCCTGACCGGCGGCCAGTCCTGCGGTGACGACGGAACCGGGCGGCCGGCGCGGGCCGGTCAGGTCACCGCGACCGCGAAGCCGCCCGGCGGGACGGTGACCGTGACCGCGCCCCGCCCGGTGACGACGTGGACAGGCCGGCCTTGGCGGTCGAAGCTGCTCGCCACCACCCTGCCGGCGCCCGGTACGCCGACCGTCAGCCGCCGTGCGGTGTCGGCGGCGCTGGCGAGCAGCGTCACGCCGTGGGCCAGGCCGCCCGTGGCGAGGGTCGAGACCAGTGGCGTCACCAGCAGCGCGTCGAGCCGGCCGCTGCCGCTGGTCGTCACCGCGGTCAGCGGGCCCGCCCGGGCCGGGACCGCGTTCGCCACCGGGACCGGCAGCAGCATGCCCGGCGCTGCGGAGACACCCTGCGCTCCCCCACCGCCGTACCGGACGGTGCCCGCCTCGAACACCGTGATCCCGCCGGCGCCCGGCACCCGGTCGAGCACCGCGGCCACGAGACGGGGCTGGTCGGCGGCGGGCAGCGTCCACGAAAGCCGGGCGCCGGCGGCGAGCTGGACGTACGCGGCGCCGCTCCACTGCGACTCGCCGGTCCAGGCGGGATCGGCGGCGACGACGGTCGCGGGGCCGGACAGGGTGCCGCTCTCGGCCTCGACGACGCGCTGGCCGTCGCGACGCAGCACGGGGCCGCCGGCTCGGGCGACCGCCGCCACGTCCGGGTTGGCGTCGAGGGCCTGCATGCTCAGCAGGCCGTGGATGGTGGACTCGGCGCCGGCGTTGCGGTTCACGGTCCCGTCGGCGGAGACGCCGTCGAAGGTGACGCCGGTGCGCGGGTCGTACATCACGGCACCGGCCGGGTTCTGCCCGAAGTACCAGCCCGCGGCGACGCCGGCGAGCAGCCGGAAACCCGGGGCGCGGGCCGCGCCGGCGACGGCGAGCAGCCCCTGGACGCGGGCGTCGGCGCCGTAGGCGATCTGGGAGTCGTCGATCGGTGCGGGCAGCCAGCCGTTGACCGGGCCGGTCGCGGTGAGCAGCCGCGGCGTGAAGGTGCCGGCGTCGGCGACGGCCGGGGCCAGCAGCCGCGGGTCGCGCAGCGTCGTGGACGCCTCGGCGAGGGCCGAGGACATCTGGGCGCCCCACGCGTGCCACAGCGAGCGGGACAGCGCCCACGGCAGGATCGCGCCGTAGGGCCAGGTGCGGGCGTCGCCGTGGCCCATCTCGGCGATCCCGGCGGCCAGTTGCCGCAGGGCCGTCACGGCGGCGGGTGGGCCGCCGGCGCGCACGTAGGCGCTCTGCCCGAGCACGGCCTCGGCGCTCGCGTCGGCGCCGTCGACGACCAGCCACGCCGGGACGCGCAGGCCGTCCACCACCTGGTACTGCCCGTAGCGGACGAGCACCTGGCGGTGCAGCGCGGCGACGGCCAGGTCGAGGCGCCGCTGGAGGAACCCGGCGAACGCGGGGTCCGCGTCGCGGAAGGCCGCGTAGCCCTCGCCGAGCGCCCAGATGGTGCGGGCGAGCCAGTAGGAGGCGCCGGAGTCCGACGGGTCGGGTGTCTCCACCGGGGTCGGGCTCGGGTTGAGGGTGCCGTCGGGCTGCATCCAGAGCACCACGTTGCCGGCGTCCGGCCCGGTGCTCGCCTGCAGGTAGGTGAGGCCGCGCAGCAGCGCGAGCAACACACGACGGAGATCGACGGCCGGCGGCGCACCGCCGTGAGGGCACCCGGTGGGGCGCCCTCAGCGGTCCTGACGCTCAGGCGGTCACGGGAGCATCGCCGGGTTCCCGGCCAGCGCGGCGAGCCGCTCCACGTCGATGAACGCGGCGGCGAGCGCGGGCCGTCGACCCGCATCGTGCGACTGCGGCCCGCCGACGGCGTCGGGCGGCAGGGTGGTGTCGATGCGGTAGTCGGGGACATTGCGGCGGGCGACGACCATGAGGTACCCGCCCTGCAGGTAACGGCGAGCGACGAGCACGTCACCGCCCTCGCCGTCGTCCTCACGCCACACGGAGACCGGCACCCCGCCGACGTCCATGACACGGCAGTCGCGGCCCACGCCGGGCTGGGCACACCCGTCGCCGGCCGGCACCGGATTGCCGTCGCCGACGAACGCGGCCCACAGCTGACCCTCGCCGTGCCCGTCAGTGACGACGACGAAGGCGGTCATGTGGATGCGCACCGGGCCCGCCAGCGCGGGCATCTCGAGCCGGAACGGCGACTGCGACGAGCCGGCGAACGCATACCGGCTGCGCCATTCGTAGCCAGCCGGCAGCGCCGCGACCAGCAGGTCGTAGACCACACGGTCGTGGGTCGCGGGGACGCTCGCCCCCGGTACCGGCGGCGCAGCGGGCACGCCCGCGGACGTCGTGAGGGCCGGTGCGGCCACCGCCGGGGCCGCCGCCGGTGGCCGTGCCGGCAGCAGCGCCGGGGTCACCAGCGCCGCGACCACGGTCACGCCGGCGAGCCCGACGGAGGCGGCCACGACCCGGTCGCGGCGCGCGGCGGCCCGGGAGGCGATCGCGAGGACCTGCTCCGCCTCCCGCAGCGGGGGCGCGTCCACGTCGAGGGTGACCTCGCACAGGTGTCTGACGTCGTTCACGGTTGTCCTCCTGGGATGGTGGGTTTGAGGTCGTCGAGGGCGTCGCCGAGCACGTCACGCAGGTTGTCGAGGCCGCGGGCGGTCTGGCTCTTGACGGTGCCGGTCGAGCAGCCGAGGACCTCGGCGACCTGCTCGACCGACAGGTCCGCCCAGAAACGCAGGACGAGCACCGCCCGGCGCCCCTTCGGGATGCGCAGCAGCGCCGTCTTGAGCACCTGCCGGTCCTCGACACCGCGCTGCTCGGGCGCCACCGTGTCGAGCGCCTCGTCGCCGGGCAGCGTGGGCCGCTCCCGCCGCCACGGCCGGCGGCCCTCGTCGAGGAACGCACGCAGCAGCACCCGGCGGGCGTACTGGTCGAGCACGTCGTGCCGGTCGATCCGGGTCCACGCCCGGTACAGCTTCGTGAACGCCGTCTGCGTCAGGTCCTCGGCGAGGTGCCAGTCGCCGCACAGCAGGTACGCGGTGTTTCGCAGGTGACCCGCCCGGGCGGCGTAGTACGCGACGAACTCCTCGTCGTGTTCACGCCGCCCGCCGAGCCGCAGCCTTCGCATCTTCATCGGGTAAGACACGGAGACAGGCGTGCAACAGGTTGCCCGGTTCCCGCTACGACCTTGCCTTCGCCCTCTGCTTGGCGACCAGGAAGCCGATGGCCCCCACAAGCGCCACCGGCGCAAAGATCAGGGTCAGGATCGGCACGTCGCCGATGAGCCCGATGGCGTTGCCGATGATCCCCACCAGCATCAAGGTCCGCCAGACGGCGAGTGTGTTGCGGGCGTCGTCCGCCATGTTTCGTCCTCCCAGGGTCGTGGCGGAGACCGTACGCGACCCACGCCGCGTGAGTGGGCCCGGATCCGCGCAGGTGGCGGCCCGCCATCCGGTCGCCCGGCCCGGCTGGGACCATGGCCGGATGCCTCCGTCACCGCCGATCCTCGCCGTCGGCGGTGCCGCCGGGTCCGGCAAGAGCACCCTCGCCGACGCCGTCGCCGTCGCGCTGCGCGTGCCGGTCGTCCGGCTCGACGACTGCTACCACACCGACCCGGGCGTCGCGCCGAGCCTCCCCCGCTACGACGGGCCGGGCCGCGTCGTCGACTTCAGCGACCCCGACGCCATCGACCTGGGTCGCGTCCGGGCCGCCGTCGCCGCGGTCGCGGGCGCCGACCTGATCATCGTGGAGGGCATCTTCGCCCTCACGCTGGACGCGGTACGCGCCGCTGCCCGCTGGACCATCTTCGTCGACACGCCGCCGGACGTCAGCATCGCCCGCAAGACGCTGCGGAAGATCGGCGAGGGCCGGGACGCGGGGCTGGTGCTGCGCGGGTACCTGGAGCACGGCCGCGCCGCCTACGTCCGGCACATCGCGCCCGCCGGGCGCCGCGCCGGCCTGATCCTCGACGGCACCCGGTCGACCACCGCCCTGTGCGCCGAGGTCTGCCAGCATCTCCAGACCCGCCTGCCGCCCGCGTAGACGTCGTGCCGGCCCGGGGGCGGCGCGAAGGGCGGGCGCCGGCCGTGGCAACGGGTCGGGCAGGATGACCACGTGACACACAGCTGCACGGCGGGACCGGGAAGCGCGGCCGGCGGCGCCGCATGACGGCCACCTCGGCTCGACGGAAGGTGGCCGCCGCCGTGGGGCAGGTGCTGCTCGGCGCGCTGCTGCTGGCCGCCGGCACCGCCCACCTGACGCTCGCCCGTGCGGAGTTCCAGGCGCAGGTGCCGTCCTGGGTGCCGCTCGACCCCGACCTCGTCGTCGTGGCCTCCGGCGTGGTCGAGCTCACGCTCGGCGTGGCGCTGCTCATGGTGTGGCGGCAACCGGCCCGCGGCATCCTCGGCGCGGTCACGGCGGCGTTCTTCATCGCCGTCTTCCCGGGCAACATCGCCCAGTTCGCCGAGCACAAGGACGGCTTCGGCCTGGACACCGACGCCAAGCGGGCGGTCCGCCTGGCGTTCCAGCCGCTGCTGGTCGTCTGGGCGCTGGCCGCCACCGGCGCTGTGCGCACCCTGCGGTCACTGCGCCGCCCCACCTGACCCGCGCGAAAATGTGCAGCCGGAGGGGCACCAGGGCACCCTCCGGCTGCACGCTTCAGCCGAGGATCAGGAGGCCGGTTCGCCGGACGGTACGGCGAGCTGGGTGCCGAGGGCGGCGGGGACGCCGAAGTTCGGGGTGCCGTCGGCGTTCCAGGTGAACTTCTGGGCGCGGGTGCTGCGGTTCATGTCGCAGCCGCCGCTGGTGGAGCTGTTCGCGTGGTACACGATCCAGTCCTCGGTGCCGTCGGGCGACTTGAAGAAGCCGTTGTGGCCAGGTGCGTAGACCGAGTTGGCGTTTGAGCGCTGGAAGACCGGCTGAGGGGACTTCACCCACGACGAGGACAGCAGCGGGTCGCCGCCGTTGTAGGTGAGCATGCCGAGCTTGTAGTCCGGGGTCGAGCAGTGGCTGGCCGAGTAGACGATGAACGTCTTGCCACCCCGGGTGAGGACCTCGGCGCCCTCGTTGACGGCGCCGCCGACCGTCTCCCAGCTGTAGGTGGGCGTGGACAGGATGCGGCGGGTGCCGCCGGCCGTCCAGGGGTTGCTCAGCGGCCGGATGAACATCGGCTGGGAGCCGTTGTAGAAGGTGCCGAGCAGGTAGAGCTGCCCGTTGAGCTGCAGGATGCTCGGGTCGAGCTCCCACGTGTTGTCCTGGGTCGGGTCGAGCAGGTCGGCCTTGAACGTGTAGGGGCCCATCGGGTCCAGGCCGGCGCTCTCCAGGACGTGGATGCGTTGCGTGCCGAGGTTGTACGGCTCCACGCCGGCCGTGTAGTAGAAGTACCACCGCTGCCCGTTGGGGCCGTTGAGCAGGTGGAACTCCGGCGCCCACATGGTGCCGGCGCCGTTGGGCCGGGTCAGGTTGAAGATGACCGTCTCCGGCACGGTCTTGAGGCCGCCGAGGGTGCGGCTCTTGCGCATCGTGATGGTGCGGTTCCAGGTGGTCGAGGCCAGGTAGTAGTAGCCGTCGTAGTAGGTCAGCCACGGGTCGGGGCCCTGCGGGTCGAGCGGGTTCGTGAACGTGCGCGTCGTCGGAGGCGTGCCGCCGTTGAAGGACGGCAGCCGCCACACCCGGTCCGAGGCGGTGCTGCACGTCAGCTGCACCAGACCGGCGGATCCCGCCGCGATGCACCTGCTCGACTGGACGCCGACGAGGTTGAACGTGTTGGTGACGCCGGAGACCGTGACCGCCTGCAGCCGGAACTGCTGGTTGGTCTGGCCGTTGCAGGTGTACTGGATGATCGCCGCATTGTCCGCGGTGGACCGGCCGGTCACGTCGATGCAGGAGCCCGCGGTGAGCGTGCTGACGGTGTAGGTGTCGGTGGTGTTCGCCACCGGCACGAACGTGAAGTTCTGGCTGGTCGCACCGTTACAGGTGGCCTGCACCAGCTGCAGGACGTTGGTGGGCGCGCCGTTGGGGACGTTGGCGCACTGGCTGCTGGCGCGGTTGACGATCGTGCTGGCGAAGGTCACGGGCGCGGCGGCGGCCGGCGACTCGAGGACCGGCACACCGACCGAGATGAGCAAGGCGAGCACAGCGGACCTGTGCAGGAAGCGTTGCATGAGGACCGTCCTTTCCCGAAGCCGAAGGGGTCACGTGCCGGTGGATGCGAGGTCGGCGACCTCCGCGGCGGTCAGCGCGCGGCTGTAGAGGCGGAGACTGTCGACGGCACCGTCGAGGTAGGGATCGGCGTACTGGGAGCGGCCGACCCAGTTCTGCGTGGTGGCGCCGAGGTTCGCCGGGGTGAGCGTCAGCGCGGTGTTGCGGGCGGCCTCCGCGCCGTTGACGTAGAGCACGCCGAGGTTCCCGTTGCGGGTGACCGCCACGTGCGTCCACGCCCCGGCGGGCAGCGCGGCGGGCGCGTCGATGCGCTGCTCGCCGCCCGCGCCGGTGGCGGTGATGGCGAAGCGGGCGGTGCCGGATCCGGAACGGGCGACCAGGAACATGTTGACGCCGGTACCGCTGCCGAAGTCGAACACACGGGCCCAGTTCGTGAGCACGTCGACGCGCACCCACAGGGCGACGGAGAAGTTCGTGGCGCCGGACAGGATGCCCGACGGCAGCGCCACGTAACCGTTGGTGCCGTTGAGGTTGACGGCGCTGCCGGTGCGCCCCGTGACGTAGGTGCCGTTGACGACCGTGGCGGTGCGGCCGTTGCCGGTGGCGTCGTTGCCGTTGCCGTCGAACAGGTAGTGCGCGACGAACAGCGGCAGCGGCGGGGTGCTGTTCACCGACCAGTAGACGCTGTAGCGCTGACCGTGGACCTTGTAGAACGGCTGGAGGGTGACCCCGCCGGCCGTGTACTGCAGCGGGGTCGCCGTCGCGGTCAGTGAGGACGGGTTCAGCACCGGCAGGGCGCTGAGATTGTTGGTACCGAAGAGGCCGCCGAGGACGATCGGGCCGACCTTCACCGCCTGGACGCTGCTGTTGTCGTTCGTGGCCTCACGGGTCAGCGCCATCGGCAGGGTCACGTCGACCACGTCGCCGGACGCCCAGGTGCGGCTGATCGTGGCGAACGTGCCGGGCGCCGGGGCCGCCTGAGCGGTGCCGTTGACGCGGACCGTTGCTGCGGAAGCCCACGAAGGAATCCGCACCTTCATGGTGAACGCCCCGGAGCCGGTCACCGTGAGCTTGGTCGAGGCGACCTCCGGGAACCCGGTCTCCTGCCGGATCGTGACGCCGCGCGCGGACCAGGTCAGCACCGACGGGATGAACAGGTTGACGTACAGGGTGCTGGCGCCGTCGTGGAAGTAGATGCTGTCGCCGAACTTGGTGTTGCTCTCCATGCCGGTGCCGTGGCAGCAGACGAAACTGTTGTAGTCGTTGCTGTAGGTCTTGATCCCGCCCGCGCGCAGCGGCACGTAGTAGCACTGGAACCCGTGCGCGGAGTTCGGGTCCTGCGAGGCCAGGATGTGGTTGTAGAGCGCCTTCTCGTAGTAGTCGAGGTAGTCCACCCTGGACGGGTTGGTGAAGAACAGCTGCCGGGTCAGCTTCAGCATGTTGTGCGAGTTGCAGCACTCCGCGGTCGTGTCGGACAGTTCGCTGGCGATGCGGTCCGGTGCCTTGAAGTATTCGCCGTTGGAGTTGCCGCCGATCGCGTACGTGTGCCGCCGCGTCACGATGTCCCAGAAGTTGACGGCGATGTCGCGGTATCGCGTGGTGCCGGTCGCATGGTATTCGCGGATCGCGCCGACGATCTTCGGGATCTGGGTGTTGGCGTGGTAGTTGTTCAGGTTGTCGGTGTTCGCGGCCAGGGGGTCGAAGATCTCGGCGTGGTCGAACTGCTGCGCGGCGGCCAGGTGCGCGGCGTTGCCGGTCAGCTGGTAGAGGTTGGTGAGGACCTCGTTCATCCCGCCGAACTCGGTGTCCAGCATGTTCTGCCGTTGGGCCTGAGTCAGCCGGTCGTTGCGGAACTTGACCCAGGCGGCCATGCCGGTGAGCACGGTCAGCGCCTGGGCGTTGCCGGCCAGCAGGTGCATGTCGAGCAGGCCGGCGAAGAGCTTGTGCAGCGTGTAGTAGGGCGCCCAGACGGCCTGCCGGGCCTCGACCCGGTCGATGAAGCTCTCCGGGAAGGCGCTGAGGTAGCCGGTGTTGTAGCCCGCGGTGGCGGCCCGGGACTGGCACTGGGCGAGGACGGTGACGAGCTGGTCGCCCTTGGTCTTGAAGGCGGTGTTGCCGGTGCTGGCGTAGGCCTGGGCGAGGGCGGACAGGATGTGGCCGGTGGAGTGACCGCGCAGCTCGGTGGTCGGCGACTCCCATCCGCCGCACGGGGTGGCGGAGGACGACAGGCCCACGTTGAGGCGGAACGTGTGCAGCAGCCGGTCGTTGTCCAGGAACAGCAGGTAGGAGTGGATGCGGCCGGCGGCGGCGCTGAACGGGCTGCTGAGCAGCTGCACCGCGGTGAGCGGGAACGCGTAGGCAGAGACGCCGGTGTCCGGTCTTCCCAAAGCGGCGGTCGGAGCGAGGAGCGGGGCGACGGCGGTAGCGGCGCCGGCGATGGCGGTGGTCCGCAGGACAGTGCGGCGGGTCACCGGTGGTGAGGACATGGGTCCCTCCCGAGGGTATGGGGTGTCCGCGGACCGTCCCTCGTGGACGGTCCGCCGTATTTCCGAAGTCGCGCTATCCGCGCAGTGCGCCCGACATGAAGCCCCGGACGTAGCTGCGTTGCAGGACGAGGAAGAGCAGCAGGCAGGGCACCGCCATGAAGGTGACGCCGGCCTCCAGGGCGGCGTAGTCGATGGCGCCGAACGAGGCGGTGCGCATGTTGACCACGGCGAGCATGACGGTGAACTTGGACGTGGAGTTGAGCAGGATGAGCGGGGCGAAGAACTCGCTCCACGAGGTGAGGAACGCGAACAGCCCCACGGTGATCAGCCCGGGCCGCACCGCGTGCAGCATGACGCGGGTCAGCGCGCCGAAGCTGTTGCAGCCGTCGATGAGCGCGGACTCCTCCAGCTCCTTCGGGATCGCCTCGAACGCGTTGCGCATCATGAAGATCGAGAACGGCAGCTGGAACATGATGAGGACCAGGCTGAGCCCGAGCAGCGAGTCCTGCAGCCCGATCCAGCCCAGCAGCACGTACAGGGCGATGAGGATGGTCGCGTAGGGCACCATCAGGATCGCCAGGGTGAGCAGGAACAGGGCGTTCTTGCCGGGGAAGGTGAACCGGCCGAAGGCGTAGCCGCCGAGGGTCGCGACCAGCAGCGTGCCGCCGACGGTGAGCGCGCACACGGTGAGGCTGTTGACGACGTGCTCGACGCGGATGCCGTTGTCGGACGTGAACAGCCGGCGGTAGTTCTCGGTGCCGAAGCCGGTCGGGGTGCGCACCGACGCCCACGCGCTCCACAGCAGCGGGAACAGGAACAGCACGGCGAGGGCGGCGCCGGTGACGCCGAAGCCCGCGTTGCGAAGTTTCACGACGGCTCCACTACTGCGATCGGCGGCGCAGGACGCCGAGCTGGATGGCGTTGAACACGACGAGCACCCCGAGCAGGACCACCGAGATGGCCGCCGCGGAGCCGAGGTCCAGCTCGATGAAGGCTTCCCGGTAGATGACCATCACCAGCGACGTGGTGCTGTTGTCGGGGCCGCCACGGGTGAGGATCCAGAACTGGTCGAAGGCGAGCAGCGAGCCGGTCACCATGAGCGTCAGCACCAGCGCGATGGTCGGGCGCATCAGCGGCACCGTGATCCGGCGGAAGATCTGCCAGCGGGTCGCCCCGTCCAGGCGGGCCGCCTCGTACACGTCGAGCGGGATCGCCTGCAGGCCGGTGAGCAGGATGAGCATGTTGAACCCGGCGAAGCGCCACAGCACCAGCACGACCGCGGACCCGAGCGCGGTGTTCGGGCTGCCGCTGGTCCAGGACACGTAGGCGTCTCCGACCAGCAGGTTGTTGACCGGGCCGATCTCGTCGCTGAGCAGGCCGAGGAACAGCAGCGACGCGCTGGCGAAGCCGACCGCGGCGGGCAGGAAGAACGCGGTGCGCAGCAGCCCGACCCCGCGCCGGCGGTGCTGCACCATGAGCGCCAGCCCGAACGACAGCGCGAACAGCAGGACCGTGACGACCACCGTGTACTTCAGCGTGAACCACACGGCGGTGCGCAGCAGCTCGTCGTCGCCGAGCCCGGCGTAGTTCTCCGGCGCGTTCAGGGTGGGCGCGCCGAGCAGCGGCCAGTGGTGCAGGGACATCCACACGACCAGCCCGAGCGGCACGACGAAGAACATGCCCACCACGAACGCGGTCGGCGCGGCGTAGAGGGCGCCGACCCACTGCTTGTTGCGTTTCCTTCGCGGCGGCGCCGACGGCAGGACCGTCGGTCGCGCTGGCGCCAGCAACGTCATCATCTTCTCCGGGACGGGGGCCCGCCTCTGGTGAAAGGCGGGCCCGGGAGCTACTTCTTCAGGGACGCGGTGAGCGCGGTGGCGCCGTCACCGAGGGACTTCTGCGCATCGCCGAACAGCGCGCCGCGGAACGCGGTGTTCCACGGGCTCTGCGGGTCGTTGTAGGTGGCGTTGAAGTTCTTCGCGTACGGCGTCTTGCCCTTGCCCATCAGGTTGTTGATGGTGACGACGCGCGGGTCCGCCTGGGAGTACTTGTTCGAGGCGAGGTCGGTGCGCGTCGGCACGCCCTTGCCCTTCGCGACGACCTCGACCTGGGCCTCGTCGCCGAGGGTCCAGGCCAGGAAGTCCCAGGCCTGCGCGGCGTGCTTGCTGGTGGCGCCGATGCCGATCGAGTCGCCGCCCACGAACGTCGACTCGCCCCCGTTGATGCCGCTGATCGGCGCGATGCCGACCTTGAAGGCGGCCTTCTCCTCGATGATGCCGAGCCACGCCGACGGCGCCGGGGCGATGCCGATCTTGCCGCTCTGCAGCGCGCCGAGCCAGGTCGGGCCGGCCTCGTCCTTGGACGCGGGTGCGGCGACGCCCTCGTCGTACAGCTTGCGGTACAGGGCGAAGACGTCCGCCATCTCCTTCGAGTCGATGGTCGAGGCGGTGCCCTCGGCGTTCATCACGTCGCCGCCCGCGGCCCACACCGACGGCCACAGGGTGAACACGTTGCAGCCGCCGCAGTTGCCGCCGAAGTAGGTGCCGTTGATGTCCCCGCCGAGCTTGTCCACGGCGCGGGCGGCCGCGGCGAACTCCGTCAGGGTCGTCGGCGGCTTCTCCGGGTCGAGGCCGGCCTTGGTGAACAGGTCCTTGTTGTAGAGCATCACCGACATGTCGATGGTGTGCGGCACCGCGTAGTTCTTCTTGTTCCAGGTGCCGTTGCGCACGTGCGCGGGGGCGACCTTGTCCTTGACCGGCAGCGCGTTGAACTTGTCGGTGATGTCCAGCCACAGGCCCTGCGAGGCGTACTGCGGGGCGAACACCACGTCGGAGGCGAACAGGTCCGGCAGGGCCTTGGCACCAGCGGCGGAGGCGAGTTTCGCCGGGTACTCCTCGTTCGGGTATGCGGTGACCTGGACCTGGTTCTTGTGGGTGGCGTTGTAGGCGGCCGCGTAGGCCTTCGACACGGACTCGGTGGCGGCCCGGGTCCACATGGTGAGGGTGGCCCCGCTGTCCGCGGCCTCACCGCCCGCCGCCGGCGAATCCGAGGAGCCGCCGCAGGCGCCGAGCGCCAGCAGCAGGGTGGCGGCGACGGTGCCGCTCAGTAAACGCTTCAAGGTCTTCCTCCTGACACATTGTTTGTGAGCGCTATCAAAAAGCAAGAGCGGAAGTGCTTTCACGCACGACGAGGTCGGGGGCGGACCGGTGCTGCCCGGTCTGCCGCACGCCCGCCGCGATCTGGGTGACGAGCAGGTGCATGCTGCGCCGGCCGAGCTCGGCGAAGTCCTGCCGGACGGTGGTCAGCGGGGGCTGCAGGTACGGCGCCTCCGGGATGTCGTCGAACCCGACGACGCTGACCGCGCCCGGCACGGCCCGCCCGGCCTCGTGCATGGCGCGCAGCACACCGATCGCCATCTGGTCGTTGCCGCAGAACACGGCGGTGACCGCCGGGTCCGCGGCGAGCGCGCGGCCGGCGGCGTAGCCGGACCGGGCGCTCCAGTCGCCGGGCAGCGCGACCGGCACCGGCAGGCCGGCGTCGGTGAGCGCGGCCTGCCAGCCGGACATCCGCTCGCGGGCCTCCGGCCACTCGGGTGGGCCCGCCACGTGGTGCACGGTGCGGTGACCCAGGGCGATCAGGTGCCGGGTGGCGAGCCCGGCGCCGGCGGCGTTGTCGACGGCGACCATCGGCACCTCCGGCATGGCGTGCGAGTCGATGCCCATGCCGACGATCGGGACGTGCGCCGGCACGTCGAGCAGCGAGCGGCCCAGCGCCGTCCAGGCCGCGGCGACCGGGGCGAGGGTGATGATCCCCTCGACCGCCTGTTCCCGCAGCCGGCGGATCGCTTCGGAGACGGAAGGCACGTTCAGCTCCCTGGCGCTCGCGATGCTGACGAAGTAGCCCGCTTCCCGGGCCGCGCGTTCGATGGCGTGGACCATGAACGACGGCCCGAACAGCGTGGTGTCGAAGGTGACCAGGCCGACGGTCTGCGACCGGTTGGTGGCGAGGGTCCTGGCCGCGACGTTGGGCTGGTAGTCCAGCGCCCGCATCGCGGCCAGGACCCTGGCCCGGGTCTCCGACCGGACGCTCGGGTGGTCGTTGACCACCCGGGACACGGTCTGGTGGGACACCCCGGCGAGGTGGGCGACATCCCGCATCGCCGGGGGCCTTCGTGCGGTGTGCATCTGCTACGGACCGAATGCTTTGACTTCGAGGAGGCCGACCGACGCCGTTCCGCTCTGCAGCAGCACCCGCAGCCTCGTGGTGCTCACCGCCGTGAACGTCACGTGGTTGTACTGGTTGAGCCCGACCGGGTAGCCGGACGCCCCGGCGACGTCGACATAGGCGGTGCCGTTCCAGTACTGCAGCTTCCACGAGGCGGGCAGCCGCACCCCGCCGTTGTCGTCGAAGAAGTAGACGTCGGCCGAGTTCAGCGTCTGCGCGCCGGCCCACGTCAGCAGGCCCCACTGCTCACCTGTGTTGGGCCAGGTGCCCCAGCGCGGGTTGACGGTGTCGTTGGAGCTGGGCGGGTCGATGCCGTCGTTGAGGGCGGCGACGCTCTCCCACGCCGAGGTGTACGACGCGGTCGGCGTCGCGCCGATGGCGAGGTTGCCGCCGCCCGTCGGTGGTGGCACGGTCCCGCCGCGGTTGTAGACCTTCACCTCGGTCAGGCCGGTCTTGAAGCCCGACGCATGGGTGACCTGCACCCGCAGTCTCGTGGTGCTGACCGCGGTGAAGCGGGCCACGTTGTAGTTCGCCCGCGGTGTGGCCGGCGTCTTCACCTGCGACGCCACGTTCACCCAGGCGCTGCCGTTGTAGTACTGGACCTGATACGTGCTGGGCTGCCGGTAGCGGTTGGTGGCCCGGTCGTTGCGGAACCACAGCCGCACCTCGTCGACCGTGCGGGCCTGCCCGAGGTTGAGCTCCAGCCAGTCGGTGGCGTTCGGCGAGCCGTAGGTGCCCCACTGCGGTTCGTTGATGGGGAACCCGTCGACCGCGTTCGCGCCGGCGGTGCCGCTGGCCGTGTAGGACGCGGTGGTGGCCACGCCCTGCGCGTAGTTCGGCAGGGTCGAGGTCAGGTCGACGCCGGCCTTGTTGAACATGTCGACCAGCTGGGCGCTGTCCTGGCTCACCTGGGTCGGTGCCTGCAGCCCGGCGTAGGCCGCGCTGAACTGCACGGTCGCACCGCCGCCGGCGGGGAAGGTGACCGCGCCGGTGGCGGGGTTCCAGACCAGGCGGACCAGCTTGTCGACGGTCGCCACCCGGGTGCCGTTGACGAAGATGGAGTAGCCCTGCGGGATCCCGCTGTACTTGACGACGCCGTCGGCCGGGTCGTCCCACACGACGCTGAGGTCGGCGTTGCGGTAGCGCAGGTTGTTGGCCGCGAAGTTCGGCCAGCCGATGTTGAGCGGGCTCAGTTCGACCTGGTTGTCGTTGCGCGGCCGCAGCCCCATCACGTCCTCGATGACGGTCCAGTTGCTGCTGCCGAGGATGTTGTGGTGGATCCAGGACCGGTAGTCGATGTTCTTGGTCCCGGCGTTCCAGTCGGCCCAGAACTCGTTGGCGTCCGGCCACTGGGTGCTGCCGCCGATGTACTGCGCCCAGGCGTTCCAGTACAGCAGCTTCTTGTAGTCCTCAGTAGACATCCACTGGTTCGGGTAGTTGCGCAGCACGGAGGAGTACAGCCGGAACTGCACCGTGGAGTTGATGGTGGAGAAGTTGTTGCTGCCGGGTGAGCCGGCCGCGGCGGCGGCGGCCTTGTCCTTCTGGTTGGCGGTGAAGAACGGGAACACCGGGTATTCGGCGGGGTCGGCGAACAGCCGCAGCGCCTGCTTGTACTCGTCGGTGTTGGGCATCGCGCCGACGGAGAACGGGTAGTAGTTGTTGATCTCCTTCCACGGCACGAGCGTGTTGGTCGACACGTGCCGGTGCTCGATGAGCTTGTTCGTCGAGTCCCACAGCGTCGACACGATGGCGTTGCGGATGCGGTCGGCGATGGCCTGCATCTCGGCGGCCTTCGTGGTGTTGCCGATCGCCGTGTACGCCTGGGCCGCGGCAAGCGCTCCACTGTAGACATACGCCGACTCGGCCCGGTCCATGTTGCCGGAGCGCCAGTGGAAGGACACCGCGTCGGCGTCGTTGCCGGTGAGCGCGCCCCAGTCGTATTCGATGAGGCCGTTGTTGTTGTGGTCGTAGAAGGACAGCTGGCCCTTCACGTCACCCTCGGCGTACTTGGCGAGGTTCCCGGCGATCGCGGGCTGCCCGCCGTGGATCTGGTAGCTGCGCCAGGCGGCCTCGGCGATGTACTGGGTGTAGCTGTTGGACCAGTTCTCCGGGTCGCCGGGGTTGTCCATGAAACGGCCGCCCTTGGAGACCTGCCCGACGGACAGCCAGGGACCGTAGGAGTAGGCGGCGTTGCGCAGGTACTTGAGGTCGTCGATGTGCATCGGCTGGGTGAGCACGATCGCGTTGTTGTAGCCCAGCGCGCCCTCCACCGATGTCGGGAACTGGAAGTCCTGCCCCGGGATGTCGACGTCGAGGTAGTTGAAGCGCATCAGCCACCAGCGGTAGTAGATGTTCTTCTTGATGGCCGGCTCGGGCACGTCCAGATACGGCACGTTCAACGCCCACCAGCGGTTGTACTCCCGCACGTGGGTGGAGAACGCGGTCGCCGCGCTGTAGCCCTTGTAGGCGTTGTACTCCGTCAGCGAGTCGGGGAGCTCGTTGGCGATAAAGCCCAGCAGCACCTTGGTCGTGACCGTGGCGCCGGCCGCGATCGTCACCGATCGGTTGAGCCCGCCGCTGGTGGCGGTGAACCCGTCCGCGGACAGCCGCGGGAACAGGGTGGTGAGGTTGTTCTTCACGTTCACCTGGCCGGTCAGCTCGTTGCCGCTGCCGGAGGTGGCGTAGGGCGAGGTGACCCGCAGCGCGATCGTCTGCGACGCGGTGCCGGTGTTGGTGATCGCCAGGTTGTCGACCGCGACGTTGTTCTGGGTGATGAACTTCGTCTGGTTGATCCGCAGGGATCCGTTGGTGTGCACGCTCTTCCAGTGGCTCGGCGCCTGCCAGCGCTGCGAGACCTGCTCCGACCAGGTGCCCGTGCCGGCGGTGACGGTAAACGCGCCCTGGCCGTTGATGCTCTCCCAGTAGGCCACGTCGCCGCCGAAGCCGAGCGTCGCCGGGCTGTGCGTCTTCATGAACACGCCCCGGCCGCGGCTCATCAGCCAGGTGCCGGCCGGGTCGTTGCCCGGCCGGGCGAGCAGCCGGTCCATCCAGTAGTCGGTGCCGCCGCTCTCCGCGTCGAAGATGGCCTGCATCGTGTTGCCGGTCGTCATGGCGACCGGTGGCGCGGGCACGGCGGGCCCGCCGAACGTCGGATAGCCGATGGTCTGCGCCGCGGACGCCGGTTGGGCGGCCAGGGTCGCGGCACCGATGGAGCCGGTCAGGACGGTCGTCAACGCGAGTGCCAGCCTGAGTTTCCAGCGGGGGTGTGGCATCGCGTCACCTCCATTCGGGTGGGGGGTCAGGGGGTGGTGGGCAACCAGATCCGCATCGTGGAAGGTCCGCGCCGCGCCCAGCGGTGGTAGGGCACGAGGGTGACCACGATCGGCTCGGAGCTTTCGGGGGTGTCGTTGCCGCTCTGGTACGGCCAGTCGCGCTCGACCGGTCGGATCAGGCGGCCCTTGACGGCGGTGGCCTCGGGCGCGACGGACGTGTCGACCTGGATGTCGTCGAGGGTGACGCCGTCCTCCTGGTCGACGGACTCCGCACACATGACGACCGGGCCGACCTCGACCGCCGCGCAGCCGCGGGTGGCGTCGACCCGGGGGTCGGGGAACGTCCAGCGGGGCTTCATGGGCAGTTCGAGGCGCACCTGGTCGCCGTCCCGGGCCGGCGCGGTGCCGTGCGCCCAGGCCGGCACCCGCACGGTGACGGCCCTGTCGGCGGTGACGACGACGCTGCCGCCTTCGGGGTAGTCGGTGCTGACGGTGAGTCGCGTCCCGTCGCCCTCGACGGTCATCGGTGCGTAGTGGTGCACCTGCACGCCGGCGTCGTCCTCCGTCACCAGGTAGGTGCCGAGCGAGGCGAGGAGCCGGGCGACGTTGTTGAGGCAGCAGGAGACCTCGAACCACGGCGCGCGCGGCCCGCCGCCGAAGCGCAGCTGCTCCCGGTCCGGCGGCACCGCCTCGGTGGGGGTGCGCTGGTGCAGGGTGTTGGCGTAGAAGAAGGCCTGCCCGTCGTCGGCGACCGCGGTGGCGATCACGTTGTGCAGGACCCGGTCCACGATGTCGCCGTAGCGCAGGTCGCCGGTCGCCAGCAGCAGGCGGTGCGCCAGCATGACGGTGGCGACGCCGGCGCACGTCTCGGAGTAGGCGCGGTCCGGTGGCAGCACGAAGTCGTCGCCGAACGACTCGTCGAGGTGCCGGGAGCCCATGCCGCCGGTGATGTACGTGCGCCGGGCCAGGGTCCGGTCGAACTGCCCGGCCACGGCGCGCAGCAGCGCGTCGTCGCCGGTCTCCACGGCCACGTCGACGGCCCCGGCGGCGAGGTACAGCGCACGGACCGAGTGCCCGTGGAACACCTCGCCGTCGCGCACCGGCACCGCGTCCTGGAAGTACCGCCACCCGAACTCGTGCTCGGGCAGGCTGCGGTGCCCGCGCCGGTCGACGAACCGGGCGGCCTGGTCCAGGTAGCGCTGCTCGCCGGTGACCCGGAACAGCTCGACGAGCGCCGTCTCGATCTCCGGGTGGCCGCAGATCCTCGCATCGGCGAAGGTGTCGCAGATGTGGTCGGCGGCCCGGCGGGCCACCGCGAGGAGGCCGTCGGCCCGGCCGGTGCGGGCCGCCGCGACACCCGCCTGGATCAGGTGGCCGGCGCAGTACAGCTCGTGGCCGAAGTTCAGGTCGCTGTAGCGCTCCGGCTGGCCGGGCCGCCCGAACGCGGTGTGCAGGTAGCCGTCGGCGGCCTGCGCGCCGGCGATCATCGCGGTGAGCTCGTCCAGCCGCGCGTCGTAGTTCGTGCCGCCGGGGCGCACCGACTCCCAGCACATCGCCTCGACGTGCTTGTACACCTCGGAGTCGGAGAACTCGCGGCCGCGGCGGCGCGAAGTGCCGGTGCCCGTGGCGGCGAAGTTGCCCGTCCAGCCGAGCCGGTCGAGCCAGGTGCGGCAGTGCTCGATCGTGGCGCTGCCGTTCACCGCCTGCCGCTGCGCCCAGAACCCACCGGTGATGCGGACCCGCCGCGGGTCGACGGGCCGCAACGTCCCACGGGAAGGGAACACCGGCCCTCCACTGCCCACCGTCACCCGGCACCGCCTTCCCACTTCACGAAAACCTTTTCGGAAGAATGGCAGCAGCACATCGTGCTGTCAACGGTCGATTTCCAACGCGTTCCAGGCAGCGTCTGACCTGCCTGTCGGGTTGTGACGGTTGTGACACGCAACCGAGCATGTGTATGCTCGCCGAAAAGTTTTCGGTCTTTGACGGAAGGACGCCGGTGAGCAGGAAACGCGCGCAGGTCACCCTCACCGACGTCGCCAAGCTCGCCGGTGTCTCGGTCGCGACCGCCTCCAAGGCGCTCAATGCCCGCGACGAGGTGGCCCCGGCGACGCGGCGACGGGTCCAGCAGGCCGCCGAGGAACTTTCATTCCAGCCCAACGTCCTCGCGCGCGGCCTGATCTCGGGCAACACCCGCACCATCGGTCTGCTCACCGACGAGCTGTCGGCCGCCCGCTTCGCGATCCCGGTCCTGCTCGGCGCCGAGAACGCGCTGGGCAACGAGCAGATGAGCGTGCTGCTCTGCGACGCCCGCGGCGACTCGATCCGCCGCCAGCACTACATCCGCACGCTGCTGGCCCGGCAGGTCGACGGGTTCATCATCCTCGGCGACGCCAACGACCTGCGCCCCTCACTGACCCGCAGCATCCCGGTGCCGGTGGTGTACGCCTACTGCGAGTCCGACGACCCGGCCGACCTGTCCGTCGTGGCCGACGACGCCGGCGGCGCCCACCTGGCCGCCGAGCACCTCGTGTCGCTGGGCCGCAAGCGCATCGCCCACATCACCGGCGACCACGGCTACCGCGCCGCCCGCGACCGCGCCCTCGCCTTCGCCTCCGGCCTGTCGTCGGCGGGGCTCGCACTGATCGGCGAGCCGCTGTTCGGGCAGTGGTCGCAGCGCTGGGGCCGGCACGCGACGTCCCGGCTGCTCGCCGCGCACCCCGACATCGACGCGATCTTCTGCGGCAACGACCAGATCGCCTCCGGCGTCACCGAGGCGCTGCGCGACCTGGGCCGCACCTGCCCCGACGACGTGGCCGTGGTCGGCTACGACAACTGGGAGGTGTTCGCCACCGAGTGCCGCCCGCCGCTGACCACCGTCGACCTCAACCTCGAGCAGCTCGGCGCGACCGCCGTGCGGCACCTGTTCGCCGCCCTCGACGGCGACCAGCACTCAGGCGTGGTGCGTCAGCCCGGCCGCCTCGTCGTGCGCGAGTCAACCGGCGTCGCCCCGGCGGGCCGCTAAGGCGGATTCGGCGATCCGTAGCGCCTCACCGGCGTCGAAGCCGACGCTCGCGACCACGCCCGCGTAGTCGGCGGCGGCCCGCCGCACCCGCTCCCGCACGTGCTCCCCCGCCGCCGACACGAAGGACCCGGCCCTCCCCCGCGTCTCGATCAGCCCCGCCTCCTCCAACTCCCGGTAGGTCCGGGCGACCGTGTTGACCGCCAGCCCCAACTCGGTGGCCAGGCCGCGGATCGTCGGCAGCTTGTGTCCGACCGGCAACGTCCGGTCCTGGATCTGCTGCGCGAACTGGACCCGGAGCTGCTCGAACGGCGGCACGGACGAGGTCGCGTCGATGACGAACATCGCACCATCGTCGTCGGTGCCGCCCGCAGCCGCGACGGCGGGTCGCCTCAGTCGTGACTGCGGGTGGCCCGGTGCTCGATGACGGTCCGGCCGTGCGCCTCGACCCACCGGACCAGGCCGTCGATCGGGTCGAGCAGGGTGCGCCCGAGCGGGGTCAGCGCGTACTCCACCCGCGGCGGCACCTCCGCGTGGACCTCGCGGGACACCAGGCCGTCGTGCTCCAGGTCCCGCAGCGTCTTGGTGAGCATCCGGTGCGAGATGCCGTCGATCTCCCGCTGGATCTCGGTGAACCGCCGCCGCTTGCCGACGAGCGTGGCGACGACGACGAGCGTCCACTTGTCACCGATCGTGGTCAGCAGACCGCGGACCACCGAACGCAGCTCGTCGTCCCGGCATGTGGACGACTCGCTCACGGTGCCCGGAATCATCATCGCAGCTCCCTTCCAAGACGCACCTGAAAGTGCGTGCCGCACCTAATAGTGCTGATTTCCGACCGGGAATCCAGCGTATTGCAGGACCGCTCTCACCGGTACGGGCGGCCGCGCCGCCGCCCGCCGCATCCAGTGAGGAGTCCAGCACGTGACCAGGATCGCCATCATCGTCGGAAGCGTCAGGCCCGGCCGGTACAGCCGGCGCGTGGCGGACTGGGTCTACGAGACCGCCGCCCGGCGTGACGACGCCGAGTTCGAGATCGTCGACCTCGCCGACCACCCGCTGCCGCACCTCGACGAGCCCGTGGCCGCCTCCGCCGGCCAGTACGCCAACGAGCACACCAGGGCGTGGTCGTGGGTCATCGACGGCTTCGACGGCTACGTCTTCGTCACCCCGGAGTACAACCACTCCACCACCGGGGTCCTGAAGAACGCCATCGATTACCTCTACGCCGAGTGGAACAACAAGGCCGCCGGGTTCGTCGGCTACGGCGTGGTCGGCGCCGCCAGGGCGGTGGAGCACCTGCGGCTCATCGCCGCCGAGCTGCAGCTGGCCACGGTCCGCTCGCAGGTCGCCCTGTCGTTCTACACCGACTTCGAGAACTTCACCGCGCTCACCCCGAGCCGGCCCCAGATCGACGCCCTGACGTCCACATTGGACCAGGTCGTCGCCTGGTCCGACGCCCTGGCGAAGCTGCGCACCTGAGCCGCCGGCCCGGCGGCGGCCGAGGGGGACCGCCGCCGGGCCCGACCCGGTTGACGCCGCGGCGCGCCCTGGCGATCCTGGTGTTGCCGGCGACACGGGGAGGCGAAGTGGCGGCACCGCAGGAGTCCGCACCGATACCGGAGACCGGGACGCGGCAGGTCTCCCGGCGGCCGGAGCTGGACGCGATCCGCCTCGTCGTCGTGTTCGGTCTGGTGTTCTTCCACGCGGCGCTGGTCTTCGACACGCGCGACGACTACTACGTCAAGAACGCGACTACGACCGAGGCGACCACCTGGATCGCCGGGCTGTGCGTGGTCTGGGCGATGCCCGCGCTGTTCCTCATCGCCGGGCTCGGGTCGTGGCACTCGATCCGCCGCCGCGGGGCGGGCGGCTTCGTCCGCGAACGGCTGCTGCGGCTCGGTGTGCCGCTGGTGTTCGCGACGCTGACCATCCTGCCGCTGCCCCCGTGGCTGCGCCTGAAAGCCGCGGATCCCGGCTACGACGAGTCCTATCCACGGTTCCTGCTGCGGTTCTTCGACGTCCACCTGAGCCTGTCGGACTTCCCGTTCGTCGTGCGGGGCGAGTTCTTCGAGAGCGGGCACCTGTGGTTCGTGGTGCTGCTGCTGGCGTTCTCGTTGCTGCTCGCCCCGCTGACGGCGTGGCTGCCGGCCGGTCGCGCGTCGCGGATCCGCGACGCCGTCGCCGGCGCGACGGCACGACGGGGCGTCGTGCTCCTGCCGGCGTTGCCGCTCGCGGTGGTCGGCGCCGCCCTGGGCATGGAGGAGTCGTTCGCGGGCTGGAGCCGCTGGGCGTATCTGCTGTTCTTCCTCTACGGATTCGGGCTCGCCGCCGACGACCGGTTCCGCGCGGCGATGCGCCGAGACGCCGTGCCCGCGGCGGTGGCCGGTGTCGCGCTCTTCGCGGGCGCCGGCGTCGCGCTCGACACGGCGGGCGGCGATCCGTTCGTGGACATGACGGCCCACGCGGCCGTCGCGCGGGTGCTGTTCGCGCTGGCCGGCTGGTGCTGGCTGGTGGCGATCCTCGGCCTCCTCGACCGGCCGGCACCGGCGCCGGCACCCGCCGGACCCGCCCCGGACGGCCGGCGCACCCGGCGCCGCCAGGTGTACGCCTACCTGGGCACCGCTGCCCTGCCCCTCTACGTGCTCCACCAGCCGATCGTGGTGGCGACGGCCTACGTGGTGGTGCAGTGGCAGGTGCCGGCGCCGGTCAAGTACCTGACGATCGTCGCGTCGTCCTTCGCGATCATGTTCGCCGTCTACGAGCTCGGGGTCCGCCGCACCCGGCCGACCCGCCTGCTGTTCGGCATCCATGACTGACGGCGTGCGGCAGCCGTCAGCCCTTCAGCGCGCCCTTGACGAAGCCGCGCACGTAGTACCGCTGCAGCAGCAGGAACAACAGGACGCAGGGGACGGCGGCGGTGACGACACCGGAGAGCAGGGTGCCGTAGTCGACCGCGCCGAGGCTGCCGGACTGCAGGTTGAACAGCGCGACCGGCAGCGTGAACTTCTCGTCGTCGGTGATGAAGATGAGCGGCGCGACGAACTCGTTCCATGAGGCCAGGAACGAGAACAGCGCGACGGTGACGATGCCCGGCACGACGCCGCGCAGCAGGACGTGGCGCAGCACGCCGGCCGGGCCGCAGCCGTCGATGAGGGCGGCCTCGTCGAGCTCGACCGGCAGCGCCTCGAACGAGTTGCGCATCATGAACAGCCCGAACGGCAGCTGGAACATCGCCAGGACCAGGGCGAGCCCGAGCAGCGAGTTCTGCAGGCCGAGCCAGTCCAGCATGATGTACAGCGGGATGAGGATCGTGCTGTGCGGCACCATCAGGATCGTCAGGGTGAGCATGAAGAGCAGGTTCTTGCCGGGGAAGGAGAACCTGGCGACCGCGTAGCCGCCGAGCGTCGTGGCCACGACGGTCACCGCGACGGTGACGAGCGCGACGAACGCGGTGTTGGCCATGTAGACCGGCAGGCCGCTGCCGTAGTCCAGCAGCCGCCAGTAGTTGCCCAGCCCGAGCGGGCCGGTGCCGGTGCGGCCGCGCAGCGAGCTGTACAGCGCCCACAGCATCGGGGTCAGGAACAGCACGGCGAGCGCCGCGCAGGTGAGGTGGAAGCCGGCGGCGCGGGTCCGGGACCGCTTCATGTTGGTCTCCTGTCGGTGCTCGACCCGCGCAGGAACCGCACCTGGGCGCCGTTGATGACGTACAGCACGGCGAGGATGCCCACGGAGATGGCGGCCGCGCGGCCCAGGTCCTGGGAGGTGAACGCCTCGCGGTAGATGCCGATGACGACCGTCGCGGTGCCGTGCCGGCCGCCGGTGAGGATGAAGAACTGGTCGAACGCGAGCAGCGAGCTCGTCACCAGCAGCACCAGGACCAGCGTCATGGTGGGGCGCAGCAGCGGCAGCGTGATGCGGCGCATCATCTGCCAGCGGGTGGCGCCTTCGAGGGTGGCCGCCTCGTACAGCAGCGGATTGATCGACTGCAGTCCGGCCATGATGATGACCATGTAGTAGCCCGCGAACTTCCACGTGATGAGCAGCGCCGTGGAGAACAGCGCGTGGTTGCCGTCGCCGAGCCAGTCGAGGCCGTCGCCGCCGGACAGCCGGGCGAGCACGTTCAGCGGCGACGAGTCCTGGTTGAACATGCCGTAGAACAGCAGGCTCGCCGAGGCCAGGCCGACCGCGGCGGGCAGGAAGAACACGGTGCGGAACACCGCGACCGCCGGCCCGGGGCGCTGCACGAGCAGGGCGAGCCCGAACGCCATCAGCGTCACCAGCGCCGTGGCGATCACCGTGTACTTGAGGCTGAAGACGATCGCCCGGGCGAAGAGCGGCTCGCGCAGCGCGTCGTAGTTGGCCACGCCGTTCGGGGCCGAATCACCCAGCAGCGGCCAGTCGTTGAGCGACATCCACACCATCAGGCCGAGCGGGGCGACGAACAGCACCGCCACCAGGATCGCCATGGGCAGGGCGTACAGGAAACCGGTGGAGCGCCGCACACTCAGCCTCCGCTCAACGAGGCGGTGATGCTCGCGTTGTGCCGGTCCAGGGCGGCGGACACGGAGCCGGTGCCGAAGATGGCGTCGGCGACGGCGGAGATCCACGGGCCGTTCGGGTCGTTGAAGGTCTTGCCGAACGCCACCGCGTACGGCGTCTGCCCCTTGCGCGCGATCTGCGTGAACGTCACCAGCCGCGGGTCCTGCTGGGCGTAGACGTTGTCGTCGAGGTCGTTGCGGACGGTGACGTAGCGGTTCTTCGCCACGACCTCGACCTGCGCCTGCTCCGACAGCGTCCACGTGATGAAGTCCCACGCCTGGTCCGCGTGCCGGCTGTTGGAGCTGATGCCGAGCACGTCACCGCCGAGGAACGACGAGGCGCCGCCCTCCAGGCCGGGGATGGCGGCGACGCCGACCTGCAGCCGCGACGCCTCCTCGATGTTGCGCAGGGCGGTGGCACCCATCGGCTGGATGCCGACCAGGCCCTCGCTGAACGCCTGCGTCCACGACGGCCCGCTCTCGTTCCGGGCGGCCCGGGGCGTGAGGCCCTCGGCGTACATCTTCCGGTACAGCTCGAAGACCTGGGCCGCGTCGGCGCTGTTGAGCAGGGCGGCGGTGCCGTCGTCGGTGAGCACCTTCGAGCCGGACGCCCAGATCATCGGCCACGACGTGGCGAACATGCAGTCGGGGCACGCGCCGCCGAAGTTGAACCCGTGCACGCCGCCGCCGAGCGCGGTGAGCTTCGCCGCGAACTCGTGCAGCTCCCGCAGGCTCGCCGGCGGCTTGTCACCGTCGAGCCCGGCCCGGATGAACAGATCCTTGTTGTAGAACAGGGCGGCCAGGTCGATGTCGTGCGGCACGCCGTAGGTGCGGCCGCCGTGGGTCACCGCCCGCATGTGCGACGGCGCGAGATGCTCACGGAACCCCAGCGTCCCCACCCGCGCGGTGATGTCGGTGAACACACCCTGCGAGGCGTAGTTCGGCGCGTAGACGACGTCGATCGCCAGCAGGTCCGGCAGCTGGCGGGTGCCGGCGGCCGCGCCGACCCGCTGCTGGTAGGAGTCCGCCGGCATGACCGTGAGCTTGACCTTGTTGCGGTGGGTCCGGTTGTACTCGTCGATCAGCGCCCGGCTGAACGCCCCCGTCAGTGACCGCGTCCACATGGTGAGGACGGTCGCGTCGTCGACGGCGGCGGTGCCCGTCGGCGCGGGCCCGTCATGGGCGCGCTGGCAGGCGGGCATCGTCAGCATGGCGACGAGCGCCACCGCCCAGCGCCACCCGGATCCGCGTGCTGCCATTGACCGCCTCCGCTCCGAGCGAATGTTAGCGATCACAAAGATGTTGTCAACACCACCGTCAGGACGTTAATTCTTGGTACTTCCACCGTCGGCCGCCGATGTGAGCGTTCATCCGCAGCAGCCGGCTCAGGCGGCCAGGAAGGCGAGGGCCTTCGGCCAGCCGTCGCTGCGGGCCGCGGCGTCGGCGTCGCGGGTGCCGCCCAGCGTCCTGGTGACACCGGTGTCCGGGGAGCGCTGCGCCGTGCCCGCTGGGAGGTACGGGAAACTGCCGACACCGTGGCCGGCCTCCGGATAGATCATGGCCCGGTGCGCGGCCGTGACGTGGGCGTCGTCGAGGCGCCGCATGATCCGCTGTGCCTGCGCCGCCGATCCCCACACCGTGTCCTTTCCGCCGGCGACGGCGAGGACCGGGCCGGCCACGTGGGCGACCGGGATGGCGGTCCGCGGCACCGGGACGCCGCCGATGGTCCACGCGTCGCCACCGCCGGGGAAGCTGGACGCGACGGCGTCGTTGGGTGCGTACAGGACGGCGCCGCGGACGAGGTCCGGGTAGGACTCGGCCAGCAGCAGCGCCGCCTCGGCGCCGCGGGAGTAGCCGTTGACCACCACCCCACCGGGATCGGCCCCGGGCTGCGTGCGCAGCAGCCGCGCCGCCGTCACGAAATACTCCAGCGGCACGTCCCGCAGCGTTTCGGGCAGGCCGGTTGCACCGAAGTACGCCAGGGCCAGCGCCGGGTGGCCGTGCGAGGCGAGCAGCGCCGCGTCGTACCGCCGGCCGACGCCGCCCTCGGAGCCGCCGAGCAGCAGCACGCCGGGGCGTCGTACGGCACCCGGGGGCGGCAGGAACAGCACGCCGGCCACCCCGTCGACGCCGAGCGTCAGGGTGCGGTGGGTCCCGCCGGTCGCGATCCACTGCCTCGTCACGGTGCGCGCCGCGATCTCCCGGCCGGCCACGGTCACGGTCAGCCGGACCTCGAACGCCCCGGCCGCCTCGGGGTACCCGGGGCTGAACCAGGTTTCGTCCGGGTCGCCGGTCGGCGGTCGCATCGACCAGAACAGGCCCATGCCGTCGGCGCCGCCGTAGGAACCCGACACGGGCGCGGAACGCTCGAGGTCCACGACGCCTTCGCCGTCGGCGGCGAAGGTCGCCTCCCCGCGCCAGCGCCGGCCCTGGGCGTCGGTGGCGTGCGAATCGACGGTCACGGCCTCGCCGTCGCGCAGGCCCGACACCCGCACGTGGACGGGCTGATCGGCCAGGGCGACCGGCGCATCCACGTCGATCGTGGCGTGCGTCGAGTGCTGCGCCGAGCACCCCGCGGCGGCGCCGGACGCGATCACGACGGCGGTCACGCCGGCGAGCCAACGGCGAACGCCCATGCGGTCCACGATAGGCGCAGTCGCTCCACGCTGGACGGCCTGGAAGGCGTCAGATGACGGTGTGGGTCCAGTAGGCGATCCACAGCGCGAACAGCACTCCCTGCGTGCCGGCGAGCACCGCGGTGAACGCCGTGTCGCGTTCCCGGCCGGCGGTCGCGCCCGCCAGCACCGCGGCGAGGGGGAAGGCGACCAGCAGGTACCGCAGCAGGCTCCGGTACACCACCGGCCCGATGGTCATCGACGCGAGAACCAGCAGGACGGTGTACACCGCGTACGCCGGGTGCAGCCACCACAGGCCGGCGACGGCGATTGCCAGCACCACCAGCGCGACGTAGAGGCGCGTGCGGTCGATCGGCGCCACCTCCTCGCACAGCCCGGTCCAGATCGTGCGCAGCGGGCTCTGCGGCTCGATCTGCCAGCCGCGCCGCTGCTCGTTCTGGTAGTCGAACCAGTCGCCGACCCGCCAGCGGCTGTATGCCATGAACGTCAGCCAGCCGGCCGGGACCAGCAGCAGCGGCCAGCCGGCCCGCAGGTGGGCCAGCAGCGCGCGGGGGCCGAGCCGGTAGCCGCGCTCCCGCAGCAGCAGCATGGCGAGGGGCACGACGACGAGGAAGCCGACGGACCGGCTCATCGACAGGAAGTAGCCGATGACGCCCACGAGCAGCCACTGCCGGCGCTCGGCGTGGTAGAACGCCGCCACGGCCAGGCACACGAACAGCGACTCGGTCAGCGGGGCGTGGAAGAGGAAGCCGGCCGGCATCAGCGCCAGGTACCGGCACGCGCGCCGGGCCGTCGCGTGGTCGTCGGGGCCACCCGAGTCGCCGAGGACGAGCAGCGTCCAGCGGTACAGGTAGGACAGCAGCACCACGTAGGCGGCGGCGCTGATCAGCAGCAGGGCGAGTTCGGTGTCGCCGCCGAGCGGGACCGCGACGGCCTTGGCCAGCACGGGGAACAGCAGCGGGAACCCGGTGTGCGTCCAGCCGCCCCACGGCACCTCGGCGAGGTCGCGGTACTGGAAGGCGTCCCAGGCGAACCACATCGAATACCAGACGTGCGGCGAGACCGCGGCCTGGTCCTGCAGCATCTGCGCCTCAGCGGACGGCGGGCCGACCCCCGCGCCCTCCAGGGCCTGCCGCACCAGGATGCCGAGCAGGCTCAGCGCGACCCTGGAGACGGCGAACACCAGCAGGGCGTACCGCCAGTGTGGCGGCACCCGCGAGCCCGTCCGCGCCAGCCACTGCATCATCGAGACCGGACGGTACCCAACCGGCCGGCCCGGGAAGGGTCCCTTCCGGGGCTTTTGCGCTGAGATGTGTTTCACCGTCGATGCGGACAACCTCCGGCGGCACCTTGGGGCTCACGTGTCACGCGTGCATCGCACCACCGCCACGAAGATCACGGATTTAGGAAAAATCTACGCATTCTCGACTACCTTGCAGGTGATATCTGCAGTCGGTGTTTCGGGGGAACCATGTCCGCTTCGTACCGGGTCTGGGCGGGCGTGTTCGCCGCCGGCCTGTTCGTCCTGTCATCGGCGGTGGCCGCGACGCCGGCGCAGGCGGTGTCCGGCGCGGCGCGGCTCGTGCAGGCCGCCGAGGTGCCGGTCGTGGCCGCGGTGAGCCCGACCCTGGGCACCACGGGCACGCCGGTCACCATCACCGGCACCGACTTCACCGGCGCGACCACGGTGACGTTCGGCGGGGTCGCCGCCACCTCGCTCGTCGTCGTCAGCGCCACCCAGATCACCGCCACCGCGCCGGCACACGCCGCCGGCGCGGTCGACGTCGTCGTCACCACCGCGCTGTGCGGCCCGTCCACCGGCGGGCCGCAGTTCACGTACGCGGCGCAGCCGGCCGTGTCGTCGCTGTCGCCCAACACCGGCAGCACCGCCGGCGGCACCTCGGTGACGATCACCGGCACCGCCCTGGCCGGCGCGTCCGCCGTGACGTTCGGCGGCGTGAACGCGACCTCGTACACCGTGGACGGCGCGACCCAGATCACCGCGGTCAGCCCGGCCGGCACCGTGGGCGCGAAGAACGTCGTGGTCACCACCCCGGGCGGCACGTCGACCGCGACGCCGTTCACGTACGCCGTGCCCGCGCCCGTGGTCGCGTCGCTGTCGCCCAGCAGCGGCAGCACCCTCGGGGGCACGTCGGTCGTGATCACCGGTACCAACCTCACCGCCGCGAGCGCGGTCACGTTCGGCGGCGTCAACGCGACGTCGTTCACGGTCGACAGCAGCACCCAGATCACCGCGGTCAGCCCGGCCGGCACGGCGGGCGCGAAGAACGTCGTCGTCACCACCCCGACGGGCCCGTCGGTGGCCGTCACGTTCACCTACCAGCTGCCGTCCGCGCCGGTGGTGTCGTCGCTGTCGCCGACCACCGGCACGACGCTCGGCGGCACCTCCGTCGTCGTCACCGGCACCGGGTTCACCGGCGCCAGCGCCGTCACCTTCGACGGCGTCAACGCCACCTCGTACACCGTCGACTCCGCGACCCAGATCACCGCGGTCAGCCCGGCGGGGGCGGCGGGCGCTAGGGACGTCGTCGTCACCACCACCGGCGGCAGCTCGACGGCGGTGTCGTTCACCTACGTCACGCCGACGCCGGTGGTGTCGTCGCTGTCGCCGACCACCGGCACGACGTACGGCGGCACGTCCGTGGTCATCACCGGCACCGACCTCACCGCCGCCAGCGCGGTCACGTTCGGCGGCGTCAACGCGACGTCGTTCACGGTCGACAGCAGCACCCAGATCACCGCGGTCAGCCCGGCCGGGACCGCGGGCGCGAAGAACGTCGTCGTCACCACCCCGGGCGGCAGTTCGACGGCGGTCAGCTACACGTACGTGGTGCCGACGCCGGTGGTGTCGTCGCTGTCGCCGACCACCGGCACCACCCTCGGCGGCACCTCCGTCACCATCACCGGCACCGGGTTCACCGGCGCCAGCGCCGTCACCTTCGACGCGGTGAACGCCACCTCGTTCACCGTCAACTCCGCGACCCAGATCACCGCGGTCAGCCCGGCCCGCACCGCGGGCGCGAAGGACGTCGTGGTCACCACCGCCGGCGGCACCTCGGTCGCGGCGACGTTCACGTATCAGTTGCCCCCCGCGCCGGCGGTGACGTCGCTGTCGCCGACCAGCGGCACGAACCTCGGCGGCACCTCCGTCGTCATCACCGGCACCAGCTTCACCGGCGCCAGCGCCGTCACCTTCGACGGCGGCAACGCCACCTCGTACACCGTCGACTCCGCCACGCAGATCACCGCGGTCGCGCCGGCCCATGCCAACGGCGCCGTCGCCGTCGCCGTGACCGGGCCCGGCGGCACCGGCAGCCTGGCGTCCTCCTACACCTACGCCGACCCGCCCGCGCCCGTGATCACCGCGCTGTCGCCGGACAACGGCCCGGAGGCGGGCGGGACCAGCGTCGTCATCACCGGCACCGACTTCACCGGCGCCAGCAAGGTGACCTTCGACGGCGTCGACGCCGCGTCGTACGTCCTGGACAGCGCCACCCAGATCACCGCCGTCAACCCGGCGGGCACCGGCACCGTCGACGTCGTCGTGGAGACCTCGGCCGGGGCCTCGGCCGCCGGCGTCACGTATGAGTACAAGGCGCCGCCGGTCCTGTGCTGCTCGTCCCCGAGCCAGGTCAACATCGCTGGCGGGGACACCCACACCGTCACCGGCCTCCGCCTCGACACCATCACGAAGGTCACCGTCGACGGTGCGGACGCCTCGTTCACCAAAATCAACGCGACCTCGTTCACCTTCGTGTCGCCGGCACACGCCGCCGCCGACGTCGACGTCGTCGCCACCGGACCCGGCGGCCTGTCCAATGCCGTGACCCTGCACTACGACGAGACACCGACGATCACCTCGATCTCGCCCGCGACCGGCGACGGCGCCGGCGGCGACACCGTGACGATCACCGGGACGAACCTGATCGGCGTCGGCCAGGTGTCGTTCGGCGGCACCTTCGCCGACATGAGCACGCTCAACGGCGGCCACACCGACACGTCGTTCACGATCACCACGCCGTCCCACACGGACGGCATGGTGAACGTCGCCGTCTACGCCTACGGCGGCCAGGCGACGGAGGTGAACGGGTTCGAATACCAGAGCGGCAGCGTCGCCGCGGCGGCGGTCGGCGTCAAGTACAAGCTGGTACCGGAGGCGGCGGGCGCCTGCCTGGCCGCGCCGAGCGTGACCGCCCACCCGACGGCGCAGACCGTCGCGTTCGGCAGCCCGGTGACCTTCACCGCCGCCGGCTCCGGCAACCCGACGCCGACGGTCCGCTGGCAGACGTCCGCCGACGGCAGCACCTGGACCGACGTGCCCGCGGCGACGAGCAGCTCGCTGACCTTCACGCCCGGCGAGGCGGACGCCGGCAGGCAGTACCGCGCCGTGTTCCACAACTCCTCCGGCGCCGACGCGGTGAGCGACCCGGCCGCCCTGACCGTCAACCCGGGCGCACCGGGCGCACCGACCGGCGTCGTGGCGACGGCGGGCGTCTCGTCGATCGCGGTGAGCTGGACGGCACCGGTCACGCACGGGACCCCGGTCACCGGGTACCTCGTCAGCGCGAACCCGGGCCCGGCGACCTGCACGGCCACCGCGCAGGAGACCGGCTGCGTCCTCGGCGCGGAGGCCGGCAAGAGCTACACCGTGGCGGTCGTGGCCACCTCCGCGGCCGGCAACTCCGCCGCCGGACCGGGCCAGGCCGCGATCGCCCCGACGGCGCCGACGGTGCCGTCGACCCCGCCCGACACCGACCTCACCCTGACCACCGACAAGGGCGCCATCAAGACCGCCGAACCGGGCGAGCAGATCGTGGTCATCGGCACCGGGTTCGCGCCGCACTCCACGGCGACGATCACCATCTACTCGGATCCGGTCGTCCTCGGCACCGTCGTCACCGACCAGGACGGCAACTTCACCAAGGCGGTCACGGTGCCGCCGGCCCTGGCGGCCGGCGCGCACACCCTCGCCGCGCAGGGCGTCGACCCCGACGGCAACCCGCATGCGATGAAGCTCAGCGTCACCGTCGCCACGTCCGACCTGGCCGTGACCGGCGCACCCGTGGCTCGCCTCGCCGTGTCCGGCCTGCTCATGCTGCTCGCCGGGATCTGTGCCCTGCGTGCCGGCCGGCAGCGGCGCCGGTACGGCCGGCACGAGGTCGTTGCCGCCTGAGCCCACTCACCTGACGATGTCTGGCTCCTGGTCCGGGGTGGACCGCGCGAGGACCACCCCGGCGCCGAGGGTCGCCAGCACCGCGACGCCCAGCAGCAGCCCGGAAGCCTCGTCGACCCGGTCGTACACGGTGGAGAACTGGGCACCGGCCGTGCCGGCGGCCACGCCGAGCAGCGCGCCGGCCGTGACCATGCCGCCCTTCCAGAGCACCGTGGCCGGGATCGCGGCATACAGCGCGAAGACCAGCCACCGGTCGGTGGTGTCCAGGCGGACGTACGGCTCGCCGGTCGCGGTCCACACGACCAGCAGCAGGCACCCCGCGGCGACGACCACCCACGGCCAGGACAGCCGGGTCGGCGCGGACCGGACCAGCACGATCACGAGCGTCAGCGCGGCGACGCCGAACAGCACCAGCCCGACGATGAGCGGCCACCGCATGTTGTCCACGCGGTCCGGGCTGCCGAGCAGACTGACCGGCCCGGCGGCCGCGCCGACGCAGTACGCCGCCGCACCCGCGCTGCGCCTGGACACCAGCAGCAACAGCCCACCCAGCAGCACCGCGAACACGGCGAAGGTCAGGAACATCCTGGCGATGTAGTGCGGGTCCACCACGTACGACCACTGCTCGAGCTGCACGTACAGGACGAACACGAACCCGGCCGCGGTGATGCCGGCGGCCCCGAGCGCGACGGCGGCCGGTCCCTTCGGCAGCCCGGCATGCGGCCGCTCGGCGTCGCGGCCGGCGCGCAGCCGGACCACCAGCAGCACGACGGCCGCCACGAGCAGCGCCGCCATGAGCGATGCCGGCAGCACCTCCATGCCGGCGGAGCGGCCACCGATGCCGGCGCCCGCCATCCACAGCAGCGCGCCGCCGATCCAGGCGCCGACGGTCCAGCCGGCCCAGTCCCGCGAGCCGGCCGTCGTGTAGACGACGACGGTGCCGACGCCCAGTGCCAGCCCGACCCGCGCCAGCTGGGCCGACGCGACCACATCCACGTAGCCGGAGGTCAGCCACAGCATCGCGGCGAGTGACGTCCAGAGGGCGACGGCGGCGAGCCCGAGCGGCAGCGGCCCTCGCACGGTGCGGGCCCGCAGCGCCGCCTGGCAGACCAGCCAGACGACCGCGAGCAGCGCGAGGACCTGCAGCGCGAGCATCGGCGTCATCATCGGGTACTCGTCGGTCCAGTCGGAGTACCGCGCGATGAGACCGAGGTCGCCGACGATCGGCAGGATCGCCCACGGGGTGAACCCGGCGATGACGGCGAGCACCGGGCGGGGCTTGGCCGGGCGGGCGATCAGCCAGCCGCCGAGGGCTCCGAGCACGGCGAGGGCGAGGTAGTCGAAGACCGGTTCGAACCCCATGTGCAGGACGAGCGAGGACGCTCTATTGTCCTGGAACAGGAGCGCGAACCGTAGCAGTGCCGTGGCCACCACGGCGATGCCGATGCCGCGGACGGCGGCGGCGGAGCCCGGCGCCGCGGGAAGGGCACCCGACGCGGCGGGCGGTGCGGCGACGAGCGGTGCCGCCGGCGGCCACCCGGTGTCCGGCGCGGCAACCAGTGGCGCCGTCGGTGGCCACGCGGTGTCCGGCGCGGCACTCACCGGCGCGGTGTTCATCGGCGCGGCACTCATCGGCGCGGCGCTCATCGGGGCAGCGCTCACCGGCGCGGCGGCGAACTGTCCGGCGACCGGCGACACCGGGGCGGCGCTCACCGGAGCCGACATGGGAGCGGCGCTCATGCCTGGCGACACCGGGGCGGCGCTCACCGGCGACATGGGAGAGGCGCTCACCGGAGGCGACATAGGAGCGGCGCTCATCTGAGGCGGCATCGGAGCGGCGTTCACTGGAGGCGACATCGGGGCGGCACTCAGCTGCGTGGCCGCATACTGCCCGGCGGACGGCGAGAGGGGGACGGCGCCCGGGGAGACCGGCGCGGCGCTCACCGGGCCGGCGGCGAACGGCTCGGCGGGCGTCTGCTCCCACGGCGACGGCGGCACCGGCTGCTCAAACGTCGACGGCACGTCCGGGGACGGCACCGTGTACACCGGCGCCTGACCCGCCCACGCGTCCGGCGCCCCCGGGGTGGCGGGCGCCACGCCGGCGACCGGTGGCACCGGCACCGCCGCGACCGCCGACACCGCGGCCGACACCGAAGGCGCAACCGGCGACACCGCGGCCGCGACCGGCGAGGTCTGCGGCGCAGCCGGCGACACCGAAGACGCGACCGGCGACGCCGCCGCCGACGCCGAAGGCGGAACCGGCGGCACCGCGGCCGCGGCGGGCGACACCTGCGGCGCGGCTGGCGACACTGCGGCCGGCCCGGAGAACGACATCGACGGCGACACCGGCGCGGCCGGCGACACGGGGGCCGGCGCGGCAGGGCGAGCGGGTGCGCCGGTCGTCGAGGCGATCAGGCTCCCACCCGCGACGATCAGCTCAGGCTGCTCGATGATCGTCGGTGCGATGCCGAGGGCCCGGTGCAGCATGGTCGCGGCGAGCGGGATCCGGCTCGAACCGCCGACCAGGAACACCCCGGCGATCCGGGAAGCGTCGACCTGCGCGGCCCGGATCGCGGCGGCCGTCGCGGCGACGGTGCGGTCCAGCAGCGGCCGGGCGAGGTGCTCCAGCTGCTCCCGGCCGAGCAGCGCGTCCGCCTCGACCAGCGGCAGGAAGATCGACGTCGACGAGGAGCGGGAGAGCATCTCCTTGCCGGTGCGGACGTCGTCCCAGAGGTGCCGGGAGGCCCGCCGGTCCGCCGGGGTCTCCGGATGGGTCAGGCGCCGCCACAGCTCGCCGTTGGACACGCCGTAGGTCGCGCCGAAATACGCCATGACGGAGTTGTCGATGTCGAGGCCGCCGGCGTCGCGCAGGCCCTCCTCCGCGAGCACGGTGAACCCGTCCGCGGTCCGGCCGACGACCGACGCGTCGAACGTACCGGCGCCGAAGTCGTACACCACCACGCACTGGCCGACGGGCACGGCGTGGCCGAGGGTGTCGACGAAGTACGCGGCGGCGGCCACCGGCTCGGCCACCATGACCGGCTCCGCCATGCCGGCCGCCCGGGCGGCCTCCTGCAGCACGGAGCGCCGCCGGGGCCCCCACGACGCCGGGTAGGTCAGGGTGACCTCGCCGACCGGGGCGCCGGTGACCCGCTCCGCCTCGGTGTTGACCCGGTGCAGCACCGCCCCGATGAGCGTGGTGACCGGCAGCTCGGCGGGGCCGAGCAGGACCGAACCGTCGTCGATGCGCAGCTTCGGGTTGGGTTCGAAGGCGTCGGGGTGGACCCGGCCGGCGTGGATCGCGTCCCGGCCGACCAGGAAGGTGGCCTCAGACGACCGCCAGTCCACGCACACCGCCGACGGCAGGATGGGCGTCTCACCGAACAACAGGGGCCGGACCTGACCATCCGGCTGGCCGACGACGGCGACGGTGCTCGACGTGCCGAAGTCGACGCCGAGCCGCACCCGATCTGCGCGCATGCGGACCACCGTAATGCCCGGCCCAGCACCGGTCACCGTACGAACAGTCACCGATACCTTGCGACGGGCCGAGGGCGCCGACCGCTTCACAGCCCGGCGAGGCCGTGCTCCAGCAGGTCGAAGGCGCGGTTGGTGGCGGTGACCGCGTCCGGGTAGATCTCGTCGGTGGTGCGGCCCTCGAACAGCTGCTCCACGTTGGTCCGCATCAGGGTGGAGCGCACCGCCATGATCTGTCCGGCGGCGACGCGCGCGGTCAGTTCGTCGGTCTCCTGCCGCAGCGCCGCGGTGATGGCCTCCTCGCTGCGGTGGAAGAACATCCGCGCGCGGGGCTGCAGCGCCGGGGTGCGCAGCATGAGCAGCTGCAGGGCCCGGATCTGCGGCAGTTCGTTGAGGCCGGACACCGGGTCGCGGTTGGCGAGCAGCTCCAGGAAGTGCTCGCGCAGCGCGGCGACCACGCCGGTGCCGGGCGGCCGGGTCAGGATCACCCGCGCGAAGTCCTCGATGTGCTCCTCCATCGGGCCGAACACGAGGTCTTCCTTGGTCGCGTAGTAGTTGAAGACGGTCATCTTCGACACGTTGGCGGCCGCGGCGATCTCGGCGATCGAGACCTGGTCGTAGCCGCGTTCGTCGAACAGGCGCACCGCCGCCTGCCACAGGACGCGACGCGTCTCCAGCTTCTTGCGCTCCCGGAGGCCCGGACCGTCGACCATGCGCTAACCGTACCAGATATAAATATTGACTCGTCATAACTTTTGATTCAGCATAAGCCCCATGACTGCTGTGCAGAAGCGGCTGAGCGTCCTTGCCTGCCTGGTGACGATCGTGCTGGCGATCCTGGACCAGAACATCGTCTCGGCGGCGACGGTGCCGATCGTGCGCGACCTCGACCCTGAGCACGGCCTGGAGCTGCTGCCCTGGCTGATCACCAGCTACGCCCTCGCCGCCACGGCAGCGCTGCCGCTGTACGGGAAACTGTGCGACATCCACGGCGCCAGACGGGTCTTCATCGCCGCCGTCGGCGTCTTCCTGCTCGGCTCGGCGCTGTGCGGCACGGCGCAGACAATGGGCCAGCTCATCGCGTTCCGCGGCCTGCAGGGACTGGGCGGCGGCGGGCTGATGAGCGTCACGATGGTCGTCATCGCGCAGCTGAGCGAGCCGGGCGAGCGCGCCGGCCGCGGCGGCATGGCCGGCCTCATCGCCGGGCTCGGCATGGTCGCCGGTCCGCTGATCGGCGGGGTGCTGGTCGACTCGGGGCAGTGGCGCTGGATCTTCTACGTCAACCTGCCGCTCGGCCTCTTCGCGCTCGCCGTCGCCGGCACCGTGATGCGGCTGCCGCAGCCCGGGCGCCGGCACCGCATCGACTACCTCGGCGCCGCGCTGGTCGCCGCGGCGGCGTCGGCGCTGCTGCTGGTGGCCGAGTGGGGCGGGCACCGGTTCGCCTGGGCGTCCGCACCCGTCGTCGGCCTCGCCATCGGCGGCACGGCGCTCGTCGGCCTGTTCCTGTGGCGGCAGGCCGTGGCCGCCGAACCGGTCCTGCCGCTGTCGCTGTTCCGCAACCCGACCCTGCGCGTGGCGCTGCCCATCCAGGCGTTGCTGGGCGTGGCGATGATGGCTGCGATCGTCTACGTGATGGTGTACCTGCAGGTCGTCCGCGGGGTCACGCCGAGCGGTGCCGGGCGGTACCTGATCCCGGTGGCGGCCGGCATCGGCCTGTCGGGCCTGCTGGCGAACGCCATGCAGGGGCGCGGCTGGCCGGTGAAGGGCACCGTCCTCGTCGGCACCGCTACGGCGGCGCTCGGCCTCGGGCTGCTCAGCTTCGTGCACGTCGCGACGCCGACCTGGTACCTCCTGGTCGCCCTGTTCCTGTTCGGCGCCGGCCTGGGCCAGCTGCTCGGTCAGCTCATCCTGCTCTCGCAGCAGGCGGTCCCGGCGCACCAGCTGGGCGTCACCACCACCGCGATCCGCTTCGGGCAGAGCCTCGGCAGCGCTCTGGGCTCCGCGGTCTTCGGCACGGTCCTGCTGCGGGTCTACCTGGCGAAGGCGCCGGCCGGCACGAGCATGGGCAGCGGCGCGCCAACGGCGCCGGACGCGTTCGTCAGCGCCATCGGCACGGTGTTTCTGTGCGGCGCGGGCGTCATGGCCGTCGCGTTCGTCCTCGCGCTGCTGCTGCGCGTGCCGGCCGCCCGGACCGCCGGACAGGCGCTCGAACGGGTCCCCGCCTGAGGGGTCTTGTATGCGAAACTGTCGCGGTTTTCAGAGATCCACATCGCATGCACGGAGACACGATGACCCTGCACTACCGCCCGCCCAACTTCATCATGCTCGGGCTGTACTTCCTTGCCGGCGCGTTCGTCATCTACACCTCGCAGACCGGCTACGAACTGACCGTGCTGTTCATCCCCTTGGGCTCGACCGCTCTGCTGATCTTCGGGCTGCTGCCCATCCTGGGCGCGCTGTGGGGCGTGCGGCAGGCGCTCCGGCCGGACCCCGTGACCATCGACCAGACCGGGCTCGTGCTGCGGGTGGCCGGCATCAACCGGGTGGTTCCTTGGGCTGCGATCGCCGCGGTCTTCCTCGAGCCGCACGTCAACCCCGGCAACGACACGCGCACCCACCGCCTCGTCATCGTGCCGGCGCCCGGCGTCGACCTGGGCACCGCGGCGAACTACCAGAACAAGGCCGACGGCCGGCCGTCGATCATCCTGGTGGCGCTGGACGACCTCCGTGAGTCCTACGCCGAGGTGACCCAGGCCCTGGCCACGTACGCCGGCCCGCGGCTCGCGGCGCAGGTGAGCAACCCGGAGCCGGGCCCGTCAGTCTGAGCGCCCGCCGGTCACGGCGCCGTCAGCGTGGTGATCAGCTCCGGGAGCTCCTGGTGCCAGCACGGTTCGCCCGTGCTGGCACGCACCCGGGAGAAGCTGACGTAGGCGCCGTGCGGCGGCTTCAGCTCCAGCGTCCAGACGCCGAGCACCCGCTGGTAGCGGACCTCCCAGCCGTCGTCCCGGACGAACAGCCGGCTGCCGTTGCCGCCGGTGCTCGACGTGGACTGGGCGTTGCCGAAGCCATGCTCCGTGAGCCAGGCGGCGGTGCGTGCGACGTCGCCGGTCTCCGTGAATTCGCCGGTGCCGTTCTCCTCCAGCGCGGTGAGGCTGAAGCGCCCGTCGTCGTCGGGCCGGCCGACGATGACTTCGATCGTGGCGTCGTCGTCGAATCGCAGCGTGAACGCCGGATCGAGGTCGTGCGTCTGCCGTAGGTCCTCGAGGTGGGTCACGTCGCGCAGCCGACCGGCCCGCACGTCCTCGACGACGACGGGGAACGGGCCGAGCGCGAACGACCCGTTGGCCCACCACTCCAGGTCCGCCTCCACGCAGCCAGTATGCCGCCGCGCGGCCCCGCCGGGTACCCGCCCGGCCCGCGCGCCGCACGGCCACCGTCCGGGAAAACGCTCTCCTCGCCCTCTCCAGCACTTGACGGCACCAGGGCGGGCCTTGGTAGCTTGAGTGAGAGAGCGCTCTCCGCCCCGCTACATCGACTCGCGTGCATGCCGCCCGTCGATGCTCATCAGCGCCTGTCCCGCCGGACCCCGCCAACTCCGATGCGGCCGGACAGTCGCTCGCGACTGAGGAGAACCATGCACACCCCCGATCAGCAAGATCCACAGCCCCCGAGCCGGATCAGGTTCCGGTCCGCCGCCATCGCCGCCGCTGCCACGGTGGCCCTGGTGGGCATCACCGCGGTGGCGTACGCCGGCTCGTCCGGCAGCACGCTCGCCGCGGCCGCAGCGGCGCCCGCACCGCCGCCCGGCTTCACCCTGACCTGGAGCGACGAGTTCAACGGGGCCGCCAACACCGGCGTGAACACCGGCGTGTGGAAGTACGACACCGGGCCGGGCAGCAGCTTCGGCACCGGCGAGATCGAGACGATGACGAACAGCACCGCCAACGTCTTCCACGACGGCAACGGGCACCTCGTCCTGCGGGCGCTGCACTCCGGCACCGCCCCGCGGACCGGTTGGACGTCCGGACGGATCGAGACCCAGGCCGCCACGTTCGGCGCGAACGCCGGCGAAGTGGTGCGCATGGAGTCCTCGATCCAGCAGCCGAACGTCACGACCGCCAACGGGGCCGGATACTGGCCGGCGTTCTGGATGCTCGGCTCGACGCTGCGCACCGGGACCCCGTGGCCGACCAGCGGCGAGGTCGACATCCTCGAAGACATCAACGGGCGCAGCTCCACGTTCGGGACGCTGCACTGCGGCACGAACCCCGGCGGCCCGTGCAACGAGTCGACCGGCCTCGGCAGCGGCGAACGGCCGTGCCCCGGCTGCCAGACCGGCTACCACACCTATGCGGTGGAGATCGACCGGTCCAAGTCGCCGGAGGAGATCCGCTGGTACCTGGACGGCGCGAACTACTTCACGCTGCCCGCGACCCGGGTGGACGCGACGACGTGGAACAACGCCGTACACCACCCGTTCTTCATCATCTACGACCTGGCGATCGGCGGCGGCTTCCCCGACGCGTTCGGCGGCGGCCCCAACGCCAGCACCATCTCCGGCGGCCAGATGAACATCGACTGGGTGGCCGTCTACAACAAGAAGGGCGGCGGCACCACCACGACCCCGCCCACCGGCACGAACCTCACCCAGGGCAAGCCGACCACCGCGTCGTCCACGGAGAACGGGGGCACCGCGGCCGCGAACGCCACCGACGGCAACACCGGCACCCGCTGGTCCAGCGCCTTCAGTGACCCGCAGTGGCTGCGCGTCGACCTCGGCGCGACCCGCACCATCAACCGGGTCACGCTGAACTGGGAGGCCGCCTACGCCAGGGCCTTCCAGATCCAGACCTCCAATGACGGCACGAACTGGACCAACATCTACAGCACCACCACCGGCACCGGAGGCGTGCAGAACCTGACGGTCTCCGGATCCGGCCGGTACATCCGGGTGAACGGCACCCAGCGGGCCACCCAGTACGGGTACTCGCTCTGGGAGTTCCAGGCGTTCGGCAGCTGAGCAGGACAGGGGCGCCGGGCCGACCGGCCCGGCGCCCTTCCGGCGCACCCACCCAGCATCAAGGGGCGTAGTGCTGCACGCCGAACGCGATCGCCGCCGCGATGTCGTCGTCGCCGATCCCCCAGGCCTGCTGGACCACCGCGCCCCAGGCGTGGCAGCTGCGGGTGGCGAAGTCCTTCACCTCGGGCGCGTCCTCCCAGGTGGCGGGGTCCAGCTCGGCGCCGTGCAGGTGCCGGTCCAGGCCGAGCAGGCTGAGGTCCCAGCCGCCGCCGATGCCGATCGTGCCGCCGGCCCCGTAGGTGCGCAGGAGCTCGTCGACGACCTCGGCGGGCGAGGAGTGCTCCAGCTCCAGCACCGTGTCGCCGTCGGGCCCGGGCGCGAGCCGCAGCTCGACCTCGGTGTCCATGCCCCCACCGAAGGACCAGGTCACCGCGAGCAGGTGCGGCGCCTCGCAGCGCACGATCCGGCCGCCGGCGTTGTCCTTGATCTGGTACGTGCCGCCCAAGCGCAGGTCGCCATCGACCTGACCGAGCCACCGGCCGAGCCGCTCGGGGTCCGTGCAGGCGTCCCACACGTCCTCGACGGCAGCGTCGTACGTGCGGCGCAGCAGCAGCGAACGGCCCTCGCCGGTGCTGACCGGGTGGTTGCCGACCTCCCGGTGGATGGCGTTGATCTGGTTCACGATGTCGATCACGACGAAGTCCTTCCTCAGAGTCGTTTGCGCTTGCCACGGGCGAGCTCGGTGCCGAGCGCGTCCAGGCGCTGCACCCAGAACCCGCGGAAGCGCTCCAGCCAGGCGTCGACCTCTTGCAGCGGCGCGGCGTCGACGGCATACAGGCGCCGGGTGCCGTCGGCCCGCACGGTCGCGAACCCCGACTCCCGCAGCACCTTCAGGTGTTGCGACACCGCCGGCTGCGAGATCCCGAACTCCGCCCGCACGGCGTCGCTGACCGCGCCGGCGGGCTGTTCCCCGTCGGCGAGCAGCTCCAGAATCCGGCGCCGCACCGGGTCGCCAAGCACGTCGAACGCATGCACGACCCGACAATGTCACCCGGGTCTTATATAAGTCAAGACTGAAATAGCGTATCGGTCCGCGTCACCCACGCGGGTTCGTCCGACCCGACCCTCCCGGCGCTGGCACGGGCACACCACCCCGACCGAAGTGCGTCGATGTGGTCCGCACGGTCAGGCGCCTGGCGTCCTGCACGACGGACAGCCTCGGCTACTGCACGGTGCCGCACGGACTCGGCCGCACGCCGGCCGCGGTGCTCGCCACCGTGAGCTCCCCCAACAGCGGCCCGAGGATCGCCTCGCAGATCGACACCGACCAGTTCACGGCCGGCACGTTCCGGGTCCGGGTGGGCACGCCGACGGGCGACGCGTTCTCGTCCGGCGCGGTGACGTTCTCCTACGCGGCATTCGTCGGCGCCGCGCCCGTGCCGAGCCCGATATCCTCCGCGAGCGCGAGCCCCGAGGCGTCTCCCGCCAGCACCTGACCTACCCGGCGCGGCTGCCGTCGGCCATCAGGTAGGCGAGACCGTCAGGTCCACTGTGGACAGTGACGCGCCCGTCGGTGGAGACGCTCACGTCGAGGTCGCCGCCGGCGACCCTCAAACCGCTCACGCGGAAGGCGCCCACCGGTGACGGCATGAGCGGCTCGAAGGTGATCCGGCCGGCCGGCACGTCGACGTCGAGGCCGAGCAGCGCGGTCAGCAGCGCCGGGCCGACCGCCGCGGCCCAGGCCTGCGGCCGGCAGGAGGCGGGATAGGGCGTCGGGCCGTCGTCGCCGGCGAACAGCTCCGGCAGCCGGAAGTCGAACCGTGCGGCCGCGTCCAGCAGCGCCCGGATCACCGCGGACGCCTCCTGCCGGTGCCCGTCGCGGACCAGGCCGAGCAGCGCGATCGCGGTGTCGTGCGGCCAGACGGAGCCGAGGTGGTAGGACAGGACGTTGTATCCGGCCGACGACGGCGCGATGGTCCGGATGCCGAACGGTGACCGCAGCCCGGCCACGTGCCCGGCGACCTGCGCGCTCTCCGCCGGCGAGAGCAGGCCCGTGCCGAGCAGGTGGCCGATGTTCGAGGTGATGCTGTCGACCTGCTCGCCGTCGCCGTCGAGCGCGACCGCAGGGTAGCCGCCGGGGCACCAGAACGCGGAGCGGAACCGCGCCGCGAGCCCGTCCGCCCAGCCGCGCCAATCAACGGCGGCCGCACGGCCGAAGGACGAGAGCAGCCAGGCGCCGTCCACGGCGGCGCGGTAGGCGTACGCCTGGACCTCACACAACGCCAACGGACCCTTCGCGATGCGTCCGTCGGCGTGCTGCACGCCGTCGCCCGAGTCCTTCCAGCCGTGGTTGGCGAGGCCCTTCGTGTTGGACTGGTAGGCGATGAAGCCGTCGTGGCGGGCGAGCCACCCGAGGGCGCGCTCGACGTTGGGCAGCAGCGCTTCGAGCTGCGCGGCCGGCATGCCCCAGCGGTACGCGTCGGCGGCGGTGCTGACGAACAGCGCCGTGGCGTCGACGGTGCCGTAGTAGACCGGCGGGAGCCAGTGCGCGGCGTCGGCGGGGCGCACCTCGTGCAGGATCTTGCCGGGCTCCTCGTCGGTGTCGGGGTCGTGGTTGACGCCCTGGCGGCGGGCGAGGGCGCGTAGGGTCCCGGCGGCGACGTCGGTGCCGAGCGGCAGGGCCAGCCGCGCCGCCCACAGCGAGTCGCGGCCGAACAGGGTGAGATACCAGGGGCTGCCGGCCGCGTAGTAGACGTCCTCGCCGTCGCTGTGGCGCAGCGCGTCGAGGTCCTCCACGCCGGTGCGCACGAGGCCGTCGAGGCGCCGGTCGTCGGCGGTGACCCGCAGCCGGCTGCCCTCCAGGACCTGCGTGATCGGCGCGGCGTCGGTACGGGTGAAGCGCAACTCCAGTGTCCAGCTCGATCGGGGCTCGACGGTGACCCGCCACCGCAGCGGCCCGGCATCCGGCGCCGGGGTTGCCTCGACGGCGACGCGCATCCCGGCCTCCTCAAGGACGCCAGTCAGGTCCACTGTGGACTCTTCGAGGATGCCGTCCTTGACCGCGCCCATGGTGGCGAAGTCGGTGCCGGCGGCCACCGCGACGTCGACGGTGAGTGTCACGTGGGACACGTTGGCCAGGGTGAGCGTCTCGGTCCCGCCGCGCGGGCCGGTGACCCGGTGGCGTTCGAGCGTGACCGTCGGGTCGGGGCCGTCGTCGCCGAGGCCGGGCAGCACCGCGGTGAACCGCGCCGACGCGGCGCCGGTCCGCAGGACCTGGACCGGGACCGGTTCGGCGCCGTCGACGGTGACGACCAGCCGGGACAGCACCCGGCGATCATCGACGTAGAGGCCGTCCGCGCCGCCGCGGAGCTGGCCCGACGGGCCGGAGAGCCAGGTGGCCGGTGCGGCGACACACGTCACGTGCTCGTGCAGATAGGGCTGCGCCATGTGGTCCTCTTGACAAGCCGTTGGTGGAGTGAGACTGTCCGGACATCCATGTTGAACGTTCAAACCGACAATCCGCAACACCTGATTTGAACGTTCAACACTTTTATCCGGGAGGACCGCATGCATCCGCCGACCGTCGAGGACGTGGCACTGGCCGCCGGCGTGTCCCGGCAGACCGTGTCCAACGTGCTCAACGCACCCCAGCGGGTGCGGCCGGAGACGCGGGCCCGGGTGGAGGCGGCGATCGCGCAGCTCGGCTACCGGCCCAACCGGGTCGCGCAGTCCCTGCGGGCCGCCACCTCCCGCATGATCGGCTACCGGATCGAGCCGATGCACCCGCACGCGCTCGGCAGCATCCACGACCGGTTCCTGCACGCCCTCGCCGAGGCCGGGCGGGCCGCCGACCATCACCTGCTCCTGTTCACCGCCGACGGTGCGAGCGACGAGGTCGCCAACGTCATCGCCCTGCACCGGGCCGGCGCCATCGACGGCGTGGTGCTCTACGGCATCCAGTTCGACGACCCGCGACCCCCCGGCCTGCGGGAGGCCCGCATCCCGTTCGCCGCGTTCGGACGGACCGGCGCCGACGCGGGGCACCCGTGGGTCGACATCGACAACGCCGCCGGCACCTCCGCGGCGGTGGAGCACCTGGTGGCCAACGGTCACCGGCGCATCGCGTTCGTCGGCTACCCCGAAGGCGCGGCGGTCGGCGACCGGCGCGCCGAAGGGTGGCACACCACCCTCGACAAGCACGGCCTGCTCGACGGCTCCCGCGACCTCGACCTGCGCGGCGAGGACTCCCTCGCCACCGGGTCGCGGCTCGCGGAGGCCCTGCTCGATCATCCCATCCCACCCACCGCCGTCGTCGCCGCCACCGACACGCTCGCCGCGGGCGTGCTGCGCACCGTGCGGCAGCGACACGCGCAGCTCGCCGTCGTCGGCTTCGACGACACCCCGACCGCGGGCGCGCTCGACCTGTCCAGTGTCCGGCAGCCGATCGAGGCCGTCGGGCACGCGATGATCCGTGCCCTGCTGGGCCCGGTCACGGGCGAGCCGACCGGGCAATTGCTGGCACCCGAGCTGATCGTCCGGGCGTCCAGCGCACCGCATTGAGTTACTCCGACCCCCTGGGAGCGACCGCCATGATACGAACACCCCGCCTGCTCACTGTCCTGTTCTCGGCCCTGCTGCTCACCGCCGCCTGCGGCGACGACGGCGGCGGCTCGAGCACCGAAGGCAACGCCACCGGCGCCAAGCTGACCATGTTCGCGTTCTCCTCCTCCCCCGCCGAGGACGCCGTGCTGCGCAAGGCCGTCGAGGACTACAACAAACAGGGCCGCAACACCGTCGACCTGAAGGTGCTGCCCGAATACGACACGGCCCTCACCACCGCGCTCGCCGGTGGCGAACCGCCGGACGTCTTCTACGTCAACGACAACAAGCTGCCCGACTTCGGCAAGAACGGCGTCCTGGAGCCGATCGGCGACAAGGTCGACAACCCCGGCGACTTCTACGAGACGCTCAAGCAGTCCTTCACCTACAAGGGCACCTACTACTGCGCGCCGAAGGACTTCTCGACGCTGCAGCTGGTCTACAACACCGCCGACTTCACCGCCGCCGGCCTGCAGCCGCCGAAGACCTGGGACGAGCTGACCGCGGCGGCCAAGGCACTGACCAAGCCCGGCCACCCCGGGCTGGTCATCGCGCCGGAGTTCTACCGGTGGGGCGCGTTCATGGCGCAGGCCGGCGCCTGGCCGACGAACGACGACGTCACCAAGATGACGATGGACACCGCCGAGATGCGCACCGCCCTGCAGTACGTGACCGACAACCACAAGGCCGGCTGGTTCGGCACCCCGGCGTCCGTCGGCGCCGGCTGGGGTGGCGAGGCGTTCGGCAAGGCCTCCACGTCCATGACGATCGAGGGCAACTGGATCGTCGGGGCGATGAAGAACGACTTCCCGAACACGAAGTACGCCGTCGCCGAACTGCCCGCCGGACCCAAGGGCAAGGGCACGATGTCGTTCTCCGTCTGCTACGGCGTGGCCAAGGCGGCGAAGAACAAGGCCGCCGCGCTCGACTTCGTCAAGTTCCTCACCTCACCCGACGAGCAGTTCGCCGTGACCAAGGAGTTCCCGGTCATGCCGTCGCGCAAGTCCCTCGCGGACAAGTGGCTCGCCGACAAGCCGGAGCTCAAGGCGTTCGTCGCCGGCGGTGACTACGCGAAGAAGTCCGTGTTCGTGCCCGGTTTCAGCACCGCGATCGACACGTTCAACGACGGGATCCAGGGCCTCGCCAAGGGCAACAAGCAGGTCGGCGACGTCATCACCAGCACGCAGAAAGCCGGGACCGACATCCTCGGCTGATCCTCTCGACCGGGGCCGCCGCCGTCCCCCCGCGGTGGCGGCCCCTCCCCCTGGGAGTCCCGCATGTCACGCATTCACGGCCGGCAGGGCCTGGCCGGCTGGCTCTTCGTGTCCCCCGCGCTCATCGGCCTCGGCGTGTTCATGGTCGCGCCGATCCTCCTCGCCCTCTGGGTCAGCTTCCGCGACTGGAGCGGGCTCACCCCGCTCGGCGTCTCCGAACCGGCCGGCACCGCCAACTACGCGGACCTGCTGACCGACCCCGGCGTCGTGCGCGGCGACTTCGCCAAGAGCCTGCGCAACAACCTGTACTACGTGCTCGGCGTGGTCCCGGCGCAGACGTTCCTGGCGTTCCTGCTCGCGCTCGTCGTCAACGCCCGGCTGCTCAAGGGCCGCACGTTCTTCCGCACCGCGTTCTACTTCCCGTCCGTGACGAGCTCGATCGCGGTGGCGTTCATCTTCATCTTCCTGTTCAGCCCGTCCGGCGTGGTCAACACCGTGCTGTCGGCGGTGCTGCCCGGCAAGGTCGACCTGGTCTGGCTCGACGACTCCGACGGGCTGCTGCACCTGCTGCTGCGCGCCGTCGGCGTCGACGCCCCGCCGGGCGCGCTGCGCGGCGAGTTCATGGACCTGTCGTGGTGGGACTGGCTGTCCGGCCCCAGCGTCGCGCTCAGCTCCGTGATGATCCTCGCCACCTGGACCACCACCGGCACCTTCATGCTCATGTTCCTCGCCGGGCTGCAGAACGTCCCGGAGGAGCTCGACGAGGCCGCCTCCATCGACGGCGCCTCGGCCCGGCAGCGCTTCTTCCGCATCACGCTGCCGCTGCTCAAGCCGACGCTGTTCCTGGTGCTGACCCTCGGCATCATCGGCACCTGGCAGGTCTTCGACCAGGTCTACGCCATGACGTCGGGCGGCCCGCAGAAGTCCACCCTCACCCCGGCGTACCTGATCTACCGCGAAGGCTTCCAGAACAGTGCGATGGGCCGCGCCGCCGCCATCGCCTTCATCGTGCTCGTCATCATCCTGATCTTCACCGGCGTGCAGCGCTTCGTGCTGCGGAAGGAGCGCTGACGTGACGTTCAGAAGGGCCCTGCGCTACGGGCTGCTCATCGTGTTCGCCGTCGTGTTCATCTACCCGTTCATCCTTTCGCTGGGGACGTCGTTCAAGTCCCGCCCCGAGGTCGCCGCGCACTCCACGTCCCCGTGGCCGCGCGACTTCGACCTGCGGGCCTGGACCGACGTCCTGCTGCACAGCGACTTTCCACTGTGGACGTTCAACTCGATCCTCGTCACCGTCACCGCGACGCTCGGCCGGGTCTTCATCGACTCCCTCGCCGGCTACGCCCTGGCGCGCCTGCAATTCCGCGGCCGGGGCATCGTGTTCGCCGGGATCATCTCCGTCCTGGCCGTGCCACCGATCGTACTGACCGTGCCACGGTTCCTGGTGCTCAAGGAGATGAGCCTGCTCAACTCCTACACGGGAATGATCCTGCCGCTCGCGGTCGACGCCATGGGCATCTTCCTGATGCGGCAGTTCTTCGTGGAGCTGCCCCGCGAGCTGGAGGAGGCCGCCCGCATCGACGGCGCCTCCATCTTCCAGGCCTACTGGCACGTCGTGCTGCCACTGGCCCGCCCCGCGCTGCTGACCCTGACGATCCTGTCGTTCCAGGGCGTGTGGAACGAGTTCCTGATGCCGCTCATCGTGGTGCGGGCCAGCCCCTCGCACTGGACGCTGCCATTCGGCCTGTCGACCCTGGGCCGGGGCGGCGCGGGCGGGCAGAGCTTCGACTATCCGGTGATGATGGCCGGTTCCATCCTGACCATCATCCCGGTGGCGATCGTGTTCGTCATTTTCCAGCGGTACTTCGTCCGCGGCGTCGCCAGCAGCGGCGTGAAGGGCTGACGGCCGCTACAGCAGGCTCAGCGCGGCGGTCACGGGGTCGACGTCCGCTGGGACGGCGGGGCCGATCGCGCAGCAGGTCGCCGTGCCCGCGGCGACCTGCGTCCGGCCGGCGTCGCGGATCACCTGCACCGGCAGGCCCGCCTCGCCGGCCCGGGCGCACAGGTCGGCGAGGTCGGCCTCCCCCGCGACCTTCAGCACGACCTTCGGCTGCCCGGCCCGCAGCCAGTCGCCGAACACCACGCCGTGCGGCCCTTCCAGGACCGCGGCAACGGCCGCGTGCGCGACCTGCGCCGCGATCTTGCCCCTGCCCATGCCAAGGTCAGTGCGCACGACGAGGACCATCTTCGGTTCGGTGTTCACGAGCAGCGATGCTAACCGGTGGTGAGACCGGCGAGCATGCGCAGCGCAGCGGGCAGCGCACCGGCCCGGCGTTGCCGGTCGGCGCCGGTGCCCTCCGTGCGCAGCCGGGCCAGTTCCCGTGCGACGACGGCGTCGTCGCCGTGCCGGCGCAGGGCGGCTCCGGCGGTCTCCGCGAGCAGGTCGACCATCTCCCAGGCCGGCACCGGGCGCCGCGCGTGCAGGTCCATCAGGGTGCCGCCGAGGCCTTGGTGCGCGGCGTTCCAGTGGGCCGCCCGCAGCAGGTGCTCCGGCGGCCGGACCGCCGGGCGGCCGGCGGCGATGTCGGCCACGACGGTCGCGACGAGGGCCCGCACCAGCCCGGCGACGAGGACCGTGTCGCCGGCGGTCGGGCCCACGTCGGCGACGCGCACCTCGACGGTCGGGTACCGCCGCGACGGCCGGGCCCACCACAGGACCATCGTGTCGTCGAGCATGACGCCGCTGGCGACCAGCTCCGCCACGGTGCGCTCGTAGTCCGCGACCGACGTCAGGAACGGCGACGGTCCGAGGCTCGGCCAACGCTCCAGCTGGACGCCGCGCCAGCTGGCATGGTGGGTGTCCGCGCCGGCGTGGAACACCGAGTTGGCGCTCATCGCCTGCACGACCGGCAGCCAGGGCCGCAGGTGGGTGCAGACCTGCACGGCAACCTCCGGGTCGGGCACGCCGACGTGGATGTGGCAGCCGCACACTGCCGGGTCATGGGCGACCGGGCCGTAGTGGCGGGAGATCGCGTGGAAGCGTGGCGTGTCCTCGACGGTGCGGTCCGGCTCGGCGACAGGGGTCGCGGCGACCGCGACGAGCCGGGCGCCGGCGGTGCGCGCAGCCCCGGCCGCCGCGGACCGGTTCGCGATCAGGTGCCGGCGCAACTGCGGCAGCGACGCGCACACCGGCGTGACCATCTCCATCATGCTGTGGCGGAACTCGACCCGGGTCAGTCCCCGCACCTGTGGCGCGAGGGCGGCGCGGGCCGCGCCGGCGACCGGCGCGTTGTGCCAGGTGGCGGGGTCCAGCAGCAGGAACTCCTCTTCGACCCCGACGGTCAGGATCTGCCCGGCGATGGGGCCGGCGATCTCAGCGGCGCTGGACGCGGTCAGCGACATCCGGGTGCCCTTCAGCGGCGGATGGCGATCAGGACGGCGACGGCGATCCGCTCGGCGTGCGCGTAGGACGCGTCGTCGAGGTTCTCGCTGTACACGTCGGGGTCGACCTCCCGGTAGGTCCAGTCCAGGTCGGTGCCGGCGAGCCGGTCGGCGGCCGCGGCGAGCAGCGGGTCGTGCCCGTCGACGATGCCGGTGCCGCTGAACAGGACCAGCGAGCCGCCGGGCGCGAGGCGGTGCACGGCCGCGTCCAGCACGGCGAGCGGCAGGTCGTGGCCGTGCTCGCCGCCGTCGCGGTACGCCCGCCGGTCCGGGTCGATCATGAACGGCGGGTTGGAGACGATCAGGTCGAACGACCCGTCCACGCCGGTCAGCAGGTCGCTGCGGACGGGCCGGACCCGCTCGCCGCAGCCGGCAAGCCCGGCGTTGACGGCGGTGAGCCGCAGCGCGGCGGGATTGACGTCCACGGCGATGACCTCGGCGGCCGGGGCGTGCCTGGCCACCGTGACCGACACCGCCCCGCTGCCGCACCCGACGTCCACCGCCCGTCGCACCCGCGCACCCCTGCGGGTGCGCAGGTGCGCGACCACGGCGTCGCAGGTCCGGTACGTGTCCGGGCCGAAGAAGACGGCGTCCGGCGCGGTCGTCGGGAACGCCGAGTGGAAGAACAGCTCCCCGCCATAGGTGGAGCAGCGCACGAGGCTGCGCCACGTGTCGCCGTCGCGGTGCAGGACACCCGCCTCGTTCAGCAGCGCCATGATCCCGTCGGGCAGCACGCCGGGACCGAAGGGACGGCCCCAGCCCAGCACATCACGCAGCGACCGGGCGCGAGCGTTGCCCGGGCGGTGGTTGACCCGCTCGTGTGTGGCGGGTGTGACGGCGGTGAACCGGTACCCGGTGTCCTTGAGCGCGTCGCCGAGACGCCGCAGAGCTGCGTCAGCATAGGCCGGTGCGCCGGCGACTGTGGTCATGACCTCCCGGTTCCCGTCAAAGTTCCTGCTTAACCGGCTCCGGCGGGGGAACACAACGGCCATGCGCATGCCCCATCCGCGAGGACCCGTCTCCGACCTGTTGACCGCGACGCTGGCCGGACCGCCGCGGGACCTGCCCGCCGAGGCGTGGCAGGAGCTGGCCACCGGCGTCGACCCGTGCACCGACGAGGACCTGCAGCTCAGCCTGCACATCTGCTACGAGCTGCACTACCGAGGGTTCGAGGGCGTCGACGAGCGGTGGGAGTGGCAGCCGTCACTGCTGGCGCTGCGGCAGGCCGCCGAGGAACGGTTCGAGGACGGGCTGCGCGGGCTGGCACCCGTACCCGGGCAGCCGGCGCCGCACGAGGTGCCGCACGCGCTCGCGGCGCTGGTCGAGGCGGACGACAGCCCGTCGCTGTCGAGGTTCCTGACCGGCCGGGCGAGCATCGAGCAGTTCCGCGAGTTCGTCATCCACCGCTCGATCTACCACCAGCGGGAGGCCGACCCGCACACCTGGGCGATCCCACGGCTGTCGGGCGGGCCGAAGGCGGCGCTCGTGGAGATCCAGGCCGACGAGTACGGTGGCGGCCGCCTCGAACGCATGCACGCGGAGCTGTTCCGGACCACGATGCGGGAGCTGGACCTGGACGACACCTACGGCGCCTACCTCGACGTGGTCCCGGCGATCACCCTGGCCACGAACAACCTCATGTCGCTGTTCGGGCTGCACCGCCGGCTGCGCGGCGCGATCCTCGGCCACCTGGCCGTGTTCGAGATGACGTCGTCGCTGCCGAACCGCCGCTACGGCAACGGCCTGCGCCGCCTCGGTGGGAGCCCGGACGCGACCCGCTTCTACGACGAGCACGTCGAGGCCGACGCGGTGCACGAGCAGATCGCCGCGCACGACCTGTGCGGCGGGTTCTGCGCGCAGGAGCCGCGGCAGGGTGCGCAGGTGCTGTTCGGGGCGGCGTCCGCGCTCGCCCTCGACGGGCGCTTCGCCGGGCACGTCCTGGACCGCTGGGACGCCGGTCAGTCGTCGCTGCGGGCCGGCGCCGCGGACTCCTCCGACAGGGGCCGCTCGCCGGTCGGCGCGCTGGGCGCCTGAAAGCCGACCACCTTGTGGGTGCCGTCGCAGAACGGTTTGATCGCGGACCGGCCGCAGCGGCACAGCGCGACGGTGGCGCGGCCCGGGTCGATCTCCTCACCGTCCTGCGTGAGCAGCGTGAACGGGCCGCGCAGCAGCAGCGGTCCGTCCTCGCACACGGTGACGGACGCGGAGGGATCTTCCATGCTCATGGGTTGCCCTCCGGCCCACCCGGCAAACAGTCAGCGGCGATCGGTGGCGGCCATGAGACGGCGGGCCGCCTCGACCAGGAGGGCACGCCCGGGCCGGGTCGCGAGGGCCGCCAGGGCGGGCAGGTCGAGCGGGCGCCCACCGGCGGCGGCCGTGGCGAGGTCGATGATGTCGGCGAGGCCGGAGCGCGGGTTGACGGCGAGCAGTCCCGGCAGCGCGGCCGTCGTCACCTGCCAGACGGCGTCGTGGGCGCCGGCGTTGAGGGCGTCGGCGAGCGGCTGGACCGTGCGCCGCAGCACGATCCGGTCGGTGCCGGCGAGCGCGCCGATCTCCGCGCCGACGCCGGTGCTGTCCCAGCCGGGGCGGGCGGCGAGCGCGATGAGCGCATCGGTCGCGGCGAGCCGCATGCGCTGCCGGTCCGCGGCGAGGGTGTACGCGAGGATCAGCGACATCGCCGGGCCGGTCGGGCCGTCGGCGGTCGCGAGCCCGTCGAGGAACGTGGTGCCGGGGCGGCCGGTCGGGGCGACGACGAACGGCTGGATGTGCGCGGCGGTCGCCTCCCGGTGCGACGGCGCGACCATCGGCCACAGCCCCAGTTCCGGCTGGTGGTAGGTGTTGCGGACGCGGTCGGTGGCGGTGTCCGGATCGGCGAGCTCGGCCGGCAGCCCGCCCGGGTCCAGCATCGCGATCCGCCGGGCCGGGAAGTACGCCAGGTGGGGCACCTCCTCGATCCAGGTCCGCGGCTCGGCGGGACCGGCGAGCCAGTCCGCGAACCGGCGCCCGGCCGGGGACGTGAGCCGCGCGGCGGCCGCGTAGACGGCGGCGTCGACCGTGCGGGGCAGCCGCAGCAGCGCCTGGGTCAGGTCGGCGGGGCCCGGCTGCCAGCCGTCGCGTTCGGCCAGCCGCAACAGGCCGAGGACCCGGTCGGGATCGACGTGCCCGGCGACGGTGGCCGGGGTCGCCAGCAGCGCCGGCGGCGGGTCCTTGGCGAGCCGCGCGGCGAGTTCGGTGGACCGGCGCCGGATGAACACGCCGAGCGTGGTGTCGTAGCGGCGGGCGTGCCGGTCGTCGTACGGTGCCGGCGCCGTCGACCCGGTGACCGCGGCGATCAGGTCGGGCCACATGCCGGGCCACTGCGGCATCAGCGGCGCGAGGACCCGGGCGGCGGCGGTGCGGTCGTCGCGGGCGGCGCGCAACAGCCCGTCGAGCATGAGCTCGTGCCGGACCGGGTCACCGTCGCCCTCGCGCAGCGCGGTCGCGAGGTCTTCGGCGAGGGCGCCCAGGTCCAGCGGCGGCGGGAACGCCGCCGGCAGCGCGGCAACCAGCGCCGCGACGGGTGCGGGCGCGGGTGCCGCCGCGCCCAGCAGCGCGGCGAGGCGGTGCGCGACCGCGCCTTCCAGGGCCGGCAGCTCGTCGCGCAGGCGGTCCAGGGCCGGGACCGGCAGGTCCGGCAGCCGCGGCTCGATCAGGTCGAGGGTGGCCTCCGCGAGGTCCGCGGCCGGGTGGTGCAGCCCGACAACGAGCCCGTCCATGAGGTCCTCGAGCGGCAGCCGCCGCAGCCAGCCGAGGTGGGCGCGGACGAGCTTCTTCTCCGGCCGGCCGAGCATGGCCGCGGTGACCTCGGTGAGCGTCGCCGGGTCGAGGGGTGCCGCCCGGTGCAGATCCTGCAACGACGTGTGCGCGTGCTCGGCGATCGTCGGCAGCGGCACGGCGAGCAGGCCCGTCAGCTCCTGCCGGTGCGCGGCGAGCTCGGCCGGCCCCGCGGCGAGATGCTTGAGCATGCCGAGATAGGCCCGCAGCAGCCCAGGTCGCCCGCCGGTCCGCAGCCGGCGCAGGCATCCGGCGATGAGCGTGTCCCGCTCGACCCGCCCGGCCTCGGTGAGTCGCAGCAGGGCGAGGGGCCAGTCGAGCACCAGGCCGCGGCCGGCGAACGCGGCGGCGACCTGGTCGTCGTCGAAGATGTGCGGCAGCATCCGGTCGAACCACGGGTCCGCGGCGAGGAAGGCCTGGAGCGACGGGGTGCGCGGCGTCACCACGTAGCAGGCGACGGCCGCGGGTTCCCCGGGCGGCGGCGCGCCGACGGCCCGCAGCAGCGCCTCCGTGAACGGCCAATGGTCGGCGGCGGTGCGGGACCTGACCCGCCGCAGCATGCCCCGGCCCAGGGTCGCGCACCAACCGGCGCCGCGGATGCGCAGCAGGCCGGGCACCGATTCGGGCACCGGCCGCGGCTGTGGGTAGGTCCACGGCACGTGCAGCCGCTTGACGACGTCGGCGGTGGTGCCGACGCATGCGATGACGGCCAGGGAGTAGGCGGCGTGCCGCCGCGCGTTGCACCGGCGGGCGGCCTCGGCGGCCTCCTGCCGCAGCTGCCAGCCGGCGCCGTTGCGGCGGATCTGCTCCTGCCGCCGGACGGTCTCCTCGTCCAGGTCGTCGGCGCGCCGCGGCGGTGCCCCGCCGATCGGTGCGGCACCCGCGTGGGCGCGCAGGACCATGACGCCGTTGTCGATCTCCGGCTCGGGCACCACGACCGGCTCCGGCACCGCCCACGCCGGCCGGTGCGCGTCCAGCGCCGGCAGCAGCGCCGCGCGGTCCTTCGCGCCCAGCCCGGCGAGCGCGGCGGCGAGCGCGTCGAGGTCGCCGCCGTCGATCAGTTCGAAGAGGACCTCGGTGTCGATGGCGGTCGCCGTGTCGGTCAAAACGCTCGTCCCTCCCCCGGTTTCCGTGGACGATCCTGCCACGCGGCGGCGGGACGCACCGCCCCTCACCGGCGGGACCGGTGAGGGGCAGCGATGGGCCGTTACTGCCGGTGACCCGGGTGCAGGAAGCCGGCGTCGAGGAACTTGAAGTTGGTGTTCTCCCGGTCGCCGCTGGCCGGGGTGTTCTCGCCGTCGTGCACGACGAGCAGCCCACCCGGGAAGCCGGGCAGCGCGGTGGCGGTCACGGCCGCGCCGTCGCACGCCTGGGAGCCGTCGGCGCGGGCACCGTCGACGACCGCGAACCGGCCGGTCGGGCGCAGCGTCGGCCGGTCGTAGGTGTAGAACGTGTCGTCGCCCTGGCTGGAGACGAGCAGGGTGCCGGTGAGGGTGCCGGTGCGCAGGATGGTGAGGCCCTCGACGTCCGCGGCGATGCGGCCGCCGTAGCCGGGGTCGGCGGCGTAGTCCACGACGCAGTCGTCCTCGGCCTCGTCGAAGCGGGCCGGGATGCCGAACTCGCGGGTGCGTTCCACCGACTGCGGCGCGCCACGGAAGCGGCCGCCCCACACCGGGATCCGCCACAGGCCGACGGTCTCCTGCGCCAGGTACGCGACCCGGGTCACCGGGTCCACGACGCTGCCCTCGACCTGCGGCCCGTCGCCGGGGTCGGCGCACGGCGACCACGTCGAGCCGTTCGGCAGCCGGAACGTCGAGGGCAGGGTCAGCCGGTCGACGCGCTGGTAGGTCACGGCGGAGCCCTTGGCGACGAGCTTGAACAGCCCGACGTCGCTGGTGCTGCGGCGACTGACGACCGCGTACGGGGTGCCGTCGAAGTCGCGGTAGGTGGCCAGCCCGTACGCGGTGCGCTGGTCGTTGACCTCGGCCTGCGTGGTGCTGAACGCGAACGGCACGCCCGGCGCGGTCACGTCGGTGAGCGTGCCGGTCGCCGGGTCGATGCGGTAGAAGCGCAGCTGGTCGCGGCCCCGGTCGGTGACGACGGCCAGGTCGACGGTCCGGCCGCCGAGCCGGAAGCCCTCGACCAGGTCGACGTTGTTGAACCGGCCGGCCTCGTCGTCCTCGCCGGGCGCCGGCGGGGTGGCGATCGCCTGCCGTTCGCGGCCGGCGAGGTCGTACACGCGCAGGCCGCCGTTCTTGGCGGTGGCGATCACCCGGCTGGCGCCGCGGTCGCGCTCGTTGATCCAGATCGCCGGGTCGTCGGCGTTGGCGTCGCCGCCGGCCTCGTCGTCATACAGGGGTGGTGTCTCCACGGCCGGGGTCACGGTCCGCAGCCCCGTCGCGGGCGCCGCCGGTGCGGCGCTGGCGGCCGCCGGAACGAGCAGCAGCGGCACAGCCACCGCCGTGAGCGTCAAAAGTCGTCGCATCGACCGAAACTATGATGCGCCGAGGTCCGCCAGGCGAACGCCGATGGAACACCGGCGTTCGCCCGACGGGCGGGACCGGTGCGCTCAGTCGGTCGGCGGGTCCGCCAGGGGCCAGCCGCCGGCGGCGAGCCGCGCCGACACCCGGGCGACGTCCTCGGTCGAGGCCTGCTGCAGCACCGAGTCGTTGATCATCGCCTCGATGTCGGCGGTGCTGATCGGGTCCGCGGTGCGCTGCGACTCGTCGGCCAGGTCCTGCGCGATCTTATGGATCTCCACGTCCGTCAGCTTGCGGCGCAGCAGCCCGAGCAGCGCCACGTAGTCCTGGCGGGGGACGCCGGCCGGGTACCCGGCGCGCATCCACTCCACGGTGCGGGTCAGGAAGTTCGAGCGAAGCTCACCCACGACGGCTCCTCACTTGTTCACGATCGACGGGTACACGTGCTCGAAGCTGAGCGCCTTGCCAAAGCCCGACGCGACGATGAAGGTGATGCCCAGCGCGACGCCCAGCAGGACGACGGCGAAGCAGGCGTAGCCGGCGACCGTGCCGATCGGGTGCGCCCGCGGTCCTGCGGTGCCCGCCTGGTGGTCCTCGGCGTCACCGCCGGCGCCATACGCGAGGGACCTGACGCCGAGCGCGAACAGGGCCGGGAGGCCGGCGCCCAGGATGAGCCCTGCCAGCAGGACCTTCCAGGCGGCCTCGAGCGCGAATCCAAGGTTGTGCTGCATCTCGCCCGGTCCTCTCAGCGTTCCGCGTCGGCGAGCTCGCGCCGGGCGTCCCAGTCGTCGTTGACGTTGTTGTGGTCGACCGGCTCGCGGCGCGACCGCAGGTACATGTACGCGGCGGCGGCGACGAGCAGCACGAAGATGGCGACCGCTCCGGCGAGGCCGCCGATCGCGTGGCCGATCCACCACATGAGCGCGCCGACGACGGCGGCCGCCGGCAGGGTGGTCAGCCACGCGGCGACCATGCGCCCGGCGACCGCCCAGCGCACCAGCGCGCCGGGGCGGCCGACGCCGCTGCCGAGGATCGAGCCGGTGGCCACGTGCGTGGTGGACAGCGCGAAGCCCAGGTGGCTGGAGGTCAGGATGACCGCCGCCGACGCCGACTCCGCGGCCAGGCCCTGCGGCGGGGAGATCTCCACGAGGCCCTTGCCGAGCGTCCGGATGATCCGCCAGCCGCCGAGGTAGGTGCCCAGTGCGATGGTCACGGCGCACGCGGCCTTCACCCAGAACGGGATGCTCTTGGTGTCGGTCCAGTCGCCGGTCGCGATCAGCGCGAGGGTGATCACGCCCATCGTCTTCTGCGCGTCGTTGGTGCCGTGCGCGAGCGACACCAGCGAGGCGCTGCCGATCTGCCCCCACCGGAAGCCGTTGTCGGTGAACCGGCGGGCGACCCCGGTGGTGATCCGGTAGATGACCCAGGTGCCGACCGCCGCGATGACGCCCGCGATCACCGGTGACATGATCGCCGGCAGGATGACCTTGCCGACCACGCCGTCGAGCTTGGTGCCGTTGCCGTTCCAGTTGACGCCGGCCCAGCCGAGCCCGGCGATCGAGGCACCGATGAGCCCGCCGAACAGCGCGTGCGACGAGCTCGACGGCAGGCCGAGCAGCCAGGTCAGCAGGTTCCAGGTGATGCCGCCGACGAGGCCGGCCAGGATGATCAGCAACAGTGCTGACCCGCCGTCGGCGACCAGGTCCGGTTTCGGCGTGCCGTTGGAGTTCTGGATCTTCACGACGGCATTGCTCACCGTCAGTGCGACCTCGACGGACAGGAAGGCACCCACCAGGTTCAAGATGCCTGACAGGAGCACGGCGACCTTCGGTCGCAGCGCGTTGGTGGCGATCGAGGTCGCCATCGCGTTGGCGGTGTCGTGGAACCCGTTCGTGAAGTCGAACCCGAGCGCCGTCACGATCACCAGAATGAGGACCACGGTTGTTTCGGTCACAAGCAGATCGTCGCGCGGCCAGCACATCTCGGCTACCGCAGGGACCATGCCAACCCGCGAGTTCGCCCGGCCGTCACGACCTGGTCATACAGGCGGGTGCAGCAGCATGTACCGCACGCGGGTCCACCCGTCGTCGCGGCTCACGGCGAGCGCCTCGCACAGCTGGCGGGCGATCCACATGCCGCGGCCGCCGAGCATCGACTCGTCCGGGGGCCGGTAGCCGGCGAGGGGGTCGGTGGGGCCGGGGCCGTCGTCGCTGACCTCGCACACCAGCGCCATCGCCGACGTCCAGACGCGCAGCTCCCGGCGGCCGCCGCCGTGCAGCACGGCGTTGGCGGCGATCTCGCTGGTGACCAGCAGCAGCTCGTCGAGCCGGTCGGTGCCGTCCCAGCCGTGCTCGACGGCGACGTGGCGCACCAGATGGCGGGCGTCGGCGACGCTCTCGCCGAGCGCCGCCACGACCGTGGGCGGGCCGTCGACGGGCGGTGCCGGCTCCGGCACCGCGTCGAGGAACTGCTCCGGCGGCCGGTACGCCCCGCTGCCGGCGCGCCGCACGACGGTCACCGAGGGGTGGGTGCGGCGGGCGTCGGCGAGCACCGTGCGGGGCAGGACCCGGGTGTCATACGGGCAGACGATCCAGGCGGGCGCGTCGGCGAACACCGCGTTGAGCGCCGACTCGTAGCGGGTCCAGGTCACGTGCCGCGCCGGCGGGCCGAAGCCGACCTCGCCGATGATGCGGACCGTGTCGTGCCCTCGGCCGGTGGCGTCGGCCAGGAGCCGGCGCCAGCCCGCGACGGTGCTCGCCGGTCGCCGGTACCAGTCGTCGCGGTCGATGAACGTCACGGTGGTGGCGTCCGGGCCGAGCGCGTCGCGCAGCAGGCCCGCGTTGGCGGGTGTGACGGCCGCCACGACGGCGTGATCGCGCTCGAGCCCGTCGCGGACGAACGGGGCGAGCACGTCGGTGAAGCGCTCGTCGGTGCCGTAGAAGAACGCGTCGTGTGTCAGCCGGTCCCGCACCGCCATCCGCGCCTCCACCGGCTTCAACGCCGGCACGCCCGGATCGACGACACTCAGCTCACTGCGGACCACGGTACCTCGGCGGCCGGCAGCAACGGTAAAGGGTATATGGACTATTCCGCACTATTCGGCCCATTTTAGAGCGATCATGGCCTGGTGAGCGAGCATGTGGGGGACCCTGACAACGATCACGTCGTGCACGTCGCCCGGCAGCCGATCTACGACCGGGACGGCGTCGTCGTCGCCGACGAGCTGCTGTTCCGGGCGAGAGCGACCTCGTCCGGCGCCGACCGCAGCGACTCGTTCGCCACGGCCCGGGTCCTGGTCGCGGCGTTCACCGAGTTCGGGCTGCGGGACCTGTCCGGCGGGCGGGTCTGCTTCGTCAACCTGACCCGCGACTTCCTCACCGGCCGCCTGCCGCTGCCGTTCGACGGCAGCCAGGCCGTCCTGGAGATCCTCGAGACGACCGCCGTCGACGCCGAGGTCATCGCCGGCGTCACCGCACTGGTCGAGCAGGGGTACATCATCGCGCTGGACGACTTCGTGCTCGGCGGTGGCCACGAGCCGCTGCTGCCCCTGGCGACCTACGTGAAGATCGACCTGCTGCACGCCTCCGAGCCCGAGGTCCGCGCCGCCGTCGCCGTGTGCCGCCGGCACGGCCACCTGCAGCTGGTCGCGGAGCGCCTGGAGACCCCCGACGCGCTGCGGCTCGCGTTCACGCTCGGGTTCGAGCTGTTCCAGGGCGACATCCTGGGCCGCCCGCACGTCAACTCGACCGTGACGCTCGCCCCGGCCCGGCTGACCAGGCTGCGGATGCTGCACACCCTCAGCGCCGCCGACGTCGACATGGACGAGGTCGTCGACCTCGTCGGCCAGGACGCGGCGCTGAGCCTGCGGCTGCTGCGCGCCACCAACGCCGCCGCGACCGGGCTCAACCGGACCATCTCGTCGGTCCGCGACACCGTCGTCACGCTCGGGCTCAACCGGATCCGGCAGTGGGTGACGCTGATGCTGGTCGCCGACCTCACCGAGGCCGACCCCGAACAGCTCACCGGCGTGCTGGTCCGGGCCAGGTTCTGCCAGTTCCTCGCCGGCGGCGCGGGCGTGCCCGGCGACGTCGCCTACATGGGCGGGCTGCTGTCGGCGATCGCGGACCTCTTCGACGAGCCCGCCGACCGGATGCTGCAGGACCTGCCGCTGGACGCCACGCTCGTGGAGGCGCTCACCACCGGTCGCGGGCCACTCGGCGACGTCCTGACCACGGCCCGGGCGTACATGACGCCGTCGGCGGAGATGCCACCGGCCGGCAGCCTGCCGCCGCAGCCGTCGATGGACACCGCGGAGATGGCCATGGCGTACCTGTCGGCCGTGCGCGCCACGAACGTCACGCTCGCCGAACTGACCGCGGACGTGTAGCGCACCTGCTAGCGTCCTCGGCCATGTCGGCTGCAGGGGTGGTACTGGTCACCGGCGCGTCCCGCGGGCTCGGTGCGTCGATCGCGCGGGAGCTCGCCGCCGGCGGATGGGCGGTCGCCGTCAACTACCGGCACGGCGCCGACGCGGCCGGTGCGGTCGTCGCCGGCATCCGCGCCGCCGGTGGCACCGCCGAGGCGTTCCCGGCCGACGTGACCGACGAGACGGCCGTCGCCGCGCTGGTCGCCGCGGTGACCGACCGGCTCGGCCCGGTCACCGCGCTCGTCGCCAACGCCACCGGCCCGCAGCCGGAGGTGGCCGTCGAGGACCTCACCTGGGACGACCACCTCGGCCAACTGCTGTTCTTCGTCAAGAGCCCGACCCTGCTGGTGCGGGCAGCGCTGCCGGCGATGCGGGCCGCGGGCTCCGGCCGGGTCGTGCTCATCGGCTCCGACATGGTCGACCGGGCCCTGCCCGGCTGGTCGGCGTACGTCGCGGCCAAGGCCGCCCAGGTGGGGCTGGCCCGCACCTGGGCGCGCGAGCTCGGCCCGCACGGCGTCACCGTCAACGTCGTCGCCCCCGGCTGGATCCCGGTCGAACGGCACGCCGGCGTCGCCGAGGACGACCTCGAGCAGTACGTCGCCGGCGTGCCGCTGGGCCGCATCGGCCGCCCCGAGGACGTCGCGGGGACGGTGCGCTGGCTGCTGTCGGACGCGGCCTCGTTCGTCACCGGCGAGCGCCTCACCGTCAACGGCGGGCACACCATCGGCTGACGTTCACCGCTGGATCGACTTGGTCTCCAGGTACTCCTCGAGGCCGAATCGGCCGAACTCGCGGCCGTTGCCGGACTGCCGGTAGCCGCCGAACGGCGCGAGGGGGTTCCAGTGCGCGCCGTTGACGTCGACCTGTCCGGTCCGCAGCCGCCCGGCGATCTCGACCGCGTGGTCGTGCTCGCCGAACACGGCGCCGCCCAGCCCGTACATCGTGCCGTTGGCGATCTCGACCGCGTGGTCGTCGCCGGTGTACGGGATGACCGCGAGCACCGGCCCGAAGATCTCCTCCTGGGCGATGACGGCGCGCGGGTCGACATCGGCGAAGACCGTCGGGCGCACGTACGCGCCGGTGGTGAGCCCGTCGACGGGGCCGGGACCGCCGAACGCGAGGGTCGCGCCGTCGGCGACGCCCCGTTCGATGTAGCCGGTGACGCGTTCCTGGTGGGCCCGGGTCGCCATCGGCCCGATCCGGGTCGTCTCCGACAGCGGGTCGCCCACCGTGTACCGCGCCGCCGCGGCGACGACCAGGTCGACGATCTCGTCGTGGCGGGCGGCGGGGACCAGCATCCGTGACAGCGCGCCGCAGACCTGGCCGCCGTTGGCGAACGCGCTCGCCAGGCCGTGCTCGACGGCGGCGGCCAGGTCGGCGTCGTCGAGGATCACGTTGGCGGACTTGCCGCCCAGTTCGAGGGTGACCCGCTTCACCGTCTGCGCGGCGACCGCGGACACCCGCCGGCCGGCGCGGGTGGAGCCGGTGAAGGACACCATGTCGATGCCGGGGTGCGCGGCGATCGCCTCGCCGACGACCGGTCCGGTGCCGTGCACGACGTTGAACACGCCCGCCGGTACCCCGGCATCCGCGACGACCTCGGCGAGGATCTGCGCGGTCAGCGGCGCGATCTCGGACGGTTTGAACACCATCGTGTCGCCGGCCAGCAGCGCCGGCGCCAGCTTCGACACGATCTGCTGCAGCGGGAAGTTCCACGGCGTGATCGCTCCGACGACGCCGATCGGCTCGCGCAGCACGAGCGACGAGCCGATCTCCTCCCGCCACGGGAAGTCCGCGGCGAGCCCGGCGAAGGAGCGGGCCACCGCGACCGGGAACGCGGCCTGCGCGAACCGGGACAGCGTGATCGGCGCGCCCATCTCCGCGGTGATCGTGGCCGCGATCTGCTCGGCGCGGGCGTGCAGGCCGTCGGCGACCCGGCCGACGACGCGGGCGCGTTCGGCCGGTGGGGTGGCGGCCCAGCCCGGGAAGGCCGCCGTGGCCGCGGCGACGGCGGCGTCGACGTCGGCGGTGGTGCCGGCCGGGACCTCGGCGACGACCTCGCCGGTGGCCGGGTTGACGACGGGAATGGTGGCGCCCGTGCCGGCGACGGCGGTGCCGCCGATCCAGTGGGCGGGTGCGGTGCGTGTCGGTGTGCTCATGCCGTCGACCGTGCCACCGGCCCGCGGCCGCAGGCATGTTCCGTTGATCCGTGGATCCGCGGTGCTGTGACGCCGATCGCAGGATCGCCGGTACATGGATCCGCGGCGGGTGCGGGGGCAGTGTTGAGGCTTCCAGGGACCTGATCGAGAGGAGACTGGACGCCGTGGACCGGGCCCGACTCGCCGACTTCCTGCGCACCCGCCGGGAGGCGCTGCAACCGGAGGACGTCGGCCTGCCACGTGGCCGGCGGCGCCGTACCGGCGGGCTGCGCCGCGAAGAGGTCGCGGTCCTGTCCGACATGTCGATCGACTACTACAGCCGCCTCGAGCAGCAGCGCGGCCCGCACCCGTCCGGGCAGATGCTCGCCGCCCTGGCCCGCGGCCTGCGGCTGTCCCTGGAGGAGCGCGACCACCTGTTCCGCCTCGCCGGTCACGCTACCCCGCACCGTTCCCTGCGCGCCGACCACGTCAACCCGGGCATGATGCGCATCCTGGACGGCCTGCAGGACGCGGCGGCCCGCGTGGTGAACAACGTCGGCGAGACGCTGCGGCAGACCCGCCTCGCCGCGGCGCTGCTCGGCGACGACAGCGTCCACACCGGGCTGGCGCGCAGCATGCACTACCGCTGGTTCACCGACCCGGCGACGCGGCTGATCTATCCGCCGGAGGACCACGCGACGCACTCCCGGCGCATCGCCGCGAACCTGCACGACGTCCACACCCGCGACGGCCACGACTCCCGGGCCGCCGCGATCGTCGACGCGCTGCTGGCCGCGAGCCCCGAGTTCGCCGGCATCTGGCGTGAGCATCCGGTCGCGGGGCCCTACTGCGCGCCGAAACGCATCCAGCATCCGCGGCTCGGCGTGCTCGACCTGCACTGCCAGACCCTCGTCGACCCCGACCAGTCGCAGCTGCTGGTGGTCTACACCGCGGCGGCGGGCAGCGAGTCCCACGAGAAGCTGCAGCTGCTCAGCGTCATCGGCGACCAGCGCCTGCCGTGACCGGCGGTCACCGGCCGAGCGTGGTGGGGCGCTGCCCGGTGCCGGGGATGTTGCCGGCCCGGCCCGTGGCACCGGCCCGCTGGTGCGCCGTGGACCGGCTGAGCGTCTTCGCCTTCGCGGTCGTGTACGTCTCCGTGTACTGCGCGTAGTCGTACGCGTTCGGCACCGAGATGGCGTTGCCCAGCGGCGCGATCAGGCCGTCCTTCAACGCGAGGGGGCCGCCGAGCAGCACGCCGTAGCTGATCGTGGACGAATTGCGGGAGAAGTAGTCGCGGGTCGGGGCGCTCAGCGTGCCGGGGGCCGACAGCAGCAGCGGGCCGAGGTTCGCGCCGATCATCGCACCGCCGGTGAGCGCGTCGAACCAGGTCGTCGCGGTCGCGATGGCCGCGGTCCGCGGGCCGGTGAAGAAGAACTCGGCGACCGCGACGGCGGTCTCGAACTCGGTCGCGCCGAAGACGTCGTAGTACGACAGGTCGTCGGGCCAGTTGGGCATCTGGTTGTTCTGGAAGCCGTTGATCAGCGCCCGGACGCCGGGGCCGCCGACGCCGATCATCGCGGTGCCGGTCTCCGGGTCGGGGTTGAGGCCGTTGAGGTACGCGGCGGTCGCGGCCGGCATGGTGTCGCCGGCGGTCAGCACGATCACGGTGCCCGGGTTGGCGCCGGCGGCCGCACCCGCGGCGAGCGCGTCGTAGTACTTCAGCGACGTCGCGACGATCACCGCCGTCGGTTTCGCGGTGATCGCCTTGGCCACGGCGACGGCCGTCTCGTATTCGTTCTGCCCCCACAGCCGCACCGTCTGGTAGCCGAGCGTCTTGAGCGTGTTCTCGACTTTGGCGGACAGGGCGAGGGTGCCGCCGAGCAGGTACACCGTGCCACTGCCGCCGAGAATGCGCTGGATCTCCGCCTGCGTCTGGGTGTCCAGCGACCCGGGCGGCGTGATCAGCAGCGGTCCCTGCTTGTTCACCGCGAGGGCGGAGCCGCCGAGGGCGTCGAAGTACATGTCGTCGCGGGTCAGCACGACCGCCTTCGCCTGCGCCCGGACGCCGTCGGCGGCGCCCTTGTCGGCCCAGTTGTACCGCGACGTCGCGACGGCGGTGCCGAGTGCGGTGGCGCCCCAGACACGTTCGACGGTGTTGCGGACGACCGGCTGGCAGGTCGGCTGAGAGGCGCCCTTGACGAGCGTGATGACGTCGCCCGCGGCGAGGTCGATCCGCTTGATGTCGGACGAGCCCTGCCCGTCGAGGCTGGTGAACAGGATGGCGCCGCCGTCGGCCGACCAGGCGGGATCCGCGTTGCGGGTGCCGGCGTTGGCAACGGTCGTGAGCTGCTGCTGGTTGGTGCCGCCGGCGTCGGCGACCCAGATCTGCTGGACCCAGGGCGAGCCGTTGCCGCCGGTGGTCCGCCTGAACGCCAGCTTGGTGCCGTCCGGGGAGAAGTCGGGCTGCTCGCCGCCGGTGACGATCTTCGTGACAGCGGTGAAGCTGTCGATCCGGCGGATCACCGCCGTGGGCCCGATGCCGTGCTGGTAGACCACCGTGCCGTCCGGGGCGACGGCGACCTCGAACTCGTAGTCGCTGTCGACAGGGACGCTGACCAGTTGGCTCCCGGTGGAGCCGCCGTACTGGCCGGCCGGCGTGATCGCCAGCTGACCGTAGGCCACGAGGATGACGTACGCGCCGCCGTACCCGAACACCGGCGCTACGAAGGCGGTCACCTCGGGCACGCCGAGGACGGTGAACCGGTCGCTGCCGTCCGGGCGCACCGACTCGATGGTGCTACCTGCGGAGAACACGAACCGGCTGCCGTCGGGCGCCCAGTCGCCGGATCCCTCCAACATCTGCGGGGCGAGCAGGCGCTCGTTGCTGCCGTCGGCATCGGCGACGAAGACCTGAAGGAGGCGCCGGTAGGTGATCAGCCCCTGCTGGCCCGGCGGCGTCGCGTGCGCGCTGCGCTGTCCCGGCACCAGGCCCGGGACCGCCACGGCCGTCGCCGCGGTCGCGGCACCGAGCATCACCGAGCGGCGGGTGAGTGCGAACGACACGATGGTCTCCCTGAGTCTCCGACCACCGCCCGGTGATCATCGCGAGGAGTGTAAGGCCCCGGCGATCCGGGCCGCTGCGGCCGGGCTGGTCAGGATCGTGTAGTGGTTGCAGTCCGGGATCAGCTCGGCACGCAGTGCACTCTGCGCCGTCCACTGCTCGACGAGGGGCTGCGGCAGGATGCCGGGTTCCTGGCCGAACATGCCCCGCGGCGCGAACAGCAGCTGCGCGGGCAGCCGCAGGCCGCGCAGGTCGTCGCCGAACGTGGCGGCGTTGACCAGCAGGTCCCGGCCGTCGGCGGCGACGGCGTCGGGGTTGACCCGGGAGCGGATCGCCCCGGGTTCGCCGGTCGCGTCGTAGCGGGCGTACGCGTCGAGGTCGTCGTTCCAGGATCCCGCGAGCGCCGGGTGGTGGCGGAAGACATCGACGTACGCCTCCTCGGTCGGAAACGTCATCCGCAGCCGGAGGATCGCCGGGCCCAGGGTCGCCTCCAGGACCGCGTCGGGGTCAGCGCCGGCCGGGACCGGCAGCGGCAGGCCGCCGTCAATGAGCACCAGACGGGTGAACAGGTCCGGGAACCTGGCCGCGGCTCGCAGCGCCGCGTACGCGCCCATCGACTGACCGGCCAGCACGACCGGCGCGCCGAGGTGCCGCGCGGCGGCGGCGAGGTCCTCGGCGTGCCGGTCCATGCCGAACGGGCCGGGCAGGGTGTTGCTGCGGCCACGGCCTCGCAGGTCGACGGCGAGCAGCGTCCAGCCCGCCGGGAGCGCCCGGGCGACCGCCGCGAACGACATCGCCGAGGCGGTGATGCCGTGCGCGGCGAGCACGACCGGCCCGTCGCCGGATCCGGACCGCAGTGCGTGCAACGGGCCGATCTGGACGCTGTGCATGGGTGGTGTTCCTCTCTGGTCGGGTGCCGCTACGGCACGAGGTCTGATCGGTGCCGCTACGGCACGAGGTCTGATCGGTGCCGCTACGGCACGAGGTCTGATCGGTGCCGCTACGGCACGAGGGCGTTGCGGCGCACGTCGGACCACGTACTGCTGTCGGTACAGATGCCGCAGGACGGGCCATAGAACTCGGCGCGGGCGGCGGTGTCGCCCATCAGCTGGAACCGGAACCAGGCGGTGGTCGGCGCCGCGAACGGCCCCGGGTCGCCCACGACGGTGAAGTGGTCCGCGCCCCTGACCTCACCGTAGATCGCCGGGATGTGGGTCGCGTCGTTGTAGAACGCCTTCACCAGGAACGGGAAGACGATGCTGTCGTACTGCCCGGCCAGCAGCAACGCCGGCACGTGCACGTCGTCGATGTCGGCGAGCGGTCCGGGCTGGATCGGCAGGATCGCGTCGATGCGCGGGTCGGCGCCGACCACGATCGCCGCGGCGCCGCCCTGCGAGTGGCCGGAGGCGCCGATGTGCGCCAGGTCGACCTTGCCGCGGAAGACGCTGCCGGGGGTGGTGTCGGCCTGGGCGAGCGCGTCGATGCCGAGCCGCATCGAGATGCCGAGGTTGGAGGCGGGCGTGTTGGCGGCCGAGACGATGAAGCCGTGGCTCGCCCAGTACAGCAGCAGGTCCCGGTAGACCAGCGGCGCGGCGCCGGTGCCGTTGCCCCACACGATGACGGGGTGGCGGCGCGGGCTCGAGGCGATGTCGCGCGGGTAGTACAGGGTGTTGACGGCGCCGACCTGCACGGCGGTGGCGTAGGGACCGGGGGCGTCCCACGGGTCCTGGGCGGCGGCGGTTGCGGCCGTGGCGGCGGCCGGGGTTGCGGGGATCAGCAGCGCCGCCGCGCACAGCGCGGCGGCAAGGCGGGAACGGTGAGACATCGTGCCTCCTCGTTGCTTGGGGGTCACCGAATCCTCACAACCGGCGGGGCCCGCTGTCAGTGCGCATCTGCGGCAATGATTGACGCGCCGGTTTGGGCAATGTGACGATGCCGGGGTGCCGGACCTGCATGATCGGATGGCCGGCCGGTTGGCCGACCTGACCGGTGAGATCGTCGCCGGATGCGCCGCCGACGTGCCCTTCTACCGCGGGCTGCCGGCCGAGACCCTGGACGGCCCGGTCCGCGAGTCGGTCGGCGCCGTCTTGGGCCTCCTGCTGAGGATGCTGCGCGACCCTGGCCCGCTGCGTCCGGCCGACCTGACGTGGGTGGTGGAGCTGTCCGCCCGCCGCGCCCGCGACCACGTGCCGCTGGAGGCGGCGCTCGCGGCGTACCTCATCGGCGCCAAGGCCTGGTGGCGCACGGTCACCCGGGTCGCCGACGACTTCGCCACTGCTGACGACCTCGCCACTGCCGGGGCCCGGCTGCTCGACGGGCTCGCCGCCGTGATGCCGGCCGTCGTCCTCGCCCACATCCAGGCGCAGGAGGACCTGCGCGGCGAGTCCGCGCGCTCCCGGCAGGAGCTGCTCGCCGCCCTCCTGCACGGCCACCCGTTCCAGGCCCTGGCGCAGGACGCCCGGGTCGAGGTCGGCCCCCGCCACACGGTGCTCATGGTGCGCCTGTCCCCCCGCCCGCCGGACCGGCTCGTGCAGGTGGCCGTCGACGCGCACGCCGGCACGCCCGTCCTCGTCGACCACATCGACGGCGTCGCGCTGCTCCCCGACGGCGTCGACGCCGCGTCCCTCGTCGCGAGCCTGCACGAGGCCCTGGACACCACGGTGCTGGCCACCGCCGCCGACGCTGCCACCGTTGCCGCGATCCCGGCCGCGGCCGCCGAGGCCCGCGAGGTCCTCGACCTGGTCACCCGGATCGGCCATCCGTCGGGGCTGTACCGCTTCGACGACGTCCTCGTGGAGTACCAGCTGGCCCGCCCCGGCCCCGGGCTGCGCCGGCTGGCCGCCAAGCTCGATCCCCTGGCGGAGCACCCGTATCTGCTGGAGACGTTGCGCGTCTTCGTCCGCCACGGCCACAACCGCCGCCAGGCGGCCCTGGAACTGCACATCCACCGCAACACCCTGGACTACCGGCTGCACCGCATCACCACCATGACCGGCCTCGACCCGGCGGTTCCCGCCCACGCCAGGATCCTCGACGCCGCCCTCACCGCCGCCGACCTGCGCTGACCCGCCGCGCTGGCACAGTTCGACTGGCACAACGGTGCGTATCATGCCGATAACGCCGCAACGGGAGGCTCCATACTCACTGGCGATCTCGTGTTCATCCACGGATTCTGGTCATCGCCGCGCACCTGGGACCGGCTCGCGCGGCTCGTGGAGTCCGACGCCGATCTGACCGGCGTACGTGTCGACCGCTTCGGCTACGAATCGCCGAAAATTCGCCTGCCGCTCTCGCCCACATCCCGGACTACGACGACATCGCCCACTCCCTTCGCAGCCACCTCGCGCTGCACGATCCTGCCCGGCCGGTCATGATCGTGACCCACAGCCAGGGCGGCCTGATCCTGCAGCGGCACGTCGCCTGGATGGTCCACGAGGGCCGCGCCCGCGAACTCGCTCGCATCCGCGCGATCGTGCTGCTCGCCTGCCCCAACGAGGGCTCCGAGTACCTCGGCACCATCCGCCGGGCGCTCGGCTTCGGCCGCCACCCGCAGGCCGGGCAGCTCGCCACGCTGGTCGCCGATGCCACCGAGGCCCGGCGCACGTTCCTGCGTTCGGTGGTGAACGCCCAGACCCTCAGCGACCGCGAATGCCCGATCCCGGTCCACGCATACGCCGGACGCACGACAACGTGGTCACCCGCACTTCGGCGCAGAGCATCTTCCCTGACGTCGGCTCGCTGCCGGTCGCCGATCTGCGCGCCCTGGCTGTACCGCAGGTCGACATGACGACCGCCGGCGCCGTCTGCGGAGCTGCCCATCTCACCGCCCCTTCCGGGCTCGATGATGACACCTCCGAGCAGCAACACCGAGCGACGACACAACCGCGTCAGGTAAACGACGTTCCGGTGGTGCCGCGCTCCGCATACGAGGACCCGCGGGGTGCGTCACAGGTCGAGCGTGTAATGGCGGATCCTTTCGCCGCGCTCGTCGAGCGTCGTGCGACCTGACGGCGTCCAGCCGAGGCGCTCGTACAGGCGCTGGGCGCGGTGGTTCGTCTCGTGCGTCCACAGCTGGGCCCGGGTGTAGCCGGCGTGGCGGGCCTCGAGCTGAGCGCGGGCCATGACGACGCCGCCGAGGTGGCGTCCCCAGCGGTCGGGGTGGACCGCGACCATCGACACGTGGGCGAGGCCGGGCAGCGGCTCGGTGCTGGCGCCGTCCAGGGCGAGGGCCTGCACGACGAGCGCCATCGCGACCGGCTCACCACCGTCCTCGAACGGATCGTCCTCGAGCGGATCGTCCTCGAGCGGATCGTCCTCGAGCGGATCGGCGGCGAGCGGATCGGCGGCGAGCGGATCGGCGGCGAGCGGATCGGCGGCGAGCGGATCGGCGGCGAGCGGGTCGGCGGCGAGGATCAGCACCGCACCCGGGCCGGCCAGCCGCTCGCGGACCCGGTCCTCGGCGGCCGGCAGGGAGGCGGCGCCGGCGACCGGGCCCAGCGGCAGGCCGAGATGCGCCTGGCGGGCGACGTTCGCGACGGTCCACAGGCGGGCGACGGCGGGGGCATCGGCCGGGCCCCCGACGCGGGTCGTCAGCACCGGCCCACGGTACCGCGCGCCCCGGCTCACCGGCGGTGGCCGGCGCTCGTTCCGGCGGGCGGATGGCGGATTGACGACCAGTGACGAATCTGCAACCTTGAACATCACCTCTGGCAAGAAGTCGGCAAGATTATGCGCGCTTTGCGCTCTGATTGCCGCAAATTCACGGCAGAGGTGGATCTGTGGCCAACCTTTCCCATCGGAGGACGAGCGCATGCAGGCACCGGAGCAGGTCGTGGTGCGGTTCGAGGGGGACGGCGCCGGCGAGGGACCCCTGTCCTGGGGTCAGACGGAGAACTGGCTGGCCATCCAGCGGCAGCAGACCTGGCTGCCGCTCGGCGGGGCCCTGCCGCTGCCCGCGGGCAGCACCGTCGCCGGCGTCGCCGACGAGCTGCGCTACCTGCTGAGCCGGTTCCCGTCGCTGCGCACCCGCCTGCGGCTCGCCGACGGTGCGCCGCCCACGCAGGTGGTGGCCGGCTCGGGCGAGATCACGCTCGAGGTGTACGACGCCGGCGACCGCGACGCCGGTGCGGTGGCCCGCGAGGTGCACGAGCACTACCGCGACACCGACCTCGACTTCACCGCGGAATGGCCCATCCGGATGGCGGCCGTCCGCAAGGGTGGCGAGCTCACCCACCTGGTCGCGCTGCTGAGCCACTTCGCCGTCGACGCCACCGGCGCCACGGTCATGCTGGCCGGCGTGTCCACCCGCGACACCACGCCGATGACGGGACAGCAGCCCCTCGAACAGGCGGCCTGGCAGCGCTCGCCGGCCGGGGTGCGGCACAACGCCGCGGCGCTGCGCTACTGGGAGGGCATCCTGCGCACGCTGGGTCCCTGCAGGTTCACCGCCCCTGTCGTTCACACGTCGCCACGGTACTGGCAGGGCGAGTTCATCTCCCCCGACCTGCACAGCGCGGTGCGCGCGATCGTCCGGCGCACCGGTGTCGACTCCTCCACGGTCCTGGTGGCGCTGTACGCCGCGGCCCTCGGCGAGGTCTCCGGCATCGACCCGGTGGCGATCCGGCCGACGGTGAGCAACCGCTTCCGCGCCGGCCTGGCCGACGTGGTCTGCACCCTGGTCCAGGCCGGCCTGCTCATGCTGCACGTGGCCGGCACCCCGTTCGACGAGTTGCTGGAGCGGACCAGGCGGGTGACCCTGTCGGCGTACAAGTACGCGTACTTCGACCCGGATGCCGTGGCCGAGCTGCTGGACCGGGTCGGCCGCGAACGCGGCACCGCCGTCGAGATCGGCTGCTTCTACAACGACCGCCGCGGCCCCAACCGGGAACAGGACCTCGAAACGCCCGAGCACGCGCCCGAGCACGCGCCCGAGGGCTCCGGACTTCGCTGGGTGTCCAAACAGGACGCACCGGCGGTCGAGCCGCTGTTCGTGCACGTCGACGACGCACCCGGCACCATGCGCCTCACCATCCAGCTCGACGCCGACTACCTGTCACCCGCCGACGGCGAGGGCGTCCTGCGCGCCATGGAGCGCATCGCGGTCGACGCCGCCGACCAGGTGGCCGCCGGCACGGCACTGCAAGACCGGTGAGATCGGCGCCCGGTTGCCGGTGACCGGCGAAAACCCGGCCGGTGCACATATCGAGGCGCACCGTTGCGGGTGACGGCACCCCTCCGATACGACGGTCCCCTGTGGACCGCTTCGGCTGATCGGGGGACACGGTGCGATCACTGCACGTGGTGTCGGCGGCGCTCGCGCTCGTCCTGCTCACTCCGGCGACGCCGGCCGGCGCGACCGGTGTCCGCTACCTGCCCGGGGCGCCCGGCATCGGGGACCCGCAGTATCCGACGGACGGCAACGGCGGCTACGACGCGCGGCACTACAACCTCGCCGTGCGCTACCAGCCCGCCACCCACCATCTCGACGGCCACGCCACCATCATCGCCACCGCGACGCAGAACCTGTCCCGGTTCAACCTCGACTTCATGGACCTGACTGTCGAGGACGTCACCGTCAACGGGCGGCGCGCCACGTGGTCCCGCCACGCCGACGAGCTCGTCGTCACGCCCGCACGGGGCCTTCCGGTCGGCCGGCCGTTCGTCGTGGATGTCCGCTACCAAGGTGTACCGCGGACCTTCAGCGTGCCCGAGATTCCCCTGGAGTCGCTGTTCATGCCCACCGACGACGGGGCGATCGTCGCCGGCGAACCGCAGTCCGGGGCGTCGTGGTACCCCGTGAACGAGCACCCGCAGGACAAGGCGACCTACACGGTCGCGGTCACCGTGCCGGCCGGGCTCACCGCGCTGAGCAACGGCGTGCTGCTCGGCTCCACGACCCGCGACGCGTGGACGACGTGGCGGTGGGCGTCGACGAGTCCGATGGCCAGCTACCTGAGCACGATCGCGATCGGGCGGTGGCGCATCGACCAGCACACGCACGACGGCCGGCAGAGCATCATCGCGGTCGACGAGACCCTGCCGCCGACGCTCGCCGACGACGCGGTCGCCCGCACCGACGAGATCACCGACTTCCTGGAGTCACAGTTCGGGCCGTATCCGTTCGAGGCCAACGGCGCCATCGTCGAGAAGCACGAGCCGCTGCTGTTCGCGCTGGAGACCCAGACCCGGCCGATCTACCCGGCGAGCTTCTTCGCCGACGGCCCCAACCCGTTCGACGACAACCTGGTCGCGCACGAGCTGGCGCACCAGTGGTTCGGCGACAGCGTCTCCGTGCGGTTCTGGCGCGACCTGTGGCTCAACGAGGGGTTCGCCACCTACGCCGAGTGGCTGTGGAGCGAGCACGACGGTGTCATGTCGGCACGGGAGTGGTTCAACCTCTTCTACGACACGCCGGTGGAGGACGGCTTCTGGAGCCCGCCGCCGTACGACCCGGCCGCCGAAAACCCGTTCGTGGTCTCGGTGTATCAGCGCGGGGCGATGACGCTGCACGCACTGCGGCTGCGGATCGGCGAGGCCGCGTTCTGGCGGACCATGCGCGCCTGGACCGCCGGGCACCGCCACGGCAACGCCTCCACGCCCGACTTCGTCGCACTCGCCGAACGCGAGTCGGGGCAGTCGCTCGGCGCGTTCTTCGCCGCCTGGCTCAGCGGCGCGCAGAAGCCGCCGAACCCGGACCCGCTGCCGCCGGGCCTGCGCCGGACGGCCCCGCCGGCCGCCTGCGCGGTGCCGCACGCCGGCTGCCGCCCGACCCGCTGAACCGCGCGGCCCTACCCGCCGGCGGCCGGCTTGAGCGCGGCGGCGCGTTGGAACTGGCTCAGGTCGGCGTCGGCGGGTGTGGGATCGTCGGGCCAGCGGCGCACCTCCTGCTCCGCCCGCTCGCTCCACCGCTCGACCAGCTCGGCGAACTCCAGCAGGAACGGGAACGTCAGCGAGATGATCGGCAGCCGCTCCGGCAGCGGGCCGCCGTCCTGCACGTAGCCGCGGCCGATGTCGGCGCAGATCTGCTGGCCCCGGTCGGCCCAGTCGCGGGCCGCGCGGATGTTGGTGAGCAGCGACTCCTTGTCCGACGCGTCGCCGAGCAGGACCTTCAGCAACGCCTCGAACTCCATCGTCGGGCCGGCGCCGGGCTCGGCCCGCCACTGGCGCAGCGCCTCCCGGCCGGCCGGGGTGATCGCATACACCGTGCGCGGCCGCCGGCCGACGTGCTCCTGCCGGGCGGTGGCCAGGCCGTGCGCCACGAGGGCCTTGGGCCCCTCGTAGACGTTGCTCTCCGCCCGCGGCCAGATCAGCCGCAACGACCTGGCGACCTGCTTGGCCAGCTCATACGTCGTCCAGGGCCGGATGTCGAGCAGCCCGAGCAGCGCGTATGCCGTGGTGGTCAGCGTCCGGTTCCGATCCGTCATCATTTCCCTCTCTGGCTTTACTCCTGTCAGGAGTATTACGCTATACCCCTGTCAGGAGGAAGGGATGTTCGTATGGGACACGATGTGGTGGCGCACCACGCCCGGGCCTGCCGGCGGTTCTGCGACCTGGTCGAGCAGATCGGACCGGACCAGTGGGCGCTGCCCACCCCGTGCCCGGCCTGGGACGTGCGCGCGCTGGTCGAGCACGTCGTGCGGTGGAACCTGGCGGTGCCGCACCAGCTCGACGGCGCGACCGTCGAGCAGCTGACCGCGGCGATCGGCGCCGACGTCCTCGGCGACGACCCCGCCGCCGCCTGCCGGCGCTCGGTGGACGCGGCGATCGACGCGTTCGCCCGCCCGGGCGGCCTGGACGTGCTGGTGCACAGCCCCGCCGGCGTCCTGCCCGGCACGCAGCTGGCGCTGTTCCGCTTCGACGACAACCTCATCCACAGCTGGGACCTGGCCCGCGCGCTGGGCCTGCCCGCCCGCCTCGACGCGGACCAGGTCACGGCCTGCCAGGAGCTGGTCGAGCCGACCGCGCAGTATCTTCCCGCGACCGGCCTGTTCGCCGCGCCGCCGCAGCTGCCCGCGGGCGCCGACGCCCAGGCGCGGCTGCTCGCCACGCACGGACGAGACCCGTTCGCGTGACCGACCGCCCGGTCGACGCCGCCGTGGCCGCGGTCGTCGCCACGTATCCCGGCGACGTCCGGGCCGGGGTCCTTGCGGTGCGCGCGCTGATCCTGCACACCGCCGGGCAGCTCCCGGCGGTCGGCCCGCTGACCGAGGCCCTGCGGTGGGGCCAGCCGAGCTACCTGCCGGCGACGTCACGCAGCGGCACCACGATCCGCCTCGGCTGGCACCGGCCGCAGCCGCACACCTTCAGCCTCTACGTGCACTGCCAGACGACGCTCATCGAAACCTTCGCCACCCTGTACCCCGACGTGTTCGACCTCATCGGCAACCGTGAGATCCGCTTCGCCACCGACCGGCCGCTGCCCACCGACGAGCTGCGCCACTGCATCGAGCTTGCGCTGACCTACCACCTGCCGGCGGGTGGGCGCCGGCGTTGACCCGCAGCCCCGCTCCGGGGGCTACTCGTCCCGCAGCGCCGCGTAGCGGTCGAGCAGCATCGGCACTCCCGTGTGGACCCACCACGGAAGGTGCACCGCGCCGGCGGACATGCCGTGGCCCGGATCGAACGCGGGCACGTACACCGCCGCCGTCGGGTCGTGCCACCCGACGGACTCGCGGCTGCCGAGCGGTTCGCCGACGACCTGCTCGATGGCGGCCGTGAGCAGCGCCCGCAGAGTGAACCAGTCCTCCGGCAGCGCGGTGCCGGCGAACCGGGCGCGAAGCTCCCGCCACAGGTAGGCGTCGCCGCGCAGCCCGAACTGGTGCGGCCGGCGCTCGAACAGTGCGCCGACCGTGCCCGCGCCGACGGGCGGCGGGCAGTGCACCCACAGCGCCGCGCGGAGCTGCTGGTGCACGACCTCCTCGACCGCGACGAGCCGCACCTCGCCGACCCGGGTCGTGGCCGCGGCGACGGTCTCGACCGCCGCCGCGATGGCCTCGGCGCGCGGCCAGCCATGGACGCCCGCACCGATCAGCGGGAACGCGACGCTGCGCGCGCCGAGCTCGTCGGCGACCCGCAACGCGCGCCGGTAGCACGACACCAGCAGCGAACGGTCGCGCTGCCCGGCGGCGTGGTTCGGGCCGACCGTGTGGATGACCCACCGGGCCGGCAGGTCGCCCGCCGCCGTCCACCCGGCGTCACCGACGGCGAGCCCGTCGGGAAACCGGGCGACGCAGTCCCGCAGGATCGCCGGCCCCCCGCCGCGATGGACCGCGCCGTCGACGCCGCCGCCCCCGCGCATCGCCGGGTCGGCGGGGTTGACGACGGCGTCGACGTCCTGCGTCGTGACGTCGCCGAGAACGGCGGTGATGACCGGCATGCCGCCATTCTGCCCCGCGGATACGATGCCCGGATGGTCCGCGGCTGGCACCGGGGCGACTGCCACGTGCACTCGCGCCGCTCACACGGCGGCGAGCTGACGCCGGAGCAGCTGGCGGCGGCGGCCCGCGCGGCCGGGCTCGACTTCATCGCGATCACCGAGCACAACACCGCCGACACCCACGGGGCGTTGGGGTCGCTCACCGGCGACGACCTGCTGGTCATCCTCGGCCAGGAGGTCGTCACCGACGCCGGGCACTGGCTGGCGCTGGGCGTCGGACCCGGCCAGGTCATCGACTGGCGCGACGGTCCCGTCGACCGGCGGGTGGCCGAGGTCCGTCGCGGCGGCGGGCTGTGCGTGGTGGCGCACCCGTTCGCACCGTACCCTTCCGGCACGTTCACCTACCCCTTCGACGGATTCGACGCGGTCGAGGTGTGGAACGGCCGGTGGCGCTCCGACCTGCCCTGGAACGCCGACAACGAGGCCGCCCTCGCGGCGTGGGGCGGCGACCTCGCGGCCGGCGTGCGCCAGGGCCGGTGGCGACCGGCGATCGGGAACAGCGACGCGCACCTGGCCGGTCAGCTCGGCACCCCGCAGACCGTCGTGCGGGCCGCGGCGCGCACCACTGCCGCCGTGCTCGCCGGCCTTCGCGCCGGGCACTGCTGGATCGCCGGGTCGGCCGGGATCCGGCTCTCCTGCGCGGCCGGCGCCGGTGCGCGCGCCGCCGGCATCGGTGAACACCTGCGGACCGACGGCGAGCCGGTCGTGGTGCGGGCCGAGATCAGTGGCGTGCCGTCCGGCGTGGTCACCTTCCACACCGACCGCGGCCGGACACACCGCGACGTGCTCCCCCGCGACGGCACCGGCTCGGTGCGGTGGTCCACCAGCGTGCGGGACTCCGCGTTCGTCCGCGTCGAGGTCCGCCACCCGACGGGCCACATGGCGGCGCTCACCAACCCGATCATCCTGACGTAGGTGCTTGCAGGGCGTCCGCGATGCCCAGGCATCGAGAGCCCTTGACATGCCGGAGCGGCCGACGCAACACTTCAGCCATTGCTGAGAGCGCTCTCACCGCCATGACTGCGCCCGGCAGATGAGCAGAGGAAGCAGGTAGGCCATGAGAGCCGTGCCAAGGCCGCTGTATCGCGGGCTGATTCTGACAACGTTGACACTCATTGCCGCGTTCGGGTTGGGTGTGCTCCACCCCGCCGGCGCCGCGGTCGTCGGCAACCCCATCGCGGCTCCCGGCGGCAAGTGCGTCGACGTCGCCGGCGACGACACCGGCGTCAACGGTGCCGCCGTGCAGCTGTGGGACTGCCAGAGCGGCGCGGCCGACCAGCACTACACGTGGAGCGGCACCGCCCTGACCGCCATCGGCCGCTGCCTCGACATCATCAGCGGCGGCACCGCCAACGGCATCAAGCTGCAGCTGTGGGACTGCAACGGCACCGGTGCCCAGCAGTGGACGCAGCAGGCCGACGGCTCGCTGCGCAACCCGCAGTCCGGCCGCTGCATGGACTCCCCCGGCGGCGCCACCGCCAACGGCACCCGCCTGCAGATCTGGGACTGCAACGGCTCCGGCGCGCAGAAGTTCTCCCTCACCACGGTCACCCCGCCGACCGGCACCTGCCCGACCTACTCCGAAACCCCGGACCTGGGCGCCAACGTCCACATCTACGACCACGGCATGAGCGACGCCACCATCCAGGCGTCCCTCAACAGCGTGTTCGAGGCGCAGAAGAGCACCCAGACCGCCCAGTTCGCCACCCGGCGCGACGCGCTGCTGTTCAAGCCCAGCGCGACCCCGTACGCCGTCGGCGCCAACATCGGGTTCAACACCTCGATCGCCGGTCTCGGCCTCAACCCCGACGACACCCGCATCAACGGCGCCGTCACCGTCGACGCGTTCAACGCCAGCGACGCCGGCAACGCCACCCAGAACTTCTGGCGCTCCACCGAGAACCTGTCCGTCAACACGCTCGGCGGCACGAACCGGTGGGCCGTCGCCCAGGCCGCGCCGTTCCGCCGCATGCACATCATCGGCGGCCTCAACCTCTTCCCCGCCAGCTACGGCTGGGCCAGCGGCGGCTACATCTCCGACTCGAAGATCGACGGCAACAGCGAGTCCGCGTCGCAGCAGCAGTGGTACACCAAGGACAGCACGCTGGGCAGCTGGAGCGGCTCCAACTGGAACATGGTCTTCTCCGGCACGGGCGGCGCACCGGCCACGAACTTCAACACCAACCCCGCCGCCGGCCCCCGCTACACGACCCTGGCCACGACACCCGTCTCGCGGGACGTGCCGTACCTCTACATCGACGGCGCCGGCAAGTACCGGGTGTTCCTGCCCAGCCTGCGCACCAACGCCTCCGGCCCGAGCTGGGCCGGCGGCTCCACGCCCGGCACGTCGGTGTCGATGAGCACCTTCTTCGTCGCCAAGCCCAGCGACTCCGCCGCGACGATCAACACCGCGCTCGCCAACGGCTGCAACGTCTTCTTCACCCCCGGCGTGTACCACGTCAACCAGACGCTGCACGTCACCAAGGCCAACACCACGGTCCTCGGCATCGGGTACGCGACGATCATCCCGGACAACGGCGTCAACGCGATGGACGTCGCCGACGTCGACGGGGTCCGGATCAAGGGCCTGCTCTTCGACGCCGGCACCAGCAACAGCGACACCCTGCTCAAGGTCGGCCTGGCCAAGACCGGCGTGTCGCACGCCGGCAACCCGACCACGATCCAGGACGTGTTCTTCCGCATCGGCGGCATGGTCGCCGGCAAGGCCACCAACAGCCTGGTCGTCAACACCAACAACACCATCATCGACCACACCTGGGCCTGGCGCGCCGACCACGGCAGCGGCGTCGGCTGGACCGTCAACACCGCCGACAACGGCCTCACCGTCAACGGCGACAACGTCCTGGCGACCGGCCTGTTCGTCGAGCACTACCAGAAGAACGAGGTCGTCTGGAACGGCGCGAACGGCAGGATCATTTTCTTCCAGAACGAGATGCCCTACGACCCGCCGAACCAGGCCGCCTGGATGAACGGCTCGACCCAGGGTTACCCGGCCATCAAGGTCGCCTCCGGCGTCACCACCTTCGAGGCGTGGGGCCTGGGCAGCTACTGCTTCTTCAACGTCAACCCGGCCGTCACCTCCGCCCGCGCCTTCGAGGTGCCCGCGGTCGCCGGCGTGAAGTTCCACAACATGGCCGTCGTCTCCCTCGGTGGCGTCGGCACCATCTCCCACGTCATCAACAACACCGGCGCCGCCGCGAACTCTGCCACCAACAACGTGTACCTGCTCAACTTCCCGTAACCGGGCCCTGGGCCACCCGCGTGCGGGTGGCCCATCCGGCTCGTCACAGGCCAGGCAACGCCTCCTGGGCGTCGTCGTAGACGGGCCAGCCGTCCCGGCCGCGGCGCACCCCCGCCGTGAGCCGGTGCGGCTGTGCGGTGCCGACGTCCAGCAGGTGCTCAACCACCGCACCCCGCATCACCAGCGCGTCCGCGACGAGCATGCGATGGCAGTGCCACCACAGCGTCTCGGCGCACAGCACGGCCGGAAGCTCCGTCCCGGCCCGGACGATCAGGTCGTCGACGGCGCCGCGGAACGCCGCGGTGTCCATGTGATCGGCGTAGGCGGCGAACGCGGCGTTGCGCAGCGCGGTGTGCCGCGAGCCCGGGACCGCATGACGCCGCCCGCCGAGCGCCTCGCCCTGCCAGGTGTACCGCAACCCGCCCCCGGTGACGGCGGCCGCGAGCGCGTCCCGGCCGAACTGCGGATGCCGCCGCGACCCCGGGAACCGGCGCACGTCGACCAGGCTGTCCACGCCCGCCCCGACCAGGATCTCCAGCAGCACCCCGACCGGCCGCGCGCCATGCCCGACCGTGCAGATCCGCACCGGCCGCGCCGCATCGCTGTCCACCGCAGGCACGCTACCCGCCGCATGCGCCACCATGGTCGCGTGACCGCCCTCCTGTCCGTCCTGTACGTCGTGCTGCTCGTGACCGCCGCAACCGCCGGCGGCGGCCTGCACCCCGCGGGCCCGGCCGCACCGGCGCGACGGCCACCGGTCGCCACCATGGTCGCGTTCGCGCTCACCGCCGTGCCGTCGCTGCTCCAGCTCACCCTCGCACCCGCGCTGTTCGAGGCGCTGCGACGCGACCGGGCGGCGATCGCCGACGGCCAGCTGTGGCGCCTGGTGACGTCGTTCGCCGTGCAGGACAGCGGCTGGCCCGGCCTGATCTTCAACCTCATCGCGCTCGCCGTCCTCGGTACCCTCGCCGAACGTTGTTGGGGCCCGGCCCGGTGGGTCGCCATCGCGCTCGCCGCACAGCTCCTGGGCAGCCTGTGGGGCCTCGTCGTCCAGCCCGTCGGCGCCGGCACGTCCCTCGTCAACTTCGGCCTCGCCGGCGCGCTCGCCGCCGCGGCCCTCCTGCGCGAAACCGCCCCCAGAACCCGCGTGCCCGCGACCGCCGCCCTGATCGCCACCCTCACGCTCCTCGCCCTGGCCGACATCCATGGCGGCGCCGCCCTCACCGGCGCCCTCGCCGGCGCGGCCCTCACCATCCCCCACCGGCACCGCCGCATCGACCACCGAAGCGCTTGAGTCACCCGCCTGACGCTGCCCGGCGGAGGTCAGGCGCCGGTGGCCCGGCGGTGTCCGGTGGGGGTGACGCCGCGGCGGCGTTTGAACGCGGTGCTCAGCGCGAACGAGCTGCCGTAGCCGACCCGGTGCGCGACGGCGCCGACCGTCGCACCCGGCTCCCGCAACAGGTCCGCCGCCAGGGCCAGGCGCCACTCGGTCAGGTACGACATCGGCGGCTCACCGACCAGTGTGGTGAAGCGCCGCGCGAGGGCCGCCCGGGACACCCCGGTCCTCGTGGCGAGGGACGCCACCGTCCACGGCAGCGCCGGGTTGTTGTGCAGCAGCCGCAGCGCCTTGCCCACGACCGGGTCGTGGTGCGCGGCGAACCAGGCGGGCGGGTCCGCCGCGGCCCGGGAGAACCACTCCCGCAGCACCGCGATGAGCAGCAGGTCCAGCAGCCGGTCCAGGACCGCCTCCTGCCCGGGGTCGTCCTTGACGATCTCGGCCGCCAGCAGCGGCACGAACGGCGAGTCCCACGAGTCACCCGTCACCACCAGCAGCGGCGGCAACGCCCCGAGCAGCCGGCGGCTCACCTCACCCCGCATCGTGTACGTCCCGGTGAGCAGCGTCGTCGCGCCGTCCACGCGGTTGCCCCAGGTGCGGACGCCCAGCTCGGTCATCTCCGCCAGCTCCCGGCCGTCCGGGGTCGTGCACAGCTGCCCCGGATGCACGACCACCTGCGGTGCCGTGGACGGGTTGTCGGCAACCGTGTAGTGGCCGGGGCCGCGCACGACCGCCAGGTCCCCCGCGCGGAGCCGGACCGGCGCGGCGCCGTCGGGCACCACCCAGGCGTCGCCGCGGACCAGGGCGACCAGGGTCAGCGGCGCCTCGTCCTCGATCCGCATCGACCACGGCGGGTCCAGCACCGACCGCAGCAGGAACGCGCCCTGCGCCCGAGGGCCGTCCAGCAGACTGACGAAAGCGTCCATGGAGACGATTGAACACAGAACCGCGCGTCTTGGCTATGGAGCGTCTCACCCGCCCGCGTTGCAATGGACGCATGACACACGAGATCCTGGTCCTCGGCGGCACCGGCAAGACCGGCCGCCGCATCGTGCAACGCCTGCGCACGGCCGGCGTCCCGGTCCGGGTCGGCTCCCGCTCGGCCCCGCTGCCCTTCGACTGGTCCGACCGGGCGACCTGGGCGCCGGCGCTGCGCGACGTCCGCACCGTGTACGTCTCCTACTACCCCGACCTGGCCGTCCCCGGCGCACCGGCGGACATCCAGGCGTTCACCGAGCTCGCGGTCGCCTCCGGCGTCACCCGGCTGGTGCTGCTGTCCGGCCGCGGCGAGGACGAGGCCGAGGCCTGCGAGCGGATCGTGCGGGGCGCCGGGGTCGAGTGGACGGTCCTGCGCTCCAGCTGGTTCAACCAGAATTTCTCCGAGGACTACCTCCTCGAAGCGGTCCTCGGCGGCGAGGTCGCCCTGCCCGTCGGCGCCGTGCCCGAGCCGTTCGTGGACGCCGAGGACATCGCCGACGTCGCCGTGGCCGCGCTGACCGGCGACGGCCACGCGGGTCAGGTGTACGAGCTGACCGGCCCCCGCCTGCTCACCTTCGCCGCCGCGATCGCCGAGATCGCCGCCGCGACGGGCCGGGACATCACGTTCGTCCAGGTGCCGCCGCAGGACTTTGCCGCCGCCCTGCCGCCGGAGGTCGCGGAGCTGCTCATGTACCTGTTCACCACGGTCCTGGACGGCCGCAACGCTTACCTGACCGGCGACGTGCGGCGGGTCCTCGGCAGGGAGCCCCGCGACTTCGCCGAATACGCCAAGGAGGCGGCCGCCGGCTGGTAAATCGCTGGCGCGACCGGCCGGCCGGGTGTTGCCTAGCGCCCATGATCGTTGTCACCGCCGCCTCCGGCGCGCTCGGCCGGCTGGTCGTCGAGCAGTTGCTCACCCGTTTCCCGGACCGCCCGGTCGTCGCCGCCGTCCGCGACCCCGGCCGGTGCGCCGACCTCACCGCCCGCGGCGTCGACGTCCGCCACGGCGACTACGACGACCCCGCGACGCTGCGCTCCGCGTTCCGGGGCGCGGACCGGCTCCTGCTGATCTCCTCCCCCGTCATGGACCCGGACCACCGGACCCGCCAGCACCTGGCGGCGGTCGCGGCGGCCGTCGACAGCGGCGTCCGGGCCGTCGCCTACACCAGCTTCCTGGGCGCCGACCGCGGCGGCGACGGCCCGAACGCCGCCCACCACGCCACCGAACGGGCGATCATCGACAGCGGCCTCGGGTACACCCTGCTGCGCCACCCCTTCTACACCGACGCGTTCGTCGACGCCGGCCTCCGCGACGCGGTCACCTCCGGCAAGCTGGTCAGCGGCACCGGCGGTCGCGGCCTCAACACCGCACTGCGGTCCGACCTCGCTGCGGCGGCCGCCACGGTACTGACCGACGACGCCCACCTCGGCCACGGCTACGACCTGACCGGAGCGCTGTGGACGTACCCGCAGCTCGCGGCGACCCTGACCGAGGTCACCGGCCGTCCGGTCGAGCACGTCGACGGCACCGTGGAGACGCCGATCGGGTTCCTGATGAACCTCGCCAAGGCCGGGCTGCTGGAACGGCAGACCACCGACCTGGAGCGCCTCCTCGGCCGCCCGCCGACGTCCCTCCGCCAGACCGTGACCGAGGCGCTCCGCGACGCCTGAGCCGCCTCGGGCCGCCGCCTGCGTTCCCGCGGTGACGGCGGCCGCACCGCGTCAGGCATCCTAGGACACTAGGTTTCAGGTCTCGCCGGGGTGCATCAGCGCCTCGGAGGCGACCGGCCGGAAGCCGGCGGCCTGGAACGCGCGGATGCTCCGGGAGTTCCCCGCTGCCTGCTGCGACCAGACGGGCCCACCGTCCGGGACGAGATGGCGGGCGGCGGCGGCGAGGGCGCGGCCGAGCCCTCGGTGGCGGGCCGCCTCGTCGACCTCGATCGCGGTCTCCCAGCGGCCCGCCACCCCACGGCCGAGGATGAGGATGCCACCGTCGGCGGCCCACACCCGCACGTCGTCGCGGCGGCGCAGGGCGGTGCGGACGCGGGGATGCCCGGGGTCGGTGAGCCGGCGCAGCCCGACCGGCGGGTCGCCGGGCAGCGCCGCCGCCACGGTCAGCAGGTCGATGGTGTCCATCCGCCGGCCCGTGCGGTCGAGCAGCGCGGCCAGGAACCTCGGGTGCATCGCGGCCGCCAAGGGGTCGCAGTCGAGGCCGGCCAGGGTCGCGTGCACCCACCGCGGGTCCTCGCCGGTGAACACCACCGAGTGCGCGGTGAACGCGACCACCCCGGCGTCCCGCGGCCCGGGTTGCGCGACGACGGTCACGCCGCCGTCCGCGGGCGGGAACCGCCCTGCGGCCGCCGCGTCGAGCATCTGTGCCAGGGTCTGATCCACAGTGTCCAGGTATAGCCGCCGCAGCGGGCGACAGTGCGGGCCCGGACGACCGTCGCGTGGACGGTGCCGCCCGGCACCGGGGCCGAACAGCATCGGGACGGTCGCCGGTCACCGCGCTTCGCCGGGAACTGCTCATCCCGCTCGCGCCGCCGCCGATGAGCCGGAAGCTGCGGTGCAGGAGGTGGGGATGGCCGACAAGACGATCAAGACCCGGGGCTGGACGCTGTGGTCGCGCAGCGGCTACCGGGGACCGAGCGACCTCAAGCCGGGCGGCGGCACGGGCGGCGACCCGGAGCCCGACGACCCCGACGACCCGGACGAACCGCCGGACCAGGACGACCCCGGGCCCGCAGGCGCACGCGCACCCGCACCCGCGGCCCGCAGACGACCCGCGCGCCCGCGCCCGGCCGGCACCGGCACGCTCATCGACCAGATCATCGCCGACCGCGCGATCCGCATCGAGTACCAGGCCGTCCACGACACCGAGCACGGCCAGGTCGTCGGGTTCGAGGCCCTCACCCGGGGACCGGAGGGGCCGCTGCGCTCACCGGTGCAGTTGTTCGCCGCGGCGCAGGCCGCCGGTCGGCTCGGCGAGCTCGACTGGATCTGCCGGGTGACCGCGTTCCGGGAGATGCTCGACGCCGGTCTGCCGCCGTCGATCTCGCTGTTCGTCAACGTCGAGGCCGACTCGCTGATCGAGCCCTGCCCGCCGGACCTGCTGCCGACCGTGCAGGAGGCCGAGCAGCGGCTGCGGGTGTACGTGGACCTCACCGGCCGGGCCATCTCCCGCTTCCCGTGCCAGGCCCTGGAGACCGCGCGCCGGGCCCGCGCCGCGAACTGGGGCGTCGCCATCAACGACATCGAGTTCAGCGCCGCCGGCGCCGCGCTGCTGCCGACCCTGGAACCCGACGTCGTCAAGCTCAACCACCAGCTGATCTCCAGCGGGCTCGGGCAGGCCAACATCGCGCTGATCGCCGCGATGGCCGAGTGTGAACGCACCCGCGCGGCCCTGCTGGTGGAGCGGGTCGAGAACAGCGACGCCGCGATGATCGCCCGCGCGGCCGGCTCGCACTTCCAGCAGGGGCACCTGCTGGGCAAGCCGGGGCCGCTGCCGGAGCATCTGCCGCAGCCGCTGCAACCGATCCCGCTGCTGGTCCATCCGGACCCGGACGAGACGGTCAGCACCCCGTGGGGCGTCCTGTCGGCCGGTGGCGCCCGGCTGACGTCCGCCGTCAGCCAGGCCGGCCTGGACCACCTGATCCTGGGCATCACCACCCGGGCCGCCGTCGGCGACCAGCCACCGGCGGTCGCGGTCGTCATCCCGGCGACCGCCGAGATGGCACCGGAGCGGCAGGTGATGTTCACGATGCTGCTGGAACGCTGCCCGCTCATCATCATCGTCGGCCCCAACGTCTCGGCGTGGAGCGACTGGCGGGTCAGGGCCGCCGACATGCCGGTCGGGCACGCGTACACCCACGAAACGTGCTTCGTGGTCCTGTCCCCTGGGCTGTCCATGGCCGTCGCCGGGCAGCCGCACGGCGGGCACCCGCAGGACCCCCCGATGTGGGACATCGCGGTCAGCCAGAACCCCGACCTGTGCCGGACCGTCATGCGGCAGATCCTGTGTACCGTGGACACCCTCGCCGGCGGCGTCCACCACCACGGCTGACGGCGCGCGAAACCCGGGCCCCGTGTGCGGGCCCGGGTCGGGTGCGCGCCGCTCAGGCGTTGACGAGTCCCTTGCCGGTCTGGTCCGGGACGGCGAAGCCCTTGCTGCCGGGGGTCGCGGCGGCGTGGATGAGACCCGCGGCGCCGAGCAGGAGCAGCAGTCCGGCGGCGCCGTACGCGACGACGGCGGCCTGGCCGGCCTTCACGCCGAACTCGCTGAAACCGTACGAGGTGAGCAGCAGCCCGCGCAGCGTCTCGCCCTTGAACACGGTCTCCCGCGCGGTGGTGGCGTCGGCGAGCTGCTGCTGCAGGCCCGCCACCGCCGGGTCGTCCTTGGGCAGCGCGGCGATCTTCGCCTTCAGGTCCGTCTGCACGTCGCCGAGCTGCGCGTACGTCTTACCGCCCGCGATCGACTTCAGATGCAGCCCGATGAACTCGTTGGCGTAGCACTCCGCCTGCTTACCGGTCGTCAGCTGCTGCCCCGCGTACCGCACCAGGCACGCCGACTCCTTCTCCTCGGCGGTCATGGTGCCGGCGGTCTTGAACGTGATCTGCTGCTGGCCGAGCTGGTCCTTGACGTAGTCGTTGGCGAAGTTGGCGTTGCTGGTCAGCACGATGCCGGCGACCAGCAGCAGCCCGGCGAGGACGACCAGGCCGAAACCGACGAGGATGTCGAGCGTCTTGCGCTTCATGGCGTGCCCTCCGGGGGCGTCGATGGGGTGCCGCTGTGTTCCGCCATCAGCCTCTGGCACCGCGCCGACGCACCACAGAGGACAACCACCCACGTCGAAGGGGCATCGGTCCCGCCACCGCCAGGACCTTCGGCCCGGTCGCGGCGGCCCGCGCTGAGGTACAAAGGTTCGTATGATTCGGGTATATCTGCTGGACGACCACGAAGTTGTCCGTTTCGGGCTGCGCGAGATGCTGGAGCGCGAGGGCGACATCGAGGTCGTCGGCGAGTCGGGTTCAGCGGTGGACGCCACCCACCGGATTCCGGCGCTGCGCCCGGACGTCGCGGTCCTCGACGGCCGGCTGCCCGACGGCAGCGGCATCGACGTCTGCCGCGACGTGCGCTCCGTGGACCCGTCGATCAAGGCGCTGATCCTCACGTCGTATGACGACGACGAGGCACTGTTCGCCGCCATCATGGCCGGCGCGTCGGGGTACGTGCTGAAGCAGATCCACGGCACGGACCTCGTCGACGCGATCCGGCGGGTGGCGGCCGGCCAGTCGTTGCTGGACCCGGCGGTCACGACGCGGGTGCTGGACCGCATCCGGAACGGGCCGGAGCAGCCCGACGAGCTGAAGAGCCTCACCGACCAGGAGCGCAAGATCCTGCTGCTCGTCGCGGAGGGGTTGACGAACCGGGAGATCGCCGAGCGGATGTTCCTGGCCGAGAAGACCGTGAAGAACTACGTGTCCAGCCTCCTGGCCAAGCTCGGCCTCGAACGCCGTACCCAGGCCGCCGTCCTCGCGTCCCGCCTGCTCAACAAGCACTGAGCCGCGGCCATCGCCCCGGCGGACGGCGTCATCGCAGCCGCGGGAGGCGGCGGGCGCCAGGGCCTTCGCGGCCGAGGACGTCGCGGGGATTGGTCAGGTGGCAGGACCGCAGCGACAGGCAGCCGCAGCCGATGCACTCGGTGAGGTCGTCGCGCAGCGCCTGCAGCTGCGCGATGCGCGCGTCGAGCTCGGCCCGCCACAGCATGGACAGGTGCGCCCAGTCCTCGCGGGTCGGGGTGCGTTCGCTCGGCAGCTGGTCCAGGGCGTCCCGGATCACCGCGAGGGCGATGCCGACGTGCTGGGACGCCCGGATGAAGGCGACCCGGCGCAGCGTGTCGCGGCTGAACCGGCGCTGGTTGCTGGCGGTGCGGGTGCTGCGGATGAGGCCGTGGCGCTCGTAGAAGTGCAGGGCGGAGATCGCGACGCCGCTGCGGTCGGCGACCTGGCCGACGGTGAGTTCGTGGAAGGTGGTGCGGGGCCTCGGCATGGCTCGACCGTAGCGCTTGACCTGAACCTTGGTTGAGGCCAGAGGATCGGGGTCGTCGAGCCGTTGCGATCCGCTGCGATCAAGGGAGTCCGCCCGTGACCACCGTTCTCGTTGTCGGCGCCATCGGGAAGCAGGGCGGCGCCGTCGCCGAGCTGCTGCTCCGCCACGGCCATGACGTCGCCGCCTACGTGCACCTCGTCTACTCGTCGGTACGCGGCGCCGGCCGGATGGTCGAGACCGACATTGCCCACGCGGACAGCAAGCAGCTGGTCGAGGCGTACCTGCGGGCCCGAGAGGTCCGCGCGACCGTGCTCGGGCCCGTGTACTTCATGGAGAACGTGCTCAACGTCGGGTTCAGCCGGCTCACCGACGGCGTGCTGGCCAACCCGCTGTCCGCCGGCAAGCCGCTGGGCCCGCACGGTCGACTGGGACCGCGTCCTGCACAGCCCGACGCCGGTGTGAGCCCGGTGTGAGCCCGGTGTGAGCATCGTGCGGGCCTACTGCGGCCGGACGTTGTGGTTGCCGGCGAACAGGTTGGCGGGGTCGTACCGGCGCTTGACGGCCGCGAGCCGCTGATACGTGGGCGCCGGGTAGATCGCGGCCACGTCCTCCTCGGTGGCCGAGGCGAGGAAGTTCGCATAGGCGCCGCTGGTGTGCGGTGCGAGCCGGCGCCAGATCCCTTCCAGCCCCGGCCGGGCGGCGTCGATGACCGGCGCCGGGCCGGCGACCGTGGTCGCGAACATCAGCTCTGCGGCGCGGTGCGCGTAGGCGGTGGCGTCGGCGGGGACGCGGGAGACCGCGCCGCCGACGCTGCGCACGGCGATGAACGGCGGCCGCTGCGACGCCCCGACCTCGGCGAGGATGTCCAGGACCGCGGGCACCGCCGCCCGGTCGGCGAACGCGCTGCGGGTGACCAGCTGGATACCGGGCGGCGGGGTCACGCCGTCCACGAGCGTGTCCGCGTACGGTGTCAGCGCGACGTCGTCCTCCAGCACCGTGCCGAGCCGGCGGATCGGGTCCAGGGCCTGGGCCGCGAGCCGCTCGTCGTCACCGTCGAACACGACGTGGATCTCGATCGGCGCCTCGGGTCCACCGGCGAACGGGTTGGCGAAGCTCACGATCGAGCTGAGCTCCTCCGGGGCGGTACGCAGATGGTCCGCCCAGCCCCGCAGCACGCCGGGCACCTCGGCCGCCGGGAACGTGATCCGGCCGTGGAAGACGTCCGTGGTCGGGTGCGCCGTGAACTCGAAGGCGGTCACGATCCCGAAGTTGCCGCCGCCGCCGCGGATCGCCCAGAACAGGTCCGGGTGCTCCAGCGCGCTCGCGCGCACCACGTCGCCGCCGGCGGTGACCACCTCCGCCTCGGTCACGTTGTCCAGGGCCAGGCCGTACTTCCTGACCTTCCAGCCGATGCCGCCGCTCAACGTCAGCCCGCCGACCCCGACGCTCTTGGTGTCGCCGGAGGAGATCGCCAGGCCGCGCGGCGCCAGGACGGCCGCAACCTGACCCCACGTCGCGCCGCCGCCGATGCGCACGCGGTGCCGTTCCGGGTCGACGATCTCCACGGTCGCGAGGTTGCTGAGGTCGATCACGACGCCGCCGTCGTTGGTACCGAAGCCCGCGAAGGCGTGCCCGCCGCCGCGCACGGAGAGCGGAAGTCCCGCCCTGGTGGCGAACCTGACGCCGGCCCGCACGTCCGCGACATCCTTGGGCCGCAGCACGACGGCGGGGCTCCCCGAGACCAGGATCGAGCTTCTCGCCGCCTCGTACGCCGCCGCGCCGGGTTCGATGATGTCGCCGCCGAATTCACGGCGCAGGGCTTCCAGCGTTGCACTCATGGGGATGGTTCCTTCCACGGGAGGAAAGTCCGGACCGCAGCGACCGGACGTCCATGAAGAGGCCGGCGACGACCTGCCTGTGACGGTGACGTACGCCACCGGCCGCGGCTGTCACACGGCGGCCGGCGCCGGCGTCTCGTGGGTGTGACCTCGAGACCGAGCGGGAAGGAGCCAGCGATGCAGGAGCCCAGCGAGCGCATGGCCGCCGCCACGGAGGCGTTCGTCGCCCACCGCAACCTGCTGTTCACCGTCGCCTACGAGATGCTCGGCTCGGCCGCCGACGCCGAGGACGTCCTGCAGGAGACCTGGCTGCGGTGGGTCGGCGTCGACCTGGACACGGTGCGGGACCACCGGGCGTACCTGGTCCGGATCACCACCCGTCAGGCGCTGACCCGGCAGCGGACGCTGCGCCGGCGCAAGGAGTCCTACGTCGGCCCGTGGCTGCCCGAGCCGCTGCTGACCGCGCCCGACGTGGCCGAGGACGTCGAACTCGCCGACAGCGTCTCGATGGCGATGCTGCTGGTGCTGGAGACGCTCACGCCGACCGAACGGGCCGTGTTCGTCCTGCGGGAGGTGTTCGACCTGGCCTACGACGAGATCGCCGAGGCCGTCGACAAGAGCCCGGCCGCGGTCCGCCAGATCGCGCACCGCGCCCGGGCACATGTCGCGGCCCGCCGGCCGCGTGGGGTCGTCTCCGCGGCCGAGACCCGGGACGCGCTGGGGGCGTTCCAGCGGGCGGTCGAGACCGGTGACCTGCAGCGGCTGCTCGACATCCTCGCCCCGGACGTCGTCCTGGTCGGCGACGGCGGCGGCGTCGCGCGGGCCGCCCTGGTGCCGCACGTGGGCGCCGGCGCGGTGGCCGAACTGCTGGGCAGGATCGCCGACGTGGTCGAGCTGCAGCCGGCCCAGGTCAACGGCTACCCGGCCCTGATCTTCTGGCGCGACGGCAAGGTCGACACCGTCATGGCGCTGCGCATCGACGACGGCCTCATCTCCGGCCTGTACGCGGTGCGCAACCCGGAGAAGCTGTCGTTCATGCAGCGGGAGACGACCCTGTCCCGCTGACGTGGACGGCCTGGCGAACCGCGTCAAGCACGCTTGACGCGGGGCCGGGTCACGGGAACTGCAGCATCGCCGGGTTGAGGGCGAGGGCCGCGATCTGCTGGGTGGTGAACGGCAGGGTCGGCAGCGCCGGCTTCACCCTCGGATGCCGGTTCTGGACGCCGTCCAGCGGGGCTTCCGTGCCGCCGGTGGCCAGGCCCTGGCTGGCGGTGACGGTCAGCAGGCCGCCGGTCAGGCGGCGGGTGGCACTGATGTGCCGGCCGCCCTCGTCGGACCAGGTGCGCACCTCGACGCTGACGCCGTCCGCGGTCACCACCTCGCACGACCCCGGCAGGCACTCCTCCGCGGCCGGCGCCGACGAGGCCCAGATCGCCGCGGTGAGCATGCCCTCGCCGCCGCCGGACTGCAGCAGCAGGCCGCCGAACGCGACGTTGAGCAGGCCGTTGGCCGGTGCGGGGAACTGCGCGTTCGGCAGCACGGCGGTCGGGTCGAAGTCCTTGCCGTAGCTGGTCGGGTAGTCCTCGGTGGTGTAGCCGGCGGGGATCGCGGCGAGCAGCAGCCCGCGCATCGTCGCGCCATGGGTGTACGCGGCTCGCGCGGCCGGCGTCTCCTTCGCCACTGCGACCGGCGCGGAGGTCGGTGCGGCGGTCGGTGCGGCGACGGCCGGTGGTGGCTGCTGCGCCGGGGTGTCCACCGGTGCCGGGCGCAGCGCCAGCGCGCTGCCACCGGCCGCGACGACGAGGACCAGCGTCCCCACCCCGGCCGCGACGGTGGCCCGGTGCCGGCCCGCGGACCGGCGGGCCGCGGCGAGCACGGCCGCGCTGTCCGGCGGTGGCGGCGAGGCGCTCAGCAGGTCGTCGCAGATGTCCTTGACGTCGTTCATCGGTGCCCTCCAGGGGTCTCACGCAACGCGATGTGGCCGTCGGTGCCGATCGACGCCCGCAGGCCGGCCAGGCCCCGGGACGTCTGACTCTTCACCGTGCCGGTCGAACAACCGAGAACGTCGGCGACCTGCTCCACCGACAGGTCCGCCCAGAACCGCAGCACGAGCACCGCCCGGTGCCGTTTCGACAGCCCCATCAGCGCCCGCTGCAGCAGCAGCCGCTCGTCGGGTCCTGGGCCGTCCGGGACGGCGCCGTCCAGATCCGGGCTCTCCGGCGGGGTCGACAGCTCCCGGCGCCAGGGCCGGCGCCGCTCGTCGAGGAACGCCCGCAGCAGCACCTGCCGGGCGTACTGGTCGAGCACGTCGTGCCGCTCGAGCCGGTGCCACACCCGGTACAGCTTCGTGAACGTGATCTGGGTCAGATCCTCCGCGAGGTGCCAGTCGCCGCACAGCAGATACGCCGTGTGGTGCAGCACCGTGCCCCGGGCGGCGTAGTAGGCGACGAAGTCCTCGTCGACGCTCCGCCGGCCGATCGGCCACAGCAAGCCCATCCGTCCTCCTCGGTCGCAGATAGACACGGGGCGACCGGGTGCGGCGGTTCCCTCACATCGCGGCGGAAAGTCCGGGGGTCACCAGGGGCGGACCGTGGAGTCGGCGACCGCCGGGCCGGTGGCCTCGGGCGGGGGCTGTCCGGCCTTGGCGGCCTTGACCGCGGCCCACTGGTCCAGCAGCGACGGCATGTTGTCCTGGATCCAGTCGTAGAAGTCGCGCATCCCGGCCAGCCTCGCGCCGGCGACGGTGTCGGGGCCGCCGGCCGCGGCAGCGCCCTCGCCGGCCGCGTCGGCGAGCGTCTTGAGCAGCGTCATCTTGGCGACGGTCACCTCGTACCAGGAATCGTCGACCAGCCGGTAGCGGTCCCGCCGTGACCCCGGGATGTGCTCGCGGGTGAGCATGCCGAGCTGCCCCAGGTAGCGCACGGCGCCGGAGATGGCGGCGGGGCTGGCGCCCAGCCGGTCGGCGAGCTCGCCGGCGCTCAGGGACCGCTCGTCGGCGGCCATGAGGGTGAAGACGACCCGGCCGGCCATGCGCGGGAAGCCCCAGTCGCCGAGGAGCCTGGCCATGTCCTCGACGAAGGCGCGTAACGCGGCCTCGTCGCGCTGCGGTCGCTGGGGCATCTGCGGTTCCATCCGTCAATTGTCCAACACGTACTTTCACACTTGTGTGAAACGAGTGTAGCGTCTGAAGCATGGAAAATTCCATTTCGGTCGCCGGACTGATCAAACGGTTCGGCCAGACCACAGCGCTGGACGGTCTCGACCTGACCGTCGCGCAGGGCGAGGTGCACGGATTCCTCGGTCCCAACGGGGCGGGCAAGACCACCACGATCCGGATCCTGCTCGGCCTGCAGCGCGCCGACGGCGGCACCGTGCGCCTGCTCGACGGCGATCCGTGGCACGACGCCGTGTCGCTGCACCGCCGGCTCGCCTACGTGCCCGGCGACGTCACGCTCTGGCCGAACCTGTCCGGCGGCGAGGTCATCGACCTGCTCGGGCGGCTCCGCGGCGGCCTCAACCCGGCCCGCCGCGACGAGCTGCTCGAGCGCTTCGACCTCGACCCACGCAAGAAGGGCCGGGCCTACTCCAAGGGCAACCGGCAGAAGGTCGGCCTCATCGCCGCCCTCGCCTCCGACGTCGAGCTGCTGCTGCTCGACGAGCCGACCTCCGGGCTCGACCCGCTGATGGAGGAGGTGTTCCGGCAGGTCATCGCCGAGGAGAAGCATCGCGGCCGCACCGTGCTGCTGTCCAGCCACATCCTGTCCGAGGTCGAGGCCCTCTGCGACCGGGTCAGCATCATCCGGCAGGGCAAGACCGTCGAGACCGGCACCCTGACCCAGCTGCGGCACCTGACCCGCACGTTCATCTCCGCCGAGCTGAGCACGCCGCCCAACGGCCTGGCCGACCTGGCCGGCGTACACGACCTGCACGTCGAGGCCAACCAGGTGCGGCTGCAGGTGGACTCCGCCCAGCTCGACACCGTGCTGCGGCAGCTGACGTCGCACGGCGTGCGCAGCCTCGTCAGCCAGCCGCCGACGCTCGAGGAGCTCTTCCTGCGCCACTACGAGACGGAGCCGGCGAAATGACCGCCTTCACCGGCACCGGTTCCCTCGCCCGGCTGATCGTGCGCCGCGACCGCGTGCTGCTGCCGATCTGGATGCTGTTCCTGGCCGTCCTGCCGCTGTCCCTGGCGTCGGGCACGGCGACGCTGTACAAGACCGACGCCGAACGGCAGGGCTACATCAACGACCTCGGCAGCAGCCCCCTGCTGCTGCTCTTCTACGGCCCGAAGCCCAGCGACCCCAACCTCGGCGCGCTGATCTTCTGGCGCGCCGCGACCGGCATGGTGATCATGGCGCTGATCGGCGTGCTGTTCGTCATCCGGCACACCAGGGTCGAGGAGGAGGCCGGCCGGCGCGAGCTGCTCGGCGCCACCGTGGTCGGCCGGCACGCCGCCGTCGCCGCGGCGCTGGCCACCATGACCGGCGCGAGCCTGATCGTCGGCGTGCTCGTGGCGCTCGGCATGATCAGCCAGGACACCCCGGCCGCGGGCGCCTTCGCCATGGGCCTGGCCTGGGCGTTCGCCGGCATCCTGTTCGGCGCGATCGGCGCGGTGACCGCCCAGCTCAGCGAGGGCGCCGGCGCGGCCAGAGGCATCGGCATCGCCGTGCTCGGCATCTCGTTCGGCGTACGCGGCGCCGGCGACGTGACCAGCGGACTGTCCTGGCTGTCCTGGATCTCACCGCTCGGCTGGATCTACAACGTGCACGCCTACGCCGGTGATCACTGGTGGGTGTTCGGCGTCATCATCGTCGCCACCCTCGCGATCACCGCCCTGGCGCTGCGCCTGTCCGCGCGCCGCGACGTCGGCGCCGGGCTGCTGCCACCACGCCTCGGCCCCGCGTCCGCCGCCCCGAGCCTGTCCAGCCCCCTCGCCCTGGCGTGGCGGCTGCACCGCGGATCGCTGTTCGGCTGGCTCGTCGGCCTCGGCATCGTCGGCGGGCTGCTGTTCGGCGGGGTCGCCAAGACCTCCGCCGACCTCCTGGCCGACAACGAGGAACTCACCAAGATCATGCAGCGCATCGGTGGCGCGTCCGGGGCAGCCGACGTGTTCCTCGCCGGCACGCTCGGCCTCGGCGCGATCGCCGTCGCCGCCTACGGGATCTCCGCCGCGCTGCGGATGCGCACCGAGGAGGCGGCCCTGCGCAGCGAGGCCTTGCTCGCCACCGGCGTGAGCCGGCTGCGGTGGGCCGCCAGCCACCTGGTCTTCGCGTTCCTCGGCCCGACCGTGGTCATGCTCGTCACGGGCCTGGCCGCCGGGCTGTTCTACGGCGCGACCACCGGCGACATCGGCCGGGAGGTCCCCCGCGTGCTGGGCGGCGCGCTGGTGCAGCTGCCCGCCATCTGGGTCCTCGCGGCCCTCACCGTGGCGGTCTTCGGGCTGGCCCCCCGCCGGGCGCCCGCGATCGGCTGGGCGGCGCTGTCGGTGTGCGTGGTCCTGGGCCAGATCGGCGCCGCACTCCAGCTGAGCCAGGCGCTGCTGGACGTGTCCCCGTTCACCCACATCCCGCGCGTCCCCGGCGGGCCGGTGACGGTGGTGCCACTGCTGATCCTCACCGTCATCACGGTCGCGCTGGTCGCGGCCGGTCTCGCGGGCTTCCGCCGGCGCGACGTCCCCGTGACCTGACCCCCTGACGACTGTCCCCCGGCGCCGGCCGCACCCAGCCGGCGCCGGCTTTCGCCCGCCGCCTACGAGCCGGTCTGGACCGGGACGTCCGCGGGCTGGGTCCGTGACGGGGCACGCGCGGCGTGTTCGGCCGTTCCGGATGCTGGTTTGGGGCGGCTCGCGGTCTGGAGCACGGCGGCGGAGGACAGCACCAAAGCGGCGCCGGCGAGTTGGAGCGGGGTGAGGGACTCGCCGAGGGTCAGCGCGGCCAGGGCGGTCGTGACCACCGGTTCGAACGTGGACAGGATGGCGGCCGTGGACGGGCCGGTGCGTTGCAGGCCGGCGAAGAAGGTCAGCATCGCCGCGACCGTGGACACGACGGCGATGCATGCCAGCCAGAACCATCCCGCCGGCCGGAAGGTCAGGTCGACGCCGCCGGTGAACGTGGCGCGGGCGGCGAGTGCGCCGGCGGCGCCGGTCATCACCAGCGCCGACAGCACGACGGGTGGCAGCCGGTGCACGATGGTGTCGGCGACGAGGATGTACACCGTGTAGACGGCCGCCGAGCCGAAGCCGAGCAGCGCCCCGAGCGGGTGGAAGCTCGCGCCGCCCGCGCCGGCCAGGACCAGCAGCGTGCCGGCCGACGCGGCCACCAGCGCGGCGGCGCGGCGGGCGGTGAGGCGGTCCCGGCCGAGCAGCACCGCCGCGACGGTGACGAGGACCGGGTACGTGTAGAGGATCAGCGACAGCAGCGACGCGTCCATCAGCCGCAGCGCGGAGAAGAACAGGCTCGCCTGCGCCGCGTAGCCGATCGCGCCCAGCCCGATCGCGGTGGCCAGCACCCGGTGGGCCGGCAGCCGGCGGGTCGGCGCCTGATCCGCGGGGCCGGCTGAGCGCCGTCCGCCGGGCGCCGCGCGGCGCAGGTCGGGGCGCAGAAGCAGGACCGCCCCGAGCAGCGCGGCCGCGAGGGTGAAGCGGACCAGCAGCAGGGCCGAGGGTGAGACGCCGGCGTCGTAGGCGAACTTGCCGAAGATTGCCAGCGCGCCGAAGCACGCCGCGGAGACGAGACACAGTGCCGGACCCATGCGGTCGAGCATCGGCCAGAACACCGTGCGGGTCCAGCGATGAATCCCGGTGCTGATTCGTTAGGATTCCCGCATGGTCGCGTTGGATCTGCGGCGCCTGCGGTTCCTGCGCGAGTTCGAGGAGCGGGGCACCCTCGCCGCGGTCGCCGCGGCCCTCGGCTACAGCCCGTCCACGATCTCGCAGCAGCTGGCGCTGCTGGAGAAGGACGTCGGCAGGCCGCTGCTGGAGCAGGCCGGCCGGGGCGTACGTCTCAACGACGCCGGGCGGCTCCTGGCCCAGCACGCGCGGATCCTGCTGTCGGCGGCCGAGGCGGCGGAGGCCGACCTCGCCGGGCTCGGCGGCGACCTCCGCGGCACCGTGCGCGCCGGCGGCCTGCAGTCGGCGGCCCGCCGCCTGCTCGTGCCCGCCGTGGCCCGCATGCAGGCCGGCAGCCCGCAGGTCCGGGTGGAGATCTTCGAGCTGGAGCTCGAACAGGCCCTGCCCGGTCTGCGGCTGGGCGCGGTCGACCTGGTCATCGGCGACGAGTACGACGGTCATCCCCGCCCACGCCCGGCCGGGATGCGCTTCTCGGTCCTCCTCGAAGAGCCGATCAGGGTGGTGCTGCCGGCGAACCATCCGCTCGCGGTGTCCGGCGCGCCCGTCGCGATCAGCAGCCTGCGCTCCGACGTGTGGACCTCGTCCGCCGAAGGGACCGGCCACCATGCGATGGTCGTCGGCACCTGCCGGACGCTCGGCGGCTACGAACCCGACGTCCGGCACCGCTCCAACGACGCCGACGTCCAGCTCGAACTCGTCCGCGCCGCCGGAGCCGTCGCCCTGATGCCGCCGCTCGCCCTGCCGGCCGGCGACACGGGGCTCGCCGTCCGCGACCTCGCGGAGGCCACCCTCCAGCGCCGCCTCGTCACCGTCACGCGCGACACCCCGCCGGCTCCCGCGCTGATCGCATTCCTGTCGGCGGTGAAAGCGGCGGCGGTGAAAGCGGCAGCAACGACAGCGGCCTGAACGACGCCCGGCCACCGCCAGCCAGCCGGGGGACGACGGCAGCGCTTGCTGGGACCGCGTCTCACGGGTGAAGCTGACAACGACGATCCTCGACCAACGACGGTGAGGCACGATGAACGCGACCCGCACGGCATACCGGACCTGCCCGCTGTGTGAGGCCGTCTGCGGTCTCGAGCTCACCGTCATCGAGGACCGGATCACCGCGGCCCGCGGCGACCGGGACCACGTCCTCAGCGCCGGCTTCATCTGCCCGAAGGGTGCCACGTTCGGCCAGGTGGTGCACGACCCCGACCGCCTGCGGCGGCCGCTGCTGCGCGGCGCCGACGGCGAGCACCACGAGGTCACCTGGGACGAGGCATTCGCCGCGGTCGAGGCCGGGCTGACCGGCGTGGTGTCCCGGCACGGGCGCGACGCCGTCGCCGTCTACCTGGGCAACCCCAACGTGCACACGATGGCGGGACCGCTGTACGGCGGCCCGCTCGTCAAGGCCGTCGGCAGCCGCAACGTGTACTCCGCCAGCACCGTCGACCAGATGCCGAAGCACGTGTCGTGCGGTTACCTGTACGGCAACCCCGACGCGATCCCGGTGCCCGACGTCGACCGGACCGACCTGCTGGTCCTCATCGGCGCGAACCCCCTGGAGTCCAACGGCAGCCTGTGCACGGCCCCGGACTTCCCGGGCCGGCTCGCCGCCGTCCAGGCCCGCGGCGGGCGGTTCGTGGTCGTCGACCCGCGGCGGACCCGTACCGCCGCGATGGCCGACGAACACGTCTTCATCCGGCCCGGCGGTGACGCGCTGCTGCTGTTCGGGCTCGTCCACACGCTGTTCGACGAGGACCTGGTCGCGCTGGGCCGGCTCGACGGGCACGTGCGCGGCGTCGAGCAGGTCGAGGTCCTCGCCAAGGACTTCGCACCCGAGGTCGTCACGTCGCGCTGTGGCGTGCCGGCCGCCGACATCCGCCGGCTCGCCCGGGAGCTCGCGGCCGCGCCCGCCGCCGCCGTGTACGGCCGGATCGGCACCTGCACGGTCGAGTTCGGCACCCTGACCAGCTGGCTGGTCGACGTCGTCAACGTCCTCACCGGCAACCTGGACCGGCCGGGCGGGGTGATGTTCCCCCTCGCCCCGCACGCCCGGCAGAACCAGCGGCCGGGCGGGAAGGGCTTCCGGGTCGGGCGGTGGGCCAGCCGGGTGCGAGGGCTGCCGGAGGTCAAGGGTGAGCTGCCGGTCGCGACGCTCGCCGACGAGATCACCACGCCCGGCGACGGGCAGGTCCGGGCCGTCGTCACCGTCGCGGGCAACCCGGTGCTGTCGACGCCGAACAGCGGCCAGCTCGACGAGGCGCTCGCCGGGCTCGAGTTCATGGTGAGCGTCGACCCGTACCTCAACGAGACCACCCGGCACGCCGACGTGATCCTTCCACCGACCGACCCCGCCCGGGTCGGGCATTACGACTTCGCGTTCCTGACCCTGGTCGTGCACAACATGGCCGCGTACTCCCCGCCGGTGCTGCCGAAGGACCCCGGCGGCATGGACGAGAGCGACATCCTCGCCCGGCTCACCCTCATCGCGGCCGGCCAGGGCGGCACGGACGTGGCGGCCGGGCACGAGCACCTGCTGGCGCAGCTGCTGCGGCGCGCCGCCGACGACCCGGACTCGCCGGTCGCGGGCCGGCCCGTGGCGCAGCTGCGGGACCTCGTCGACGGCGACGGCCCGGCCGAGCGCCTCCTCGATGCCCGGCTGCGGCTCGGCGCCTACGGTGACGGGTTCGGCGCCGAACCGGACGGGCTGACGCTGCGCAGGCTCCTCGACCACCCGCACGGCCTGGACCTCGGGCCGCTCCAGCCACGGATCCCGGAGGTGCTGCGGACCCCGAGCGGGCAGGTCGAACTGTGCCCCGAGCCCGTCGCCGCCGACGTCGACCGGCTGCGGGCGGCCCTCGACCGCCCCAGCGACGGCCTGGTCCTCGTCGGCCGGCGGCACCTGCGCTCCAACAACAGCTGGATGCACAACGTGCCGGCGCTGATGAAGGGCCGCGACCGGTGCACGCTGCAGATCCACCCGAGCGACGCGACAGCGCTGCGGCTCGCCGACGGCGCCCAGGCGACCGTCGCCTCCCGGGTCGGCACGCTCACCGTCGCCGTCGAGATCACCGACACGGTGATGCCGGGCGTGGTGAGCCTGCCGCACGGCTGGGGGCACGGGGCGCCCGGGACCCGGATGCCGGTCGCGGCCGCCAGCCCCGGCGTCAACAGCAACATCCTCACCGACGACCGGGCCATCGACCCGCTGTCGGGCAACAGCGTCCTCAACGGCATCCCGGTCACGGTCGTCCCGACCGCCTGATCTGCGCGAGCTGCCGGCACCGGCTTCACGTGTGGTACGGCAGCTCCACGGTGAGGTGGGTGCCGCTGCCGGGCGGGCTGTCGACGTGCAGTATGCCACCGAGCGCGGTGATCCGGGCGGCGAGCAGGACGATGCCGCCGCCGATGACCGGTTGCGCGCCGCCGGCGCCGTCGTCGCTGACCGCGATCTGCACCGTCGGGCCGTGGCGGCGCACCGTGACGATCGCCCGCCGCGCGCCGGCGTGGCCGACGACGTTGCCGAGCGCCTCACAGATCACCGCGTAGGCCGTCGAGACCGCCATCGGCGCGGCCGGCACGGCGTCGACGGTCACCTGGACGGTCAACGGCACGGCGGCGGCGAGCCGGCGCACCGTGGCGTCGAACGCCGCCAGGTCCGGCACCGCCGGATCGCCGGCGAGCGCCAGCTCGCACAGGTCCCGCAACGCGTGCCGTAACGCCGTCTCGGCCCGGGCCGTCAGGGCCCGCACGGCCGGGTCGGTGGCGGCGCGGGTCGCACCGATGACGGCAGATAGTTCCCGCGCCCGCCGGTCGACGGTGTGGGCCGCGTCGGCATCGGATCCGTTGCCACCGGTCGCGCGGCCGGACTCGAGTTCGCGCAGCCGCGCCAGCAGCTCCGCGTACCGCCGGGCGGACCAGCTCCGCCGCCGGCGCAACGCCGCCGCCCCGGACCCGAACCACAGCCCGATCGCGCCCACCCCCATCGCCCTCTCCAGTCCCTGATCCGCGCCCTCCCATCAAGAAGCGGGACACCGCGCCGCCGTGTTACGCCGCGGGATCCACTCCCGCGGCACGGCTGACGGATCGTCTGGAAGACGTGGGGCAGGACCACCACCGGATCGAGCACAATGGACGGTCGCCGACGCACGACCGGCCCCGGCGGCACGCGTCCGCCGCCCGGGCCGGTACGGCGGTCATCCGCGTGTTGCCCAGTCGCCGAGGGTCCAGTCGCGGACCTCGGGCATGTCCTCGAGGTGCTCCACCACGTACGTCTCGTGTTCGGCGAGTTTCTGCTCGCACCATTCCTTGAGTTCGGTGGCGCCGCGGGGCAGCCGCTTGGCGTTGTTGATGGCGTCCATCACGAGGTGGTAGCGCGACGCGCGGTTGCGGACCGTCATGTCGAACGGGGTCGTGGTGGTGCCCTCCTCGATGAAGCCGCGGACCCGGAACCGGTCCGCGTCGGGCCGGCCGTGCACGAGCTGGTGGATCGCGCCCGGGTAGCCGTGGAAGGCGAAGACGACGTCGACGCGGTCGGTGAACAGCTCCGTGAACCGGGTCGGGCTCATCCCGTGCGGGTGGTCCTTCGGCCGTGGCAGTGTCATGAGGTCCACCACGTTGACGACGCGCACCTTGAGCTTCGGCAGCCGCTCCCGCAGGATCTGGGCCGCGGCGACGGTCTCCATGGTGACGACGTCGCCGGCGCACGCCAGGACGATGTCGGGATCGGTGCTGCCGTCGTCGGTGCCGGCCCAGTCCCAGATCCCGGCGCCCTCCGCGCAGTGCTCCACGGCCTCATCCATGCTCAGCCACTGCAGCTGCGGCTGCTTGTCGATGACGATGAGGTTGATGTACGACCGGGACCGCAGGCAGTGGTCGGCGACGGACAGCAGCGTGTTCGCGTCCGGCGGCAGGTACACCCGGGCCACGTCGCCACGCTGGGTCAGCACGACCTGGATGAGGCCGGGACCCTGGTGGGAGAAGCCGTTGTGGTCGTTGCGCCACGCGGTGGAGGTGAGCAGCACGTTGAGGCTGGGCACCTTCGCCCGCCACGACAGCCGCTTCGCCTCCTGCAGCCACTTGCCGTGCTGGACGGTCTGCGACGCCGACACCATCGCGAACGCCTCGTAGGTGGCGAACATGCCGTGCCGGCCGGTGAGCGTGTACCCCTCGAGCCAGCCGTGGCAGTTGTGCTCGGACAGCACCTCCATGACCCGCCCGTCGCGGCTGATCGCGACGTCGGTGTCGGTGACCCGCTCCATGAACGCGCGGTCGGAGACCTCGAACACGGCGCCGAGCCGGTTGCTGTTGGTCTCGTCGGGGCAGAACAGCCGGAACCGGTCGGGGTTGCCGCTGTACACGTCGCGCAGCAGCTCCCCGAGCCGCCGGGTCGATTCCGCGTGCGCACCGCCGGGCGTCTTCACCTCGACGGCGTAGTCGCGGAAATCGGGCAGGTCCAGGTCCCGGGTGAGCCGGCCGCCGTTGGCGTGCGGGCTGGCGCTCATCCGCAGGTCGCCGTCCGGCGGCAGGTCGCGGACGAGTGCGACGGGCGTGCCGGCGTCGTCGAACAGCTCCTCCGGCCGGTACGAGCGCAGCCACCGCTCCAGGATCGCCAGGTGCTCCGGGTTGTCCTTGACCCCGGACAGCGGCACCTGGTGCGAGCGCCACGTGCCGGTGACCTTGATGCCGTCGACCTCTTCGGGTCCGGTCCAGCCCTTCGGCGACCGCAGGACGATCATCGGCCAGTGCGGGCGCTTGCCGTCCCAGTCGCCGTCGCGGGCGGCGCGCTGGATCGCCCGGATCCGGCCCCACGCCTCGGCGAGGGTGGCGGCGAAGCGGTGGTGCATGCCGGGCAGGTCGTCGCCGCCGACCTCGAGGACCTCGTAGCCGTGGCCCTCCAGCAGGGAGCGGACCTCGGCCGGGTCCTTGCGGCCCAGCACGGTCGGCCCGGCGATCTTCGCGTCGTTGAGGTGCAGGATCGGCAGGACGGCACCGTCACGGGTGGGGTTGATGAAGGAGATGCCCTTCCACGAGCCTTCGAGGGGGCCGGTCTCGGCCTCACCGTCCCCGACGACCGCGACCGTGAGCAGGTCGGGGTTGTCCATGACGGAGCCGAACGCGTGCACGAGGACGTAGCCGAGCTCGCCGCCCTCGTGGATGGAGCCAGGCGTGGTCACGGAGACGTGACTGGGGATGCCGCCGGGACTGGAGAACTGCCGGAACAGCCGCAGCAGGCCCGCCTCGTCCTGCGGCACCGCCGGGTAGATCTCGCTGTAGGTGCCCTCCAGGTAGCCGGCCGCCACCAGCGCCGGACCGCCGTGACCGGGCCCGGCGAGGTAGATCGCCTCCTGGCCGGTCATCCGGATCAGCCGCGACACGTGCGCGTAGATCAGCGACAGCCCCGGGCTGGTGCCCCAGTGGCCGAGCAGCCGGGGCTTGATGTCCGAAGGTTCGAGGGGGCGGCGCAGCAGCGGGTTGCCCTGCAGGTAGATCTGGCCGACGGTGAGGTAGTTGTTCGCCCGCCACCATGCGTCCAGCTGCGCGACCTCGTCGTCACTGGGCCGGCCGAGCGCGTCGGTCAGGTTCTCATCGGTGGTGCGGTCCGCGACAGAGGTCACCGGACGTCCTTTCTGCGATATGCGTGATCAGGGCCGTGGTCGTCAGGTCAGCAGTCCATCCCGGGCATACCCGCCCGACGCTACGCCGCGCGCGGGCCGCGCGCCGCGTGGATGGGGTGAGACGGTCGCGGCGGCACAGGTCAAGGATCGCGTGGCCGCGGAGCCCGGCGGCAGGGCCGGTGGTCACGCCGCGACGGGCCGAGGGTCCTGTCCCCCGTCCGGCCAGGGGCGGCGGCCGGCCGGTGTACCGCGATCAGCGAGGTTCGCGCACGGTCGGCCGTCGCCGCCGGATGCCACCGCCGGTCACCATTGGTCACGCAAGGTGTTCGCACACACACGGATCGGGAAATCCATGTCGCATGTCATCCCTGAGGTCGCCGATGTCCACGTCGGCCGCCAGGCGATCTACGACCGGCAGGGCGACATCGCCGCGTTCGAGCTGCTGTTCCGCAACTCGCCCGGGGCCCGGTCCGCGACGAACGGCGGGGCCCTGGCCACCAGCCAGGTGATGGTCGCCGCCTTCACCACCGTCGGCCTGGAGGAGCTCGCCGGCGGCCGGCCCTGCTTCATCAACCTCACCGCCGACTTCCTGCTCGGCGAGCTCCCGGTGCCGTTCGCCCCCGAACACGCCGTCCTCGAGGTGCTCGAGACGGTCGAGGTCGACGACCGCCTGGTCGCCGGCGTCGCCAAGCTGGTCGAGCGCGGGTACGTCATCGCGCTGGACGACTTCGTGTCCGGCTCGGGGCACGAGCGGCTGTTCGGCCTGGCGAGCTACGTCAAGGTCGACTTCCTGAGCACGACGGCCGCGCAGCGGCGGGCCATCCTCGACGTCAGGGCGGCCCACCCCCACCTGCGGTTCGTGGCCGAACGACTGGAGACCGCGGCGGACGTCACCGAGGCGCACAAGCTCGGGTTCGAGCTCTTCCAGGGGTATGCGCTCAGCCGTCCGGCGGTCGTGACGGCCCGCACGCTGAGCGCGTCGCGGCTGCGCTGCGTCCATCTGCTCGGGCTGCTGATGGCGCCGGACGTCGGCTTGGACCGGGTCGTGTCCATCGTGTCGAGCGACCCGGCGCTGAGCTACCGGATGCTCCAGGCGGTCAACACCGCGGCGACCGGCACGGCGCACCGGGTGTCGTCGGTCCACGAGGCGGTCGTCATGCTGGGCACCGCGCAGATCCGCAACTGGGTGACCCTGATGCTGATCGGCGACCTCACGGAGGCGGGCGAGGAGCAGACGGCCGACATCCTCGTGCACGCGCAGCTGTGCAGGTTGATCGCCGAGAGCACCGGGCTGGCCGGCGACGAGGCGTTCACCGCCGGGCTGCTGGACGCCGTCGCAGGGCTGCTCGGGTTGCCGATCGAGGCCCTCGCCGGCAAGCTCCCCCTTGCCGCGATGGTCCGCGACGCGCTGCTGCACGGCACCGGCGCGCTCGGCGACGTGCTCGCCGCGGTCCACGCCCACGAACACGGCACCGCGTCCCCCACTTCCGCCGGTTCCGCGGTGGGCCTGGCCGGCATCGCGGGCATCGGCGGCGACATGGTGGTCCAGCAGCTGGCGGCGCTGGCCTGGGCCACGAAGACGGCGCAGGCCATCCGCTCCAACTGACGCCGCCGCGGGCGCCCAGTTCAGTGATCCGGCTCAGTGATCCGGCTGGGGGGTCAGGACGGCGGCGCCCTGCACCCGGTCCGCGGCGAGGTCGGCGAGCGCCCGGTCCGCCGCCGACAGCGGATACGGGGTGACGGTGACCTGCAGCGGGTGCTCCTGCGCGAACGCCAGGAAGTCGCGGCTGTCCTGACGGGTGTTGGCGGTGACGCTGCGCAGGGTCCGTTCCTGGAAGAGGTGATCGGCGTACCGCAACGGCGGGATGTCGGTGAGGTGGATGCCGGCCACCGCGAGGGTGCCGCCACGGTCGAGCGCCGACAGCGCGACGGGCACCAGATCGCCGACGGGGGCGAAAAGGATCGCGGCGTCCAGCGGCTCCGGCGGCGCCCCCGACGCGTCACCTGCCGACGCGGCGCCGAGGTCCAGCGCCAGTCGCTGGGCCTGCGCCGAGCGGGTCAGGACGTGCACGCTGGCGCCCTGCGCGATCGCGACCTGCGCCGCGAGGTGCGCGGACGCGCCGAAGCCGTACAGGCCCAGCCGGCCACCCGGCGGGAGCTCCGCCCGGCGCAGCGCCCGGAAGCCGATGATCCCGGCACACAGCAGCGGGGCGGCGTGGGCATCGTCGTACCCCGGCGGCATCCGGTAGACATAGGCGGCCGGCGCGACACAGTGCTCGGCGAACCCGCCGTCGGCGTCCCAGCCGGTGTACTGCGAGAACGGGCAGAGGTTCTCCGCCCCGGAACGGCAGTAGCGGCAGACACCGCAGGTGTGCCGCAGCCACGCCACCCCCACCCGGTCCCCCACCCGCAGGTCGCCGGTGTCCCCGCCCAGCTGCTCGACCTCGCCCACCACCTCGTGACCGGGCACGGCACCCTGCCGGTGCGGCGGCAGGTCACCCTCGGCCAGGTGCAGGTCGGTGCGGCAGACGGCGCACGCGCGGACCCGGATCAGCACCTCACCAGGCGCCGGCTCCGGCACCGGCAACGACGTCATCCGCAGCGGTCGCCCGCCGATCGGCCCCGGCCGCTCGACCTGCCACGCGGTCATCTGTCCCATCGGGCCATCCTGCCCACCACGGCGCACAAATCACCACGGCGGCAGAGGGCCTGCCGATCAGCGGCGGCCGGTGCCACGTGCCTGGTCGCGGTCGTGGTTGCGGTCGTCAAGCAGGTGACGGTGTTGCGGCCCTTCCGGCGGGGACGGCGCCGGGTCACTGTGGAGGATGTACCGCCCCTCACATCGTGAAGGAGGCCGTCATGACCATCATCATCCAACGGCCGGTGATCGCGGGCGTGGACGGGTCGCCGGCCGCACTCGGCGCCCTCCGCTGGGCCGCCGACGCCGCGGTCCGTCTCGGCCGGCCGCTGCGCATCACGCACGTGCTCGGCGTCCCCGGCCCGGCCGAGGAGATCACCGACGAGCAGGGTCTGGTGCTGGACGCCGCGGTCGAGGCCCGGCACCGGTATCCGGGGCTGCACGTGACGACCTCGACCTGGAGCGGCCAGCCGGTCCAGGTGCTACGCGAGCAGTCCAAGTACGCGGAGCTGGTCGTCGTCGGCTGGCACGGTCACGGCGGCTTCCACGCGCTGCTCGTCGGCTCCGTCGGCGGGCACCTCGCGGGGCACGCGTACTGCCCGGTGCTCGTCGTGCACCACGCCGAACGCTGGGCCGGCCCGGAGACCGCGCTGCCGACGCGCCAGCCGGTGGTCGTCGGCGCCGACGGCTCGCCGGGCGGCCAGCAGGCCCTGGAGCTGGCGTTCCGCGAGGCGTCCGTCCGCGGGGTGCCGCTGGTCGCGGTCCGGGCCTGGCAGCAGCCGGCGAGCCGGCTCGCCCGCCGCGCCGACCCGGACAGGGTCGCCGCCGAGCTCGCCGCCGACCTCGACCGGCTCGCGGACAAGGACCCCGCCGTCGAGCTGCGGCCGCGGGTGGTCCAAGGCGCGCCGGCGCAGGTCCTGCTCGACGAGTCGCGGGACGCGCTGATGATCGTGCTCGGCGCCTCCGGGCACGGTGGCCTCGCCGGCCTGCGGATCGGCTCGGTCAGCCAGCACGTGCTCGAACACGCCGACACCCCGGTGCTCGTCGCCAGGCACTGACGGTGGATGCGCCGGCCCGGCGTACCGGGCGGCGGCGGCGGGTGTTGCCGGGACGGGACGGCGGCCGGCCGTGTCGCCCCCCCCGTTCGCGTCACCGCAAAGCCGCCGGCCGCACCGACGAGGCGGCGGACCTGCACCGGGAGGTGCTGGCCGCGGCCGGCACCGGGAACGCGCTGCACACCGCGGCCGCGCACGAGGGCCTTGCCGCCGCGGTCGCCCGCCGGGACCCGTCCGCCGCCCGGCGGCACCTGTCGGATGCCCTGCGCGTCTACGCGGAACGGCAGATGCCCGACGCCGATCGCATTCGGCTCCTGCTCCAGCAGACGCCGGTGCCCGAGCGTTACCCGAATGGTCGAAGTCTGCGGCCTTCCGACCATTGACCTACGCCACTCGCGCTCGGCAGCCTTCGTGCATGGACTTCGACCGGTACGTCAGCCGAACGTTTCGGACTGTCGTTGTCCAGCCGACGTCTTTATGTACGTGGAGATGCGATTACTGCTATTTGCCCACGCGGGACCGCCGGCTGGAGATGTCCGTGGCGGTGGCCGAGGGCGTCGCGCGTGGCATCGCCGCCCAGGACAGCGACAGACGCGTTACCGTCGTATGGCACGGAGGTGAACCGCTGTCGCTGCGCCAGGACCGGTTCGAGCAGCTGCTGATGCCTTTTGCCGAGCTGCGCGCCGCGGGCCGCATTCAGCACGCGGTGCAGACCAACGCCGGGTTGCTCACCGACTCGTGGTGCGAGCTGTTCTCCGCACACGGGGTGTCCGTCGGTGTGAGCATCGACGGCCCGGAATGGGCGAACGCACAGCGACGCGACCAGGCCGGGCGCCCGACGTTCGACCGGGCGATGCGGGGCATCGCGGCGCTGAACCGCAACGGCCTGCCGTTCACGGTCATCGCGGTGATCACCGCCGACACCATCGGGAGGGCCGGCGAGATCATGCAGTTCTTCGAGGGGCTCGGCGCCCGGCGCGTCGGCTTCAACCTGGAAGAGCTCGAGGGCGTCAACACCCGCGCCTCCGGCATCGACCACACGGCCGCCGAGGAGTTCTGGCGGCAGCTGTTCCTGCGAAGGTCGGCCGGATCGGCGCTGCCGGTGCGCGAAGTCGACGGGCTGCTCACCTATCTTCGTTCGGTGCGCGCCGGCGACCGGTCGCCGCGGCCGCGATACGACCCGATCCCGACGGTCGCGTGGAACGGTGACACGGTCCTGCTGTCACCGGAGCTGGCCGGCGTCACGGCCCCGGAATACGGCGACTTCGTGGTGGGGAACGTGACCCGGGAGACGTTTCCGGAAATGCTCGGACGCGCGCATGACGTGCGGTATGTCGCCGAATTCGTCGAAGCGCTCGCTGAATGCGCCGCGACCTGCGAGTTCTACGACTATTGCCGCGGCGCGCAGGCGGGGAACCGCTACTTCGAACACGGCACGTTCCGGGCCACCGAAACAGCGTACTGCGTCAATACCCGTAAGGCGCTCGTGGGCGCGCTCAGCGATCTGACTACTCGCGCGTGAGGATCCGATGACGATTCTGGAAAAGCTGGCCGCGTCGAGGTCCGGCTTGCTCGCCGACCTCCTCGACGCCGGCACCGGCGAAGTCGGCCACCCTGTCGATGCCGCCGACTGGGACAACTTCAACAACTTCAGCGACTGGAACAAGTGGATTCCATGGTGGGACAAGAGCGACACCGATCCCGTGGTTCCTTGGTAGGGTCGCGCGGCGGTGAACGATCGCGGCGGGGCGCGGTGGCGGGTGGACGGCGCCGGCGTTCCGGAGGGTGGGGACTTCTTCTTCGTCAGCTATTCCAGGACCGACGACGCGTATGTCGCACGACTGATCGCGTTCCTGGGCGAGCAGGGCGTGTCGGCCTGGCACGACCGCGAGATTCCGACCGGGCAGCGGTGGCAGACCGTGCTGCGCCATTGCATCGAGGTGTGCGCGGGCGTGGTCGTGGTCATGTCCGCGGCCGCGTCGGCGTCGCGATGGGTGGCGATGGAGGTCAGCCACGCCAAGCTGGCCGGCAAGCCGATCTTCGGGCTGCGGCTGTCGGAGGAGCCGCTGCCGGAGGTGGCGGGGTCGCTGCAGATCGAGGACGTGCGTGGGCAGCGCATGCCGTCCGGCCCGTTGCTGGCGTACCTGCGCGGCTCGCTGACGCGACGGGTGCCGCTCAGGTACGCGGCCGGGGTGGTGCCGGACGCCGCGCACTGCTTCCAGCTCCGCCCGGTCGCCGACCGGATCGACACGGAACTGAGCGGCAGCGGCTCGGTGATCCTGATGGGCGGGTCGGCACGGATCCTGTCCGGCCTTGGCGGCGTCGGCAAGACCCAGCTGGCGGCGGCGGTGGCTCGACGGGCCCGCAACAACGCAGAGGTGGCGATCCTGCTGTGGATCATCGCGACCAGCCGGACCAACGTCGTGGCCGCCTACGCCGCCGCCGGGCAGCGACTGGCGGGTGCGGACGGCGACGACGTGGACGCGGCGGCGGCCCGTTTCCTGGAATACCTGGGGAACACCCGGGAGCGGTGGCTGATCGTGCTCGACGACCTGGGCGATCCGTCGGCGCTGGAGGGGCTGTGGCCGCCGCGGACCGCGACCGGCCGGGTCATGGTGACGACCCGGCGCACCGACGCCGCGTTGAGCACGCACGGTGACGTCGTGCCGATCGACGTGTTCACCCCGGCCGAGGCGCACCGGTTCCTGGTGGAGAAGCTGGCCGGCCACCCGAGCCGCGGCACGGACGCCGACGTTGCCGGCGTCGCCGCCGACCTGGGCTACCTGCCGCTGGCGTTGGCGCAGGCGGCCGCGTACATCGTCGATCTGGGCATCACCTGCGAGGGCTACCGGCGCCGGTTCGCGGACCGGCGCCGGACCATGGCCGACCTGGCTCCGGGCAGCCTCCCGGACGACTACCGGCTGCCCGTGGCGGTGTCGCTGTCGCTGTCGGTGGACGTCGCGGACGCGTTGCGGCCCGTCGGGGTGGCCCGCCCGCTCCTCGCCGCCCTGAGCGTGCTGGACCCGAACGGCCTTCCCGTCGAGCTGCTGTCCACGCCGGCGGTGCTGGAGCACCTCGCCCAGCACCGGAGCCCGGCCGCGCCGGCGGCCGCGGCCGTCGACGGTGACGACGCCCGCGACGCCCTCGCGGCCCTGACCCGGCTCAGCCTGGCCGGCGCCGGCGCGGGCCGGGTGACGGTGCACGGTCTCGTGCAGCGCAGCGTCCGGGAGCTGACGGACGCCGGCACGCTCGCCGACGTGATCAGGGCGGACGCGCAGGGCCTGCTCGACATCTGGCCCGAGATCGAGCGCGACCCGGTGCTGAGCCAGACGTTGCGCGACAACACGGCCGCGCTGCGCCGGCACGGCGAGGACCACCTGTGGCAGCGCGAGGCCCATCCGCTGCTGTTCCGGGCCGGTGCCAGCCTGGACACCGCCGGGCTCGCCGGTGCCGCCGTCGAGTACTGGGGCCGCCTGGCCGCCCGGTGCACCGACCTGCTCGGCGGCGACCACCCCGACACCCTGACCTCGCGCAACGACCTCGCCAACGCCTACCGGTCGGCGGGGCAGCTGCAGCGCGCGATCGAGCTGTCGGAGCAGACCCTGGCCGACCGGGTGCGGGTGCTCGGCAACGACCATCCCGACACGCTGCGGTCCCGCAACAGCCTCGCCATGGCGTACCGGTCGGCGGGGCAGCTGCAGCGGGCGATCGAGCTGTGCGAGCAGACGCTGGCCGACCGGACGCGGGTGCTCGGCGAGGACGATCCCTACACGCTGGGCTCGCGGAACAACCTCGCCAGCGTGTACATGTCGGCGGGGCGGCTGCAGCAGGCGATCGCCCTGTACGAACAGACCCTGGCCGACCGGATGCGGATCCTCGGCGAGGACCACCCGAACACCCTGACCTCGCGGAACAACCTCGCCATCGCCTATGCGGCAACCGGCCGCCTGGACGAGGCGATCACCCTGTACGAACAGACGCTGGCCGACCGGACCCGGATCCTCGGCGAGGACCACCCCAACACCCTGAACTCACGGAACAACCTCGCCAACGCCTACGCGGCGACCGGCCGCCTGGACGAGGCGATCACGCTGCACGAACAGACCGTGGCCGACATGGTGCGGGTGCTCGGCAGCGACCACCCCGTGACGCTGGGCTCGCGGAACAACCTCGCCTACACGTACTCCTCGGCGGGGCAGCCCGACCGGGCCGTCGCGTTGCACGAGGCGGTCCTGGCCGACCGGGTGCGGGTGCTGGGCCCGGACCACCCCGCCATCCTGTACTCCCGCGCCAACCTCGCCGGTGCCCTCGCGTCGGCCGGGCGGACGGAGCAGGCGATCGCCCTGTACGACGCGACGCTCGCCGACAGCATGCGGTTGCTGGGCCCCGGCAACGTCCTGACGACGACCCTGGCGAGCGAACTGGCCGCCCTGCGCGGACCCGCCTGACGGGCGCCGTCCGTCCGCCGCGTGCTCCCGGGAGCACGCGGCGGACGGGTGCTCAGCTGACCGTGACGGTGCTCAGCTGAGCGGGTCGGGCGGGTCGTCCAGCACGATGGTGGTGTGCAGGGTCGTGTCGTCGGTGGCG
>NZ_JBFAPO010000007.1:200111-277248 GCF_040676755.1 Dactylosporangium sp. NPDC049525 | reverse complement strand
TGAGCACCGCCGACGGCTCGCCGTCCACCGCGGGGGCGGCCGCGGCGTGCGCCCGCTCGTCCGCGACGACGCGCAGCCCGGCCGCCGCGGCGAGGACCGCCGCGACCTCGGGCGCGCCAGGGCGCAGCGCCGGGTCCTTGCGCAGGCAGCGATGGCACAGGTCGACGACCTCGTCGGGCACCCCGGGCAGCGCCGGCAGCGGCGCCGGCTCCGTGTACACGTGCGCGACCAGCAGCTGCACCGTGTTGTCGACCTGCCACGGCAGTTGCCGGGTGAGCAGCTTGTACAGCAGCATGCCCAGCGCGTACACGTCCGAGGCCGGCTCGACGGCGTCGTCGGTGAGCCGCTCCGGCGCCAGGTAGGACGGGGTCCCCAGCACCTCCTGCGGCAGGTCACCGTCGCCGCTGGGGGTGATGGATGCGGCGATGCCGAAGTCCACGACCTTGGCACCCGTCGCGGTCACGATCACGTTGGCGGGTTTGATGTCACGGTGGACGAGCCCGGCCGCGTGCGCCGCGGTCAGGGCGGCGGCGACCTCCGCGCAGATGCGGAACGCGACCCGCGGCTCGACCGGCCCCTCGGCGATGCGCCGCTCGAGGTTCTGCCCGGGGACCAGCTCCATCACCACATACGGGACGACCTCGCCGTCCTCGTCGGCCTCACCGTAGTCGTGGACCTGGGCGACGTTCGGGTGCGAAAGGGTCGCCGCGGTCCTGGCCTCGGCGCGGATCCGTCGCAGGGACTCGGGCTTCGCGGCGTGCTGCCCGGCCAGCATCTTGACCGCGACCAGGCGGCCCAGCACTTCGTCCGTCGCCGACCACACCACCGCCATCCCACCGCTGCCGAGCTGCTCCTCGAGCCGGTAACGTCCACCCAGCACCCGTCCATGCACGTCCGGCTGCCTCCCAAGCATCGACGTCGACCTGCACGCCGTATCCTGCGGGAGAATCGCCCGCGATGCCAATCGGTCCCACGGTCATTCGACGAGACCGGCGCGGAACGCCGCGATCGCGAGCTGGACCCGGTTGGTGGTGCCGAGCTTCTCGAACAGGTGCGTGACGTGGCTCTTGACGGTGGCCTCGCTCATGTACAGGCGGGCCGCGATCTCGGCGTTCGGATGGCCACGGCCGATCTCGACGAGGACCTGCCGCTCACGTTCGGTGAGCGGGTCGAGGCGGGCGAGCGCGTCCCGGCGGCGCCCGCCGAGGTCCTCGGCGGTGAGGCGGGTGATGACCTGCCTGGTCACGGCGGGAGACAGCATCGAGTCGCCGGCCGCCGCCATCCGCACCGCGTGCAGCAGCTCCGCCGGCGGGGTGTCCTTGAGCAGGAACCCGGTGGCGCCCGCCGCGAGCGCCTGGAACACGTCGTCGTCGGTGTTGAACGTGGTCAGCACGACGACCGCCGGCGCCTCGGCGAGGGCCCGGATCGCCGCGGTGGCGGCGATCCCGCCGAGGTGCGGCATCCGCAGGTCCATGAGGACCACGTCGGGGCGCAGGCGGGTCACCGCGTCCACGGCGGCGTGGCCGTCGCCGGCGTCACCGACGACGGTGAGATCGGCGGCGGTCTCCAGGATCATCCGCAGGCCGGCGCGCACCAGGGCCTCGTCGTCGACCAGCAGCACCGAGATCATCGCTGGGTCGCCTCCGTCCACGGTACGGCCGCCGCCAGCCGCCACCCGCCGTCGACGGGTCCGCTGTGCAGCGTGCCACCGGCGAGCCGGACCCGTTCGGCGAGGCCCACCAGCCCGGCGCCCGAGCCGGGCAGGTCCAGGCCGGCGCCGGCGCCCGCGGGGTTGGCGACGGTAACGCGGACGGCACCGTCGCCGGCCCGGTCGACGGTCACGGTGACCGGCGCGCCCGGCGCGTGCTTGCGGGCGTTGGTGAGCCCCTCCTGCGCCACCCGGTGCACGACCCGGGCGGTCCCCGGCGGCAACGTCCCGGCCTCCTCCCGCAGCTCGACCTGCTGCCCGGCCCGCGTCGCGGCGAGCACCAGCGCCGGCAGGTCGGCGAACCCGTCACCGGGTGCGGGCGCCGGCGTCGCCTCCAGCACGCCGAGGACCGCCCGCAGCTCCTGCAGCGCCTCCCGGGCGGTGACCCGGATCAGCCCGGCGCCCTGCTGGAAGCGGGCGGTGTCGGTGGTGACCTCCAGCGCGCCGGCGTGCAGCGCGATCAGCGACACCTTGTGCGCCAGGACGTCGTGCATCTCCCGGGCGATGCGGGTCCGTTCGGCGGCCCGGGCCTGCTCGTCGCGCAGGAGCCGTTCGGTGTCGGCGCGTTCGGCCCGCTCCTGCCACGACGCCCGCAGGTCCCGCAGCGCCCGCACGTAGAGGCCGAGGCCGGTCAGCAGGACCGCGCCGACGGCGGAGAAGACCAGGTCGTCCGCTGGCAGGCGACCCTCGTCGAGCCACGACCAGCCGGCGATCCCGGCCCAGCCGGCGACCCCGGCGACGGCCGCGCCGGCGCGGGAGCCGTAGACCGCGCCGGAGTAGACGCCGACGAGCAGCGGCGCCGGGTTGCCCGACAGCGCGTAGGCCGCCGCGCCCGCGACCGCGGCCGGCCACGGCAGGGTGCGCCGCCACCACTGCGCCGCGCTGCCGGCGACCCCGGCGAGCGCGACGACCGGCGCCGGCAGCGCCGACCACGACGCCTTCACCGCCAGCGCCGTCAGCGCCAGGCAGGCCAGCACCAGGACACCGTCGGCGACGCCGCGCCGCTGCAGGAGGTTCATATCCACGCAGCGTAGACAGCCCGCGGCTGCCCGCCCATGCGCCGAGGGTCGACGGCGGCACCGACGTAAGTCGTAGCCGGGCGCCGACCCGGCGGCGATGTGCCGGGGTGGGACGCGGCGGCAGGCTCAGCAGCGCCCATCCCGTCCACATTGGAGGTCTCGATGCGCCGCGCACTGCTGGCGATCTGTGTCGCCGTTCCGCTGCTGCAGGTGTCGCCCACGGCCGCCGCCTGGTCCGCGCCGCCGCCGGGCTGCACCGATCCGGCGCGGGCCGCCGCGTTCTTCGACGAGGCGCTGCCGCCGCGCCTGGACCGTTTCCACGTGCCCGGTGCCGTCGTCGCCGTCACCAACCGCGATGCGACGGTCTTCGCGAAGGGGTACGGCGCCGCCGACGTCGCCCGCGCCGTGCCGTTCGACCCTGAACGGTCGCTGGTGCGGATCGCGTCGATCACGAAGCTGTTCACGTGGGCGGCGGTGCGGCGCGAGGCCGCCGCCGGGCGGCTCGACCTGGACGCCGACGTCAACACCTACCTGCGCGGCTTCAGCGGCCCGGCCACCTACCCACAGCCGGTGACGCTGCGGGCGCTCATGAACCACACCGCCGGGTTCGAGGACCGGTTCGTCGGGGTCGGTGCCCGTTCCGCCGGCGACGTCGAACCCCTGCAGACCTACCTCGCCGGGCACATGCCGGCGCGGATCCGGCCACCGGGCGAGATCTCCGCCTACTCCAACTACGGCGCCGCCCTCGCCGGGTACGTCGTCGCCCAGGTCAGCGGGGAGCCGTACGACCGGTACGTGCAGACCCACATCCTCGACCCGCTCGGCATGACGCACACGACCGCCGCGGAGCCGCTGCCGGCGTCGCTGGCCGGGGACCTGGCCCGCAGCTACGACTCCGACGCGTCGCCACCGGCGGCGATCCCGTTCATCTTCGACCGGATGCCGCCGGACGGCTCGATCAGCGCCACCGCCGCCGACATGGCCGTGTTCGCCCGGTCGCAACTGGCCGCGCCGCCGGCCCGGTCGTTCGCCGCGGACGCGGTGCTCGGCGGGTACGCGGGCGGGTTCATGGAACGCTTCCGCAACGGGCACCGCGTCCTCATGCACGACGGCAGCTGGGAAGGCTTCGAGAGCGTGCTGATCCTGGTGCCCGGCTGCGACCTCGGCCTGTTCCTGTCCACCAACGCCACCGGCGGCATCGAGGCGGTCGGCGAGGTCATCGACGCGTTCTTCGACCGCTTCACGCCGGCCGCGCCGGCGCGGGAGACGGCGGGCGCCGTGACGTGGCCGGTGCAGGTCACCCGATCCGCCCCGGCGGCGGGGTTCTACCAGCCGGCCCGGCACGCCGAGTCCACAGTGGAAAAACTGACGACGCTGCTCGGCTCGCTCCGGCTGAGCGTCGACGCTGCCGGTGCCGTGCACTTCAAGGGCAAGACGTGGCGGCCGCAGCCGGACGGCACGTTCACCGCCGAGGACGGCCGGGACCACCTGGTGTTCCTGACCGGCAGCGGCGGCCGGCGGTACGCGGCCACCGACGGTCCCGCCTACGAGCTGCTCGACCGCGCCGAGACACTGCCGTTCAACCTCCTGGTCCTGCTGGGCTTCGCCGTCGTCGCGCTCACGGCCGTGGCGAACCTGTGGCGCCGCCGGACCGGCGCGAGCAGCCGGTGGCGGTGGTCGCGCGCTCTGGCCGCCGGCGCCTGCCTCACCGGACTGGTGTTCCTGGTCGGGCTCGCCGTCGAGGTCCTGTTCAACCCGGGCGCGTTCCTGTACGGCGTACCGGCGGGATTCACGCTGCTGCTGGTGCTGCCGCTGCTCGTCATCGCCGCGTGGGCCGTCGCCGTGGCCGGCACGGTGACCGCGTGGTGCACGTCGGGGGCCCGGGCCGTGGCGAAGGTCCATCAGGTCGTGCTGCTGGCCGGGGTGCTGCCGCTGCTCTGGTTCGGGTGGCAGTGGAACCTTATCGGCTGGCGGTATCCGTGACCGTGGCGGCGCGCACCGCGCCGGGCGGGACGCCGAACGTGCGGCTGAACGCCCGGGAGAACGCGGCCTCCGAGGCGTAGCCGAAGCGGTGTGCGACCTGCTGTGCAGCCAGCCGCCGTCGTCGTCCCACCCGTCGACCTGCAGGACCTGCGGCAGCTGCGCGACGAGCCGCCGGGCCGGGACGTGGTCGCAGCGCAGCACGCAGTAGGTGACCCGGGTCAGCGCCCCGCCGCCGCCGTGGCGCAGCAGCTCGTAGCGCTCGCTGACCCGCTCGACCGGGATGTCGAACAGCGGCGTGGCCCCGGGGTGGCCGGGTCCACTGTGGACGCGGTGCGGGGTGCCGTGCGGGATCAGTGTCAGCCCGCGCGGGCGCAGCGTCCGCGGCGGCTCGCCGTCGACCTCCAGGACGGCCTCGCCGGCCGTCACGACGAGCAGCGCCATCAGCCCGTCGAGGGCCGGAACGTCGATGGCCCACGGCGCGGTCAGCTCCGACCGGCAATACAGGGTGCCGGTCATCGGCTCGACCGGCAAGACCGGCCGGCGGATCGTGCGCCGCCTCACCGACCTCGGCCACCCGGTCCGCGGTGCCTCCCGCCGCACCGACCCGCCGTTCGACTGGGAGCGGCCGGAGACGTGGCCGGCCGTCCTGGACGGCGTCGAGGCCGCCTACGTCACCTACTACTCCGACCTCGCCGCGCCCGAGGCGCCCGCCGCCATCGAGGCGTTCACGAAGGCGGCCGCGGCGGCCGGCGTCCAGCGCCTCGTCCTGCTGTCCGGCCGGGGCGAGCACCACGCCGAGAGCTGCGAGGACATCGTGCGGGAGTCCGGGCTCGGGTACACCCTGGTGCGCTCGGCGTGGTTCGCGCAGAACTTCGGCGAGGATGAGCTGCGCCAGGGCGTCCTGGACGGCGCCGTCGTCCTGGCCGCCGGGTCCGTCGCCGAGCCGTTCGTCGACGTCGAGGACATCGCCGACGTGGCCGTCGCGGCGCTGCTCGACGAGCGGCACGCCGGCCGCCTGTACGACGTCACCGGCCCGCGGCTGCTCACCTTCGCCGAGGCGGCCGTGGAACTCGCGGCCGCGTCCGGGCGGCCGGTGACCTACGTGCCGGTCACCGTCGAGGAATTGCGGGCGGCGCTGGCCGGGCACCCGCAGGGGGACCTGTTCGCGGACCTGTGCGGCGAGGTGTTCGACGGGCGCAACGCCTCGCTGGGCACCGGGATCCGCGACGCGCTCGGCCGGGAGCCGCGCGACTTCGCCGACTACTGCCGGGCCGCGGCGGCCGCGGGAGCCTGGCGGTGATCCGGCGGATCCTGCTGACCGTGGCGGGACTCGTCGCGGTCGCCGTCGGCGCGGCCGGCCTCCTCGCTCCGGTGGCGTTCCGCCGCCAGTACGGCATCAGCATCGGCGCCGACCCGAGCCTGCTCAGCGAGACCAGGTCGGCCGGCGGTGCCGTCCTCGCGGTCGGCGTGCTGCTGCTCGTGGGCGCGTTCGTCGCCCGGCTGGCGTTCGCGGCGGCGGTGTCCGGTGCGGTGTTCTACCTGGCGTATGCGCTGTCCCGGGGGCTGTCCGTCGCGCTGGACGGCGCCCCCGCCGGCGGCCTGGTGCTCGGCGGGGTGGTGGAGCTCGCCCTCGGGCTGAGCTGCGGGTATGTGCTCTACCGGGGCGCGGGCCACTCCAGGTCCGGGTCGACCGGCGCGGTGTAGTCGACGCCGGGGACGTCGAAGCCGTACAGGCCGCGGAACTGCGCGCGGAACCAGTCGACGTCGGCGACCTCGGCGATCGTCTCCGGGGTGATCGCCCGCCAGCGCTCGGCGACGGCGGCCTGCACGTCCGCGTCCAGCTCCCACCGGTCCAGCCGCAGCCGGCCCTGCTCGTCGAGGTCGAACGGGGCCGCGCCGGTGAGCTGGTCCCACAGCCGCACCGACTGCTCGACCGGCGACTGCAGCCCGTCGCCGAGCACGGCGTGCAGCAGGCTCACGTACAGGGCGATGCCCGGGATCGCGGTCGACGCCTGCGTGACGGCGGCCCCGTTGACCGACGTCAGCGCCCGGCCGTCGACCGCGGCGAGCCGCTCGTCGAGCTCCCGGGCGGTCCGCTCCAGGTGCACCTTCGCGGCGCCGATCGTGCCGTCGCGGTAGATCGCCGAGGTCAGGCTCGAACCGATGTAGGACAGCGCGACGGTGCGGAACCCGGTGCGCAGCAGCTTGCGGTCCTCCAGGGCGGTGACCCAGCGGGACCAGTCCTCGCCCCCCATCACCTGCACGGTGTCGGCCGCCTCGGCCTCGTCGGCGGGCTGGGCGGTCACCTCCCGCAGCAGCGGGGTGCCGTCGCTGTCGAACTCGAGGGTCCGTGTCGTGTTGGCCGTGCCGAGCGGCTTGATGACCGACGCGTAGGTGGTGCCCGTCCGCGGGTCGGTCCGGCGGGGCGCGGCGACGCTGTACACCAGGAAATCGAGCTGACCGAACCGCTTCGCGATCAGGTCCAGCACCTCGTCCTTGGTCGTGTCGGCGAACGCGTCGGCGTTGACGAACGTGAAGTCGCTGCCCGCCTCGGCGGCGACCGCGTCGGTGGCGATCGTGCGATACCAGCCGGCGGTCCCGGTGCGCCGACCCGGCGGCCGCTCGAACGCGACCCCGACGCCGTGGATGCCGTGCCGTCGCAGACCCACCAGGGTGGCGGCCAGACCGTAGCCGGCGCTGGAACCGATGACGAGCGCGACCTTCGCCGGTGCCTCCGCGTCCGCTTTCGCGGGGATCTGCGCGACCATGTCGGCGACGCTGCGGAAACAACCGGTCGGGTGCGCGTCGAGCAGCAGGAACCCTCGCCCGGTGGGACTGACGACACGTTCGGCCACGATGCTCCCTCAATGATCGGATGCTGCCGTCCCATCCTGTCATGGCGCCTGCGGTGTCCGGTTTCCGGCAGCGCCCATGTGATCGGCGCCTGTCACTGCCTAGATTTTGCGTCGTGGACCTCATCGCCAGCGCCGACGCCAGTGCCGACAACATCCTCGACTACTCGGTGACGCCGGCGTGCCAGTCGTACGTGATCGGCGAGCACATCGTGCGGATCCCGCGCTGTCAGGTCCTCGCCGTGGCGAACCTGTCCAACCACGAACCGCCGTCCTACCCGTTCCCGCGGGTGCCGTCGGCGCCGTCGGACCTGCGGGGCGGCGCGCACGCCTACGTCGGGCTCCGCGACGGCGCGACCGGCAACTGGGACTACACGGTCGCGGCCCGCGCCGAATCCGACGACTGCCGTGCCGTCAGTTTCCGCGTGTACGTGGAGCAGGGCTGGGCCGGCATCACCGGGCTGGTCTTCCGCACCGGCTCGGTCTTCCCCGGCTACGGGAAGCTCGAACTGGAGTCCTACCGGATCGTGTTCGACGCGATCACCGGGTTCATCTTCTTCACGGTCGCGACGTCGCGGGCCGGCAAGGACGCGGACTCGCCCGACGTGGACCCGGACGAATACGCGCTGTCCGCCGCCCGCTCGCTCGCCCCCAACGGCATGCACCTGCGGGTGCGCGCCCTCGACCGGCCGCTGCCGCCCGGGCACAGCTTCCGGGTCGACCTCGACACCGGCGCCGTCATCGAGGTGCGCAACCGGGCTCAGCGGTAGTACCGGCCCGCTGCCACGGCAGCGACCCGTCGCGCTTCGCGCCGCCCGGGTTTCCATCGACGGGCGTTGACAGCGGTGCGGTGCGGTCCTACGTTGAACGTATGTTCAGAACGGCCGTTCAGAACGGCCGTTCAGAACGATCGGTTCGACGTCGCGGTGGTCGGTGGCGGGCTCGCCGGGCTGGCCACCGCGCTGCGGCTGCAGGCGGCCGGATGCGCCACGGTCGTCCTGGAGGCGCACGGCCACGCCGGCGGCTGCGCGGGCTACTACCGGCGCCGCGGCTTCTCCTTCGACGTCGGCGCCACCACCCTCGTCGACTTCGAGCCCGGCGGCGTCGGCGCCGAGCTCTTCGACGCCGTCGGCATGCCACCGCTCGCGGGTGAGGCGCTGCCCGGTTATGTGGCGTGGCTGCCGGACCGGACCGTCGTGCTCCATCGCGAGACCGAAGCATGGCACCGGGAGCGGCTGCGGATGCTCGGCGACACCGACCGGCACCGGCGGTTCTGGGCGCTGCTCGACCGGCTCGCCGACGCGTTCTGGCGGGCCAGCCGGGCCGGCGCGCGGATGCCGGTGCGGCGCCCGGCCGACGTGGTGCACAACGTCCGCGCGATGCGCCTCACCGACCTGCACCTGGCCCGGCACGTCACCGGGACGCTCGGCGGGGCGCTGCGGCGGCACGGCCTGCGCGACGACGCCGCCCTCGTCGGGCTGCTGTCGATGCTCGTCGAGGACACGGTCCACAGCAGCGTCGACGACGCGCCGCTGGTCAACGCGGCGCTCGGGATCACCATCCGCGGCGCCGGACTCACCCGCGCGACCGGCGGCATGCGCGGCTTCTGGCGGGCCCTCGTGACGCACTACCGGTCGCTGGGCGGTGACCTGCGCTGCGGCTGGCGCGTCACCGGGATCTCCGGGCGGTTCACGGTCGACGGCCTGCGGGGCGCCGTGCATGCTTCCCAGGTCGTCAGCGCGGTGCCCGCCGCCACGACTGCCGTGCTGTGCCCGGCCGCCCGGCCCGCGCTCTCGGGTTTCCTGCACCGCGACGCACCGGACCTCGGCGGCGCGGCGATGGTCTGCCTCGGCGTGCCCGAGGACGAGGTCACCGGGCAGCGCTTCACCCACCACCAGCTGCTGCGCTCCTACGCCGAGCGGCTCGGCGACGGCAACAACATGTTCATGTCCGTGTCGGCGCCCGGCGACCTCGACAGCGCGCCACCGGGCCACCGCGCCGTGATGCTGTCCACCCACACGGACCTCGACGGCTGGGAGGACCTCGACGACCGCGCGCACGCCCGGCGCCGCGACGCGCTCGGCGACCGGCTCGTCGCCGAGGCCCGCCGGGTCTACCCGCGCCTCGGTTCGCAGCCGGTGGTCCGGGAGGTCGGCACCCCGCGGACCTACGCGCGGTATACCTCCCGCCCCCGCGGCGCGGTCGGCGGTGTCCGGCAGCGACCCGCCAGCGCCAACCAGCACGCCGTGCCGCACCGCTCCGCCGTCCCGGGCCTGTGGCTGGTCGGCGACTCCACCTGGCCCGGGCTCGGCACCGTCGCGTGCGTGCTCGGCAGCCGCATCGTCGCCGAAGGGGTGCTGCGATCATGAAACCGGCGCTGGACGACCTCGGCACCGACCTCCTGGCGACCCCGCGGGGACAGCGGCGGCTCGCCCTCGCCCGGCCGGCCCTGGGGGTCGTCGCCTACGTGCTCGCCGCCGCGCTCGGGCTGTGGTGGCTCACGCCGCTCATCATGTTCGGCATCTTCGTCGCGGTCGTCACCGTCACCCACGACGTCGTGCACCGCTCGATCGGCCTCGGCCCGCGGGCCGGCGAGTGGGCGCTGTTCCTGTGCGGCCTCGTCCTGCTGGAGAGCGGCCACGCCTACCGGGCCACCCACCTGCAGCACCACCGGGCGTTCCCGTCCGCGCCGGACGACGACCCGGAGGGCTACCCGGCGCACCTGGGCCTGGTCGGCGCCGCCTGCTACGGCCCGGTGTTCCTGGTGCGGCTGTGGTGGTGGGCATATCGGCGCGCCCGGCCCGGCCAGCGCGGCTGGCTGCTGCTCGAGGCCGCGATGCCGGTGCTCGTCATCGGGGCAGGGGTCGCGCTGCTGCCGGTCACCCCGCTGCTGCTGTGGTATGCCGCGATGGCCGTGGCCGGCAGCTGGGTCTATCCGCTGCTGACCGTCTACCTGCCGCACCACGACTTCGGCGACACCCCGCTCACCCAGACCCGGACGCTGCGCGGGCGGGTGATCCCCGCGGTGTTCCTGGAGCTGACCTATCACCTGGAGCACCACCTGTATCCACAGGTGCCCAGCCATCAGCTGGCCGAGCTGGGGCGGCGCCTCGACCCGTTCCTCGCCGCGTCCGGAGTCCGCCCGCACCGGGTGATCTGACATCGCCTACGGTTGCCGGTGATGTCCCGCCGAACAGAGACCCGCGAGCGAATCCTGCGCGCCGCCGTCGACACCCTGGCCACGCAGGGCTTCTCGACCAGCACCGCCAGGGCCATCGCGGCCACCGGCGGGTTCGCCCCGGGCGTCATCTACTACCACTTCGAGGACCTCGAGGACCTGCTGCTCGCGGCCATGCGCTACACCAGCGACAGCCGCATGGAGCGCTACACCACCCGCACCCACGGCGTGCGCGGCGCCGGCGAGCTCCTGCCCGCGCTGCGCGAGCTGTATGACGAGGACGTCGCCACCGGTCACATCGCCGCCGTGCAGGAACTCGTCGCGGGCGCGGTCGGCTCCACCCGCCTCGCCGACGGCGTGCGCGCCGAGATCCGCCGCTGGGAGGACTTCACCGAGGCGCTGATCGGCCGCCTCCTCGGCGACAGCCCGCTGGCCACCCTGATCCCGGGCCGCGAGGCCGCCATGGCCGCGATGGCGTTCTACCTCGGCCTGGAGATGCTCACCCACCTCGACGGCGACCGCACCCGCAGCGACACCCTGTTCGCCGCCGCCACCCGCCTCGCCGCGCTGCTCGACGCCTTCTCCACCCCCACCGACAGCGAGTAGCCGCCGCGGTGGGGGACCGTCGTTGTTCGTGATGGGCGCCGCCAGGTGGGTGCAGCCGGTCGGCCAGGTCGACGACCTCGCGCGCTGCGTGCGGTGCGCCGGGCGCCCGGCACGGAAGCGGGTCACTGTCACACGAGCAGCGCCTCGAGCTGCGGAAGCCGGCCGAACATGTCGGGGAGGCCGTGCACGCCGTTGCGCACGGACTCGTGCGACAGCGCGAGGTCGGGGCCGGTGCTCGCCTCGGCGCCGGCAAGGCAGCGCAGGATGTTCCACCTGGTGAACCCCAGCCAGCCGCCGATCATGAACACGAACCAGCTCGGACCCGCCGGCGGCAGCGCTCCGCCCCCGGCGACGTAGCCGTCGAGGACCGAGCGGAAGATGGCGGGCTCGATGCTGTCGAAGCCGGGTCCCTTCGCGAGGCTCAGCGCGGTCGAGCCGAGCTCGCCGGCCAGGTCGAGCATCCCCGAGAGCTCCCAGTCGAGCACCACCGGCCGGCCGTCCCGAGCGAGCAGGTTCCACGGCTGGATGTCCCTGTGGGTCAGCACGACGGGGCCCGGCCGTTCGCAGGTGTCGACGAAGTGGGCGATCGCGAGGAACGTCTCGACGTGCGCGGCGAGTTCGCCGGCCCACGGCTGTCCGGTCGCCACCGCCCGCTCGGCGAGCTCGGGCCAGTCCCGTGTCGCCGGGTCCTCGATCGACTCGTGGGTCCACTCGACGTCGAGCGCGTGGATGCGCGCGAGGATCTCACCGATCTCGAACGCGTACGCCGCCGGCACCGGTGCCTCGGGCATTTTCTCTCCCTCGACCCACCGGTGGACGAGTGTGTGGTGGCCGGCCGAGATCGGCTCCGGCATCGGGATGCCGGCGGCGAAGGCCGCCCGCTCGAACCTGAACACGTCCTCGACGTGGTAGGTCACGCGGCGGTCGACGAGGTTCAACTCCTTCACCGCGAACGACCCCTGGTCGGTGTCGAGCCGGTACAGCCGGTTGGCGAACCCGCCGTGGACGCGGATCATCGGCCCGATCGGCGCGCCGAGATGCGAGAGGCTGGAAGGCACGTCGTCCGCGATCACCCCACGAATCTAGGGCCCGCACTGCATCGTTGCACCCGACATTTCCCGCTTGGGATCAGGGTGTCCGCGGTGTCGTCGAGGGTTCAGCCGCTGCGCAGCGGGCCGGCCGGGTGGGCGCCGGCGGCGAGCCACCGCTCGACGCTGCGGGTGTACCGGGGCAGCGGCTGCGCGTCCGGGTGATACTCGCGGATGAGCGCCGCGGCGTCCGCAGGTGCGTGGCCGAGCAGCCGCAGGACCGCGTAGGCGACCATGGCGGAGCGGTGCCGCCCGTGCTGGCAGTGCACCAGGACGCCGGCGCCCGGGTCGCGGCCGATGACGTCGGCGGCGAACAGCGCCGCGCGGGACCACCGCCGCGGCGGCTGGGGCAGGTGGACGTCCCACATCGGGGCGTGCACGACGTTGGCCGCGCCGAGCAGCGCCCGCTCGGCCGCCAGGTCCTGCGACAGCCACGTCTGATGGGTCGCGCGGCAGTTGACGATGTGCGTCACGCCGCAGCCGGGGAGGGCGGCGAGGGTCGCGGGGGTCGGCAGCGCACCGATCGCGACCCGGGTGCCGGCGATCCACCGCGGCTCGTAGCGTTGCACCGGACCGTAGAGGCGGGTGCTCAGCGCGTACACCCGGCGCCGCCACCGCATCGGCCGGCCCCCTTCCGCGAGAGCCCGGTCCGACGGCCGCGGCTGTGCCGGTGCCGCCCGGACACCGCAGGGCAATGGTGTGCCGGTCAGAACGGGAACGGCAGCACGATCGAGCCGGTGGAGGCGTCGCTCAGGCCGCAGTACACGCGGACGAGGCCGCCGTCGAGGGCCTCCAGCGCACCGGGGAAGACGACATCGGTCAGGTCCGTGCGCTTCGGCGGGGCCGGCGGGAAGTCCGTGCGCATCGCGATGATCCGCGGCGTGGTGGCGGTGCAGGCGGCCGGGTCGATGGTCCACCACGCCCCGGCGTACTCCTGCGGGCCGCCCTCCTCGCCGACCGCGACGTGCCCGAGGACGCCGATGCGGTCGCCGAGGTCGTGCAGCTCGTTGACGCCGAGCTTGGTGTCCTCGGTGACCTGGTCGTGGAAGACGTGGGCCTTCGCGATCAGCTCCGCGGACAGCTCCGTGTAGTCCTCGGCCATGATCAGGCTCACCCGGCCGCGGCCGGCGGTGCCACCCTGCGGGCGGCCGCAGACCGCGAGGCCGTCGCGGCGTTGCAGCAGCCGGATGTCCTTCATCTGCGGCACCTCGAGGAACGGGTTGCCCGGGTCGAGCCGCTCCACGTCCGGCGCGGCGTGGAAGCGGGTGACGACCATCGGCGGGTCGTGCCCGAAGTCCAGCGACACCACCCCGAACACCAGCACCGGCGAGCCGTCGCGGTCGAGGACCCAGGCGGCGAACGGGTCCTCCGCCGCGGTGAAGACCGGGGTGCCGGGCGCGGGCCGCCAGCCGTCGCCGGTGCGCTCGTAGAAGCGGATCTCCGGATCCCACGACGACGCGTCGCGCCAGTAGCTGTCCGGCGACTCGATCCGCACCGCGAGCAGGGTCCGGGTGCCCTGCCGCACGATGCACGGGTTGTAGGCGAGCCGGTCACCGACGCCGGGGATCGTCTCGGCGACCCCGCGCGGACGGCCGGTGCGGCGCAGATGGTCGGCGACGAGGTCGCGATACCCGGCAGCGGGCAGCGTCATGGCATTCCTCAGCGGTCCGGTACGGGTGGGGACACAAGCACCGTAACGCCGTATTCGGGCGCGGACAGCGGGAAAGCAGGGTGAATGTCGAAAGCGCCGACACGGTGCCGGCGGCGGATGCGCCCGTGCGGCCCCGCGGTCGGTTCGGCACTAAACTGCGGTGATGGCACACGACGGTGCGCGGCGCGGGACCGCGCCGGCCACTGCGGCCGGCGACGGTGACACCGTGGCCGGCGTGGTGCGCGCACTGCTGGCGGCGGTGCCGGCGGGGTGCACGTGGCTGCAGCCACTGACCGATGAGGACGGCCGGGTCGCCGACTTCCTGGTTGCGGCGGTGAGCGGGCGCGGCAACGACCTCTACGGCCGCGGCGCCGACCGGATCGGCGAGCGGGTCAGCGACCTGTATCCGAGCATGGTCGGCGGCCCGCTGTGGCAGCTGTATCTCCAGGTCCAGGCCGACGGGGTGGCCGCCGGGCTGGCCGACTTCCGGTATGCGGAGCAGCGCGCCGGGATCGTGGCGGACTCGCTGTTCGAGGTGAGCGTGCAGCCCGTCCTCGGTGGGCTGCTGGTGTGGTGGCAGCGCATCGACGAGGCCCGCCGCCGGCTGGAGCGCACCGAGCTGCTCGGCAGCCTCGGCTGGGCCGAGTATGACCTGGTCACCGGGCGCAGCGAGTGGTCACCCGGGATGTTCCGGATCTTCGAGCGGGACCCGGCGCTCGGGGCGATGTCACGCTCTGAGCAGGCCGCGGCGCTGCTCACCGACGACCGCGGGGTCAGCGAGACCGCCTGGCAGACCCTCGACAGCGGCGCCGCGTCCGACGTGACCGTGCGGTTCCGGACCGGGGAGAAGGTGAAGTACCTGCGGGTGCTGTCCGACCTGGCCCGCGACGCCGACGGCAGCCCGTTGAAGATCTACGCCGTCGTGCAGGACGTCACGACCCGCGAGGACACCCGCACGGCGATGGAGCGGCTCAGCGACCAGCTGCGCAGCCGCGAGATGACGGCGCTCGCCGAGCACCGCCTGGCCGCGCAGCTGCAGAACCTGATCCAGCCGGTGCCGCCGGAGCCGTTCCCCCTCGCGGGGCTGCAGGCGGTGGTCAGCTACCTGCCCGCGGAGAGCGCCGTGCAGGTCGGCGGCGACTGGTATCACGCGCAGACGCTGCCCGACGGCCAGGTGGTGCTCGCCGTCGGTGACGTCGCCGGGCACGGCCTCGAGGCCGCGAACGGCATGGCGCACCTGCGCTTCTCCCTGGTGGCGTGGCTGTCGATCGGCATCCGCGACCCGGGCACGCTGCTCGGCCACATGAACCGGTTGTGCCTGCAGCTGGGCATCACCGGCACCGCCGCGATCGGCGTCTACGACCCGGGCACGAGGACGCTGTCCTGGGGGCGGGCCGGGCACATGCCGCCGCTGCTGGCCCGCGCCGGCGTGACCAGCGAGCTCGACCGGCCGGCGGGGCTGCTGCTCGGCGCCGCCGACGACGCCGTCTATCCGGTCCTCGACTCGAGCCTGCGCGACGACGACCTGATCCTGTTCTACACCGACGGGCTGGTCGAGCGCCGCACGGCCAGCACCGCCGTGATGCTGGACCGGGTGAAGCAGACCCTCGCCGGCGTCTCCGCCGACGCCGGCCCGCAGCCGCTGACCAGGCTGCGCGGCCTGCTGCACTCCGCCAGCCCCGACGACGACACCTGCACCCTGGCGGTCCACGTCCTGCCCTGACCAGCGCCCGCTCCGCTCTGACCAGCGCCCGCCCCGCTCGGGGAGCGGCCGGTGCGCGGTGCGCCCGCGCCGGGGGAGCGGTCAGTGGGTGCGCCCGTGGTGGGGGGCGGTCAGTGTGTGGTGCGCCCGCGGTGAGGGAGCGGCCGGTGCGCGGTGCGCCCGCGCCGGGGAGCGGTCAGTGGGTGCGCCCGTGGTGGGGGGCGGTCAGTGTGTGGTGCGCCCGCGGTGAGGGAGCGGTCAGTGAGCGGTGCGGCCGCGCCGGGGAGCGGTCGGTCAGCGGTGCAGTCGCGTTGGAGGAGCGTCGGTCAGAGGGTGGAGCCGTGTCGGAGGAGGCTCGGTCAGAGGTGCAGCCGCAGGCGGACCGTGGTCCCGTCCGGGCCGGTGACCGTGTCGACCTGGTCGCAGATCCGCTCGACGATCGGCAGCCCGCGGCCACGCACCGCGTCCGGCGCCGGCATCGGCCGCTGGAACGAGCGCGGCGGTCCCTGGTCGACGACGTCGCAGACGATCTGCCCGGCGTCGGTCCACACCCGGACCCGGCCGCCGCCGGTGGTGTGCTGCACCGTGTTCGTGGCCAGCTCGTTGACCGCCAGCATCAGCATCTCGGTCCGGGCCTCGGACATGCCCAGCGCCAACGCGTGGTGCCGCACGAACGCCCGGACCGCGCCGAGATCCTCGGCCTCGCTGTAGAACAACGTGTCGGGCGAGTCGGCGCTCATGAAGCCGGCCCGGTGCCGTGGACCGACGGCGGCGCGAGCAGCTCGCCGATCCCGGTCATCTCCAGGACGTGGGCGACCGCCCCGCCCGCGTTGACCACATGCAGCCGGCGGCCCTGCCGGCGGGCGGCGTGATGCCCGGTGACCAGGCCGTGCACGCCGCTGGAGTCGATGAACCGCAGCCCGGACAGGTCCACGACGATGACGGGCGCGCTGTCGACGGCCGCCAGCAGCACCGTCGTCAGCTCATCGCGCGTGGTCAGGTCGCACTCCCCGACCAGGGACACCACGGCCCGGCCGTCCGCAGCGGACGTCCTCGCCTCGAACACCGCCATCGGGCCTCACCACCCCTCACGTCCGCCCCGAGCTGCCCCGGCCACCATCATGGCATCCGGGACCCGGACTGGGGCGGCGCACATCACCCGCTCCGAGGCCCGCGGGTGTCCGTGGTGTCCGGGGTGTCCCGGTCGTCCCGAAGGTCATCGACCACGCCCTCTGCGGCGGGTGCTGCGGCACCTGATTTACTGCGCAGCGTGGAGCATGTGCTGGAACCCGACGACCGGACGCTGCACGGTTACTACTCGGTGGACTACCCGCCGGTGCTGACCGTGCAGCCCGGCGACAGCGTCACCTTCCGGACCCTCGACTGCTGGTGGTCCGCCGGGCCCTACGCCGGTGAGCACCCGCCGGACCGGCCACGCGTCCCGCAGCACCGCGCCGAGTACGGTCACGCGCTGGTCGGACCCGTCGCGGTGGAAGGTACGAAGGCCGGGCAGACCCTCGAGGTCCGCATCGACGCGGTCGTCCCGGCCACGTGGGGAACAACCGTCGCCGGCGGCTGGCCCAGCGGCCCGAACCGCCGGTACCACCTGGAGAACGAGGGCGTCGTGCACGCCTGGCAGCTCGACCCGGCCGCGATGACCGGCCGCAACCAGCACGGCCACACGGTGCCGCTGCGCCCGTTCATGGGCGTGATGGGCATGCCGCCGGCCGAGCCCGGCGAGCACTCGACGATCCCGCCGCGGGTGCACGGCGGCAACATCGACTGCAAGGAACTCGTCGCCGGCACCACGCTGCTGCTGCCGATCCCCGTCGACGGCGCGCTGTTCTCCGTCGGCGACGGGCACGCGGCGCAGGGCGACGGCGAGGTCAGCGGCACCGCGATCGAGTGCCCGATGGACCGGGTGACACTGACGTTCGGGGTGCGCGACGACTTCCCGGTGCCGGGGCCGGTCGCCCGCACCGCCGACGCCTGGATCACGATGGGCCTCGGCGACACCCTCGACGATGCCGCGTATGCCGCGCTGGAGTCGATGTTCACCCTGCTGGAGCGGTTGCACGGGGTGGCGCGGGCCGACGCGGTCGCGCTCAGCAGCGTCGCGGTCGACCTGCGGGTCACGCAGATCGTCAACCAGACCGTCGGCGTGCACGCCGTCCTGCGCGACGGAGCGGTCAGCTAGGGCTGCCGCTCCTGCGGGTAGAGCTCCTCCTCGGTGACGACCGGCGCGATGGTGTCCTCAGGACGCCCGACCCGCGCGGCCGAGCCGAACATGTGCCCGCGCGCCGGGTGCACGGGGGCGAAGGCGGCGAAGCCGCGCTGTTTCGGGATGTCGTCGTACACCGCCTCCATGCCGCCGCGGATCAGGTAGGTCTCGTGCCAGAAGCCGGTGCCGCCGCTGTCGCGCAGGAAGTTGCGCCACCAGCGCCGGTGCGGCTCGGAGCGCGCCCACGACAGGAGTGAAGGCAGGTCCTGCCAGTACTGGCGGATGCCGACGTGCATGGGGAACAGCGACCACAGCAGCGACTCGTGCGCCAGCAGGCCTTCCGGCTTGTCGGTCGCGGACCGGCCGATCTGCGGGCCGTAGCCCATCAGCGTTCGCAGGCCGTAGAGCCGGTTGACGCGCATGCCCAGATAGACGACCACGAGGTCCGGATACGGTGACAGGTCGACGGTCTGCCGATTGACGCGGGTAGGCATCGCGGGCGCTCCTTGGCTTGATGTGCGAGGAGACCGACGCTAGCCAGCGCCACTGAACAGACACTTGACGTCGACTGAAACTAGCCGTGGTCCGCGTCCGGGCCGGGGAGCTCGGCGAGCAGGTCGTTGGCGCGCGTGGCGAACAGCCGGGCCCCGCGCTCCTGCGACAGTGCGAGCGCGCGATGGGCGACGCGCACGGCGGACCGGACGTCGCCACCGGCTCGCAGCGCCTTCGCGCGGATGAGGAGCACCAGGCCCTCGGCGTACCGTTCACCGTACCTGTCGATGAACGTCTCGGCCTTGTCCAAGGCGATCATGGCGGCGACGGGATCGGCACCGCAGAGCCGCGTCTCGGCGAGCAGCGCGTACCAGGTGGCCAGGTTCGACCGGGGTGGGTCGACCAGTGTGGTCTCGATGATGCGCTCCATCGCCACGGCCGCCGTGACCGGATCATCGCCGGACAGTGCCCTCGCCCAGTGCCGGGCGAGCCGCGGGTAGCTGCCGGAGAAGGTGAAGGAGAAGTCCGGATCAGCGTTGATCGCCGTCTCAGCCGCCCGCAGCGCCCAGGCGAAGTCTCCCGCCGCGGCGGCCGCGGTGACGGCGAACGAGCCCCAGATGCTGAGGGCATAGGGGTCGTTGCCGGCCTCGAGCTCCACCGTGTCGAACAACTGGCGCGCGGTGACCGGGTCGCCGTGCAGCGCGGTGTTCAGCGCCAGCATCACCGGCGTCATCATCTGCAGCCGGTGTCGCAGCGGATCGGCGTCTCGCTGGGCCCGGATGAGCGCGTCGGACCGGCTCAGGTTCCGGTACGCCTCCTCGACGTTGCCTGAGCTCCACTGGTGGACTCCCCAAGCGTGATGGCCGGAGGCCTTGACCACGGGGTCCGAGGAGCGCCGGCCATGATCCAGCAGCCGGCGCGCGAGACGCCCGGCGGCCTCGAGCTGGATGCCCTGGGCGTGCGCCAGGAACCGGGTGAAGAGGAAGCCGGTGGCGTCCCGGTCGTGGCCGAGTGTCCGCGCGACCTCCTCGGCGCGGTCCAGATGGTCCATGGTGGCGCCGACGAAGCCGGCGTGGATGCCCGCGACGGCGGTCAGCTCGGTGAGCGCGGTCAGCTCAAGGTCGAGGAGCCCGGCGCCGCGGGCGATCCGGCTCGCGGTGTCGAGGTGCTTCTCCGCGGTCTCATAGGCGGATCGCCGTGCCGCGATGCGTCCCGCGACGAGGAGTGCCTCCGCCGTCTGCTTCGGCTCGGCGAGCGGGCCCGCCGCGTACAGGTGGTGGGCGAGTGCCTCACCGTGGCGCTCGGCCGGTTGCTGGGTCTGCGCGAGCGCGGCCGCGATGTGCAGGTGGAACTGGGCTGCCTCCGATCGGATCATCGAGCGGGCCACCGACTCGCGGACGAGATCGTGCACGAACCGCCAGTCACCCATGGAGCCGGCGGTCACTTCGACCATGCCGACGGCTTCCAGCGCCTCCAGGTGCGTGAGGCACTGCGACACGTCGAGGTCCGACGCGCTCGCCAACAGGCGGACGTCGATGTCACGGCCCATCAGCGCCGCGATTTCGATGAGGCGGCGGTCCCTGTCGCCGAGCGTATTCGTCCGGTCCCGGACGATGTCCCGCACCGTGGACGGGACGGCGGCCTGGGCTGCCGCCTGGTCGGACAGGTGGTCCTCCTCGGCCAGGAATCTCGCCAGCTCACGCACGAACAACGGGTTGCCTTCGGTGCGGGCCTGGATGCTTCGGGCGACGCCGGGACTGGGCGCCCGTCCGGTCTCCTGGCGGACCAGCTCGGCGACGTCGGCCGGGTCGAGGGGGCCGAGCACGATGCGCCGGTGCCGCTCGAGTCGCGCGACCGCCGCCAGCATGCGCCCCACGTGTTGACTGGTCGTCGGTGCATGGCCACGCAGGGTGCCCATCAGCACGCTCCCGGCCGGGAGCGACTCGGCCAGGTGCGCGAACAGCTGCAGCGAGGACTGGTCTGCCCAGTGCAGGTCGTCCACGACCACGATCAAGGGCTGCCGCGCGGCGGCCGCGCCGCACAGTGCGACGACCTGGCTGTGCAACCGGAACTGCGCTCGGGCGTCCGGCCGCGCCGGGACGTCGACGCCGTGCGGGGGGTGCTGCAGCAGGTCGCCGAGCCCGGCCGTCCAGCGCGCCCGCTCGTCCTGCGGCAGCGCCGGGATCAGGGCCTCGACGATCTGGACCCAGGGCCACATCGACGGGGTGCCTTCACCGTCCTGGCATCGGCCCCAGAAGGCCAGCGCACCGTTCGCCGCGGCCTCGCCGGTGACGTCGGCGAGCAGCCGGCTCTTGCCCACGCCGGGCGGACCTTCGACGAGCACGACCTGCCCTCGGCCGGAGGCGGCCGAGTCGACGGCATGACGGAGGACGGCAAGCTCCTCCTGCCGGCCGACGAGACGATCGGGTCGGCGGCCGGAAGGCGCTCGCGCGCCGGGTGCTGGTCGCGCGGCGGATCTGGGCGCGGCCGCTGGGAGGGGGTCGGCGAAGCGTGGCGCGGACGCGGCCCCGGCCGGTCGCAGCGCTTGCCGGTGCGCCTCGCGAAGCGCCGGACCGGGATCGACGCCCAGTTCGTCGGCCAGCCGTGCGCGCACCGTGTCGAACACGGACAGGGCCTCCGCCCGCTGGCCCGACGCCACCAGCGTGGTCATGAGCGCCGCCTGAACCCTCTCGTCGAAGGGCGCGATCCACGCGGCCAGGCGCAGCGGCTGCACGATGCGTTTCGCGTGATCGCCCGGCACGGTGACCCGGGCGGCCTCGACGCAGGCGTCGAGCAGCTCGCGGTTGACGGAGGTGAACAGGGAGCCCGCGGCGGCGCTGAGCGACAGCCCGTCGCCCGCGGGCCCTCGCCACCGCGACAAGGCCTGCTCGTATGCGTCGAGCCCCTCCTCGAGCCGGTTGGCGTCCAGCGCGGCGCGGGCGAGGCCGAGGAGCTGGCGAAACTCGGTCAGGTCGAGCGCCACCCGGCTGACGTCGAACTGGTAGCCGCCGCCGCGACGGTGGACGTACGAGCCGGGCGCCCGGGCGGACAGGTCCGGTTCGAGCAGCCGGCGCAGCGTCCCGATGTATTTCTGCACGATGTTCAACGCCGAGGTGGGCGCACCGTCGTCCCAGACGAGGTCGATGAGCTCGGCAGTGCTGACCGGTCGACCCGCCTGCAGCAGCAACAGGGCCAGCAGGTGGGCCTGCTGCCGCGGCCCGGCGTCGACTTCGACGCCGTCCCGCCATACCCGCAGCGGACCGAGGACCTGGAAGGTCAGTGCAGCCATCGAGCCCTTCCTCGCCGGAGATGTTGAGGAAAAGGCTACGTGCTGAGGCGCCCGCGCCCGTGGTTGACCCTTTGCGAGGCGGTGGCTACGGTGTGCGGCAGGAATACGCTTTCCTCGCGTGTCGACGGCAGACCCGCCCAGTCTCCGGCCGTCCACCCCGGGCGCGCGCCCGTCGCCACCCGTGGAGTTTCTCTCGTGGACACCCAGCAAACCCGCCGCCGCTGGCCGTTCCTGGCCGCCGCGGCCGTCCTGTGCACCACCGCCGCCGTCGTGTTCGGGCCGCTCGCGTTCGCGGCCACCCTGTTCGCCGACGACTTCAACGACGGCAACGCCAACGGCTGGTCGAAGTCCGGCGGCACGTGGTCGGTCGTCACCGACGGCTCCGGCGTCTACCGGCAGTCCAAGGCCGCCGGTGACCTGTCCCGCGCGTTCGCCGGCCAGACCGGCTGGAGCGACTACACCGCCGAGGCCAGGGTGCGGCCGCTCGCGTTCGACGGCACCGGCGCCGACCGGTTCGCCGGGCTCGCCGCCCGCTCGGGCGGCTCCACCAGCTACGACCGGGTCGTGCTGCTCAGCGGCAACCGGGCCGAACTGCAGGCGGTGCGCTCCGGGGCGGTCACCGTGCTCGGCTCGGTGAGCCTGCCGGTGAGCACCGGACGCTGGTACACGCTGCGGCTGGAGGAGTCCGGCCCGACCGTGCGCGGCTACGTCGACGGCGCGCTCGTCGGCAGCGGCCCGAGCCAGTCGGCGACGGGGCGGCTCGGCGTGCAGACGTTCCGCGCGTCGGCCGACTTCGACGACGTCACCGCGCAGAGCGGGCCGGGCACGCCGCCGAGCGCGTCGGGCAGTCCCAGTCCCAGCGGGCCGGCGAGCCCCAGCGCCTCTTCAGGCCCGGCCGGCAGCACGCTGTACGTGGCACCGAATGGCAACGACGCCGCGGCCGGCACGCTCGCCGCGCCGCTGCGCACCATCCAGCGCGCCGTCGACCTCGCCCGCCCGGGCACCACGATCGCGCTGCGTGGTGGAACGTACACGCCCACGAGCAACATCCAGCTGACGAAGAGCGGCACCGCGGCCGCGCCGTACACCATCACGAACCACGCCGGCGAGCACGTGCTGCTGGACGCGGAGGAAATGCCGCACACGCCGGCACCACTGGACGCCAGCATCCCCAACGCGGAGCGCGGCGCCATCCACATCGAGGCGTCCTACTGGCGCATCAGCGGCATCGAGATCGCGCACGGTCCCTACGGCATCTTCTGCCGGGACTGCGGCAACAACGTCTTCGACCGGCTGACCACCCGCGACAACTACGAGAGCGGCCTGCACATCCAGGGCGCCTCCAGCCACAACCAGATCCTGAACCTGGACAGCTACGGCAACCACGACCCACGCAAGAACGGCGAGAGCGCCGACGGCCTGGCCATCAAGGAGGGATCCGGCACCGGCAACGTGGTGCGCGGCGCCCGGCTGTGGAACAACGTCGACGATGGGTTCGACGCCTGGGAGTTCCTGTCGCCGGTCACGATCGAGTCGTCGGTCGCGTGGGGCAACGGCGTCAACCGGTGGAACTTTCCCGACTTCGCCGGCGACGGCAACGGCTTCAAGCTCGGCGGCGGCGACGTGGACCTGCCCGCCGGGCACGTCGTGCGCAACAGCATCGCGTTCGACAACGCGCAGGGCGGCTTCATCGACAACGCCAACCCCGGCCAGCTGCGCCTCGATCACAACACGGCCTGGCGCAACGGCGGCACCGGCTTCGACGTCGCCGACGCCGCCGCGACCGTGACGGCGAACCTCGCCGTCGCCAACCGGGTCCAGGTGTCGATGGGCAGCTCCACGGGGAGCGGCAACTCCTGGGACCTCGGCGGCACGTGGACGCTGCAGAGCACCGACGCCACGGTCATCACGGGCCCGCGGACGTCGTCGGGCGCGATCGCGTCGTCGCCGTTCCTGCGCCCGGCCAACGGCGCGGACGCCGGCGCCAGGATCTGAGGCGCCGGGATCTGACCAGGACCTGCCGGGCGGCGGCCGGACCGCCGCCCGGCGCGGTCACTCCGACCGGGTGAGACACGGCCGTGGCGGCGCGGTGAGCCTTGGAGGCGGCATGCCAGCTGAAGGGCTCGAGAGGAGACGCGCATGGCACGCGCTGTGGGAATCGACCTCGGCACGACCAACTCCGTGATCGCCGCGTTCGAGGGTGGACGGCCGACCGTCCTGCCCAACGCGGAGGGCAGCAGGACCACGCCGTCCGTGGTCGCGTACACCGACAGTGGCGAACGGCTCGTCGGGCAGCTCGCCCGCAGGCAGGCGGTGCTCAACCCGAAGGGCACGATCACCTCCGCGAAGCGTTTCATCGGCCGCAGGTTCGACGAGGTGGGCGAGGAGACCCAGGGCGTCACCTACAACGTGGTCTCCGGGCCCGACGGCATGGTGCGCTTCGACGTGCACGACAAGCTGCTGTCGCCGGAGGAGGTGTCCGCGCAGATCCTGCGCAAGCTCGCCGACGACGCCGCGAAGCACCTCGGCGAGAAGGTGACCGAGGCGGTCGTCACGGTCCCGGCGTACTTCAACGACGCGCAGCGCCAGGCGACCAAGGACGCGGGGAAGATCGCCGGGCTGAACGTGCTGCGGATCATCAACGAGCCGACGGCGGCGGCCCTGGCGTACGGGCTGGACAAGAAGGGCCACGAGACGGTCCTCGTGTTCGACCTCGGCGGCGGCACCTTCGACGTCAGCATCCTCGACGTCGGCGACGGGGTCGTCGAGGTCCGGGCGACGTCCGGCGACACGCACCTCGGCGGCGACAACTTCGACCACCGCCTCGTCGAGCACATCGCCGGGCAGTTCCAGCGGGAGACGGGCATCGACGTGCGCACCGACCCGCAGGCGCTGCAGCGGCTCACCGAGGCCGCCGAACGCGCCAAGGTCGAGCTGTCGTCGGTGACGCAGACGCAGGTGAACCTGCCGTTCATCACCGCCGACGCGACCGGGCCCAAGCACCTCACGATGACGCTGACCCGCTCGACGTTCGAGGAGCTGACCCACGACCTGCTGGAGCGGACGATGGCGCCGGTCAAGCAGGCGATGCAGGACGCGAAGGTTTCCGCCGGCGACCTCGACGAGGTGATCCTCGTGGGTGGGGCGACCCGCATGCCGGCCGTGCAGAACCTGGTGCGCCGCCTCACTGGCGGCAAGGAACCGAACATGAGCGTCAACCCCGACGAGGTCGTCGCGCTCGGCGCCGCCATCCAGGCCGGGGTGCTCAAGGGCGACGTGCAGGATGTCGTCCTGCTCGACGTCACGCCGCTGTCGTTGGGCGTGGAGACCCTCGGCGGGCTGATGACGAAGATCATCGACCGGAACACGACGATCCCGACCCGGCGGGCCGAGACGTTCTCCACCGCCGAGGACAACCAGCCGGCCGTCGACGTCGTCGCGCTGCAGGGCGAACGGGAACGCGCCGCCGACAACCGGGTCCTGGGCCGCATGCGGCTGGAGAACATCAGGCCCGCCCCGCGCGGCACCCCGCAGGTCGAGGTGACCTTCGACGTCGACGCCAACGGCATCCTCAACGTGTCCGCGAAGGACAAGGACACCGGCGCGGAGCAGCAGATCACCATCACCGAGAGCGGCACCCTCGATGCCGCCGACGTGGAGCGGATGGTCCGCGAGGCGGAGGAGAACCGGGCCCAGGACCAGCAGATCCGCCAGCGGGTCGACGCCAGCAACGAGCTCGACAGCGCCTCGTACCAACTGGAACGTGGCCTGCAGGATCGCGGCGAGGTGCCGGAGCACGAGCGGGCCCGCGCCACGATGCTCATCGAGGAGGCCCGGCAGGCGGTGAAGGAACAGACGCCGACACCGCGGCTACGGCAGCTGACGGAGGACGTGCGGCAGATGACCATGGCCCTGAGCAGCGGCGGCAGCCAGGCCGGACAGGCGCGGGCCGCGCAGCCGCAGGACGCCGACGACGTCATCGACGCCGACTTCAACACCGGGTGACGCCATGGCGCAGGAGCATGCGGCCCCTGAGGAGACCGCGGACGTAGCCGAGCTCACCGAACGCTGGCACCGGGCCGCCGCCGACGTGGAGAACACCCGCAAGTGGGCCGACCGGCAGGCGGCGCGGCAGCGCCAGGAGGAGCGGCTCGCGGTGTCCGCCGCGTGGCTGCCGGTGCTGGACAATCTTGACCTGGCGCTGCGGCACGGCGACGCCGACCCGCGCACCATCGTCGAGGGCGTCGCCGGCGTGCGGGACCAGGCGCTGGGTGTCCTGGCGCGGCTCGGGTTCCAGCCCGTCGGCGAGGTCGGCGAGCCGTTCGACCCGGTGCGGCACGAGGCGGCCGAGGTCATCCGCGACAGCGACGCACCGCCGGGCACCGTGGTGCGGGTGCTGCGTCCCGGGTACGGCGACGGCGAACGGCTGCTCCGCCCGGCCGTGGTGGCGGTGAGCGCGCCGTCCGACCTGGCGATCGTCCAGGAAGCGGGTCCGGACGGTGGCTGAGACCCGCGACCCGTACCAGGTGCTCGGCGTGGCCAGGGACGCGAAACCGGAGGAGATCCAGCGCGCCTACCGGACCCTGGCCCGCCGGCAGCACCCCGACATCAACAAGGAACCCGGCGCGGAGGAGCGCTTCAAGGAGATCAACGAGGCGTACCACGTGCTGTCCGACCCGGAGCGCCGCGCCAGATACGACCGGTTCGGCAGCAAGTGGCGCCAGGTGCCGGACGACTTCGCGCGGGCCGGCGCCGGAGCCGGCGGCCCAGGCTCCGGCTTCTCCGGTGCCGGCGTGCCGGGCGGCGGCTTCCGGGGGGCCGGCTTCCGGGGATCCGGTGCCGGCTTTCCGGGGTCGGCCGGGCGCGGGCCGGGCATCGACGTCGACCTGGAGGACCTGCTCGGCAGCATGTTCGGCGGGCGGCACGCGGCGGGGCCGGTCCCCGGCGCCGACACCCAGGCCGGGATCACGATCGGCGTCGAGGACGCCTTCCGCGGCGGCCGGCGCCAGGTGACCCTGCCGGGGCCTGACGGCCGTCCCCGCCGCTACGACGTGAACATCCCGGCCGGGGTCATCGAGGGGCAGCGGATCCGCCTCGCCGGCCAGGGCAACCCCGGCGTGGCGGGCGGCCCACCGGGCGACCTGTACCTGGTCGTCCACCTCGCCCCGCACCCGCGGTTCCGGGTCGAGGGCCGCAACGTCGTGCTCGACCTGCCGGTGTCAGCCTGGGAGGCGGCCCTCGGCGCGCCGGTGCCCCTCGAGACGCCCGGCGGGCCGGTCCGCGTCGACGTGCCGCCGGGGACATCGTCCGGGCGCCGGCTTCGGCTGCGCGGGCGTGGCCTGCCAAACCCACGCGGCAACCCCGGCGACCTGTACGCCGAGGTGAAGATCATGGTGCCGCCGACGTTGACCGAGGCGGAACGCCGGCTGTTCCAGGAGCTCGGCGAGGCGTCGCACTTCAACCCCCGCAATCCCTGGGGCGGCTGACGGGCCGCGGCCTGGCGGGCGGTGCCGCCGCTGATCGCGTACCGTGCTGCTGTGACTGGCACGGATGCATACCCGCCCGCCCGGCTGCGGCACCGGTGGAGCACACAACGGTGGTTCGCGTCGGTCCTGATCGCGATGGTGGTCCTGGTCCTGGCCGGCACGGTCGTCGGCGCGGCGATCCTGGCACACACCTCGGGGGTGTCCAACCGGCTCAGCGACCGGATCTCCCCGGCACGCACGGCCGTGGTGGAGCTCACCGCCGCGCTCGTCGACCAGGAGACCGGCGTGCGGGGCTATCTGCTCAGCGGCGACGAGCGGTTCCTGGAGCCGTATTCGCAGGGCGTCACCGACGAACGCACGCTGCTGGCCGGCATCCGGCAGCTGCTGGCCGGCGAGCCGGTCCCCCTCGCCGACCTCGACCGGGTCGAGGCGCAGGCCCGCGACTGGCGGACCACCGTGGCGGACCCGTCGATCGAGACCCGCCGCCGCGGTGGCGACGCCGCGACCGCGCTCGACGCGGTGCTGACCGGCAAGGTGGCGTTCGACGCGGTTCGCGCCCGGATCGCGACCCTTGACGGGCACCTCGACGGCGTGCGGGAACATGCCCGCGCGGACCTCGACGCGGCCCGCCGGCTGCGCGACAGCGTGTTCGTCGGCATGGCCGGGTTCCTGCTGCTGTTCATCATCGTGATCGCGGTGCTGCTGCGCCTGGTGGTGCTGGAGCCCCTCGACCGGCTGAGCGCGGGCGTGCGCCGGGTCGCCGGCGGGGACTTCGACCACCGCCTCGCCGTGCAGGGCCCCGCCGACCTGGCCCGGCTGACCGGCGACGTGGAGACGATGCGCCAGCGGATCGTGGACGCGTTCACCGCCAGCCAGCAGGCGCGGGCCGCGCTCGAGCAGCAGCAGCTGGAGCTGCGCCGCTCGAACGCGGACCTGGAGCAGTTCGCCTACGTCGCCTCGCACGACCTGCAGGAGCCGCTGCGCAAGGTCGCCTCGTTCTGCCAGATGTTGCAGCGCCGCTACAGCGACCAGCTCGACGACCGGGCCCGGCAGTACATCGCGTTCGCCGTCGACGGCGCCACCCGCATGCAGCGGCTCATCACGGACCTGCTGACCTTCTCCCGCATCGGCCGCGTGTATGACGACAGCCGCTCCGTCGACCTCGACGAGGTGACCGCACAGGCCGAGGCGAACCTCGCCGGCGCGATCACCGAGCGCCGGGCCCGGATCGAGCGCCCGCCGCTGCCGACGATCCCCGGCGACGTGACCCTGCTGACGATGCTGTGGCAGAACCTGTTCAGCAACGCCATCAAGTTCCGCCACCCGGACCGCGACCCGGTCGTGCGGATCGCGGTCGAGGAGGCCGGCGGGATGTGGCAGTTCAGCGTCGAGGACAACGGCATCGGTATCGACCCCCGGTTCGCCGACAAGATCTTCGTCATCTTCCAGCGGCTGCACTCCCGGGAGACCTACACCGGCACCGGCATCGGGCTGGCGGTGTGCAAGAAGGTGGTCGAGTTCCACGGTGGCACGATCCGGCTCGACGACACCTACCACGACGGCGCCCGGTTCGTGTTCACGCTGCCGCGTGCCCCCGCCGACGTTCAGGCCGCCGACGTCGCCCAGGACGCGCTGGCCTCCCGCTGAGGTGGCCGCACGCCGCGGATCAGCAGCCACAGGCCGGTGGTCACCTCGAAGACGAACATCGGCGCGAACATGGCCGGGTTGACGAGCGACGTCGCCTCCGGGAAGGCGATGGTGACCAGGCCGCCCGTCGCCAGCAGCGCGGAGGCGACGACGCCCAGCCCCGCCAGCCACCGCGGCACGTACCGGGACCGCAGGAGCAGGTAGCTGAAGACCATCGAACCGAGTCCCATGAAGACGAAGCCGATCGCGTAGCCCACGTTGTGCGCGCCGGTCACCAGCTGGACCATGGCCGCGGCCTGCTCGGTGCTGAACGCCTGGCTGGTCGCCAGCTCCACCGCCACGATCGTGCACAGCGTGTACGCGGTGAGGATGGCGACCTGGGCGAGCCGCCAGAAGGCGCCGAGCATGGCGAGGCCCCGGCTCACGTTGCGCAGCAGCACGTAGTAGGCCACCGCGAGGACCGCGTCGCCGGCGAATGTCAGGGTCTCGACCGCGGCGCCCAGCCGGAGCAACTGCGCGTGGTCCGCGACGTCCCGCACGCTGTCGGCGGTGACTTCACTGCCCGGCAGGCTGCCCGGGGCGTAGATCTGTGCGAACACCCCGCTGGCCATGAGCAGCAGGTACAGGCCTCCGACCACCCGTGCGGCACGGCGTTGCGAGGCGTCGATCGTGTTGATTGTTGTCATGCCGTGCAGCATGTGGGCGCCGCCGGTCCCGTCACGTCACGCCGGCGGAGGCGTTCGGACTGCTCCCCGGGTGGTAGAACCCGCCGGATCTACTACCGGGGGAGTAGACGGACCGCCTCCGCGGGGAGGCGCCCACCGCGGTGCCGCACGCCTACAGTGCTGTCATGACCTCATCACGTCTGCGCCCGGGGTCGATGTCACACCCCGGCCTGGCGCTGCTGACCGCGCTGGTGCAGGGCGCCGGCACCGCGATCGTGGCCCGCGGGCACCCGGCCGACGTCGGTGTCGTCGGATACGTGCTGCTGGTCCTCAGCGGCCTGGCGCTGGCCGACCGGCACCGCTTTCCCCGGCGCAACTTCGTCATCGTGGCGGCGGCGATCACGGCGTACCACGTCCTGGGCCTCCCGCCGGCGCTGACGTTTCTCGCACCGACGATCGCGGCGTCGGCGGCGATCAGCGCCGGGCACCGCCGGCTGGTCTGGGCGGCCATGTGCGGTGGCTATGGGCTGTGGGCGGCGCTCACCGCCCCCACGCTCAACCGGGCCCTGATCGCGGCGGCGCTCGTCGCCGGCGGGTACGCGCTCACCGAGCTCGCCACCCCGGCCGCCCGGGCACTCCGGCAGGCGGCGCAGGAGCAGCGGCGGCTGGCCGAGGAGCGGCAGCGGCGGCAGGCCAGCGAGGAGCGGCTGCGCATCGCCGCCGAGCTGCACGACGTGGTCGGTCACCACCTCTCGCTGATCAACATCCGGGCCGGTGTCGGGCGGCACCTGATGGACCGCGACCCCGAACAGGCCAGGATCGCGCTCGACACGATCCAGCAGACCAGCGCCGAGGCGCTGCGCGAGGTCCAGTCGGTCCTCAACACCCTGCACCCGGCCGGCGAGGCCGCCCCACGGGCCCCGGCGCCAGGGCTGGACCGGCTCGACGGGCTGACCGCCGACGCCGGCCTTCCGGTCCGCACCGCCATCGACGGCGAACCCCGGCGGCTACCGGCCGAGATCGACCGGGCCGCGTACCGCATCATCCAGGAGGCACTGACCAACGTGCGCCGCCACGCGGGCCCCGGCGCCACCGCCGGCATCACGATCGAATACCTGCCGCAGACCCTGGTGATCAGGATCGACGACGACGGCGGGGCGCGGCAACCGGCGGACCCCGCACCGCCGGGCAACGGGATCACCGGCATGCGCGAGCGGGCCGCGGCCCTGGGCGGTTCGCTGACCGCCGGCCCCGCGCCCGGCGGCGGATGGCGGGTCGACGCCAGCCTGCCCGCGGCGCCGGGGGTGTCGCAGTGATCCGGGTGGTCCTCGCCGACGACCAGGCGCTGGTCCGCGCCGGCTTCCGGGCACTGCTGGACGCCGAACCGGACATCGAGGTGGTGGGGGAGGCGAGCGACGGCGCGCACGCGGTCCGGCTGGCCCGGCAGGCCCGCCCGGACCTGGTGCTGATGGACATCCGCATGCCGGGCGTCGACGGCCTGGCCGCCACCCGCCAGATCGCCGCCGACCCGGAGCTGGCCGCGGTCCGCATCGTCGTGCTCACCACGTTCGAGCTGGACGAGTACGTCGCCGAGGCGCTGCGGGCCGGCGCCGCCGGCTTCCTGGTCAAGCACACCATGCCGGCCGAGCTCATCCACGGCGTGCGGGTCGTGGCCGCCGGCGACGGCCTGCTGTCGCCGAGCGTCACCCGCCGCGTGATCGAGCAGTTCGCGGCCCGCACCGCCGCCCCGGCGCCGTCGCGGAAGCTGGCCGAGCTCACCAACCGGGAGCGGGAGGTGGTCGCCCTCGCCGGCACCGGCCTGAGCAACGATGAGATCGCCGCCCGGCTGACGCTCAGCCCCGCCACGGCCAAGACCCACGTGTCGCGCGCGATGGTCAAGCTCGGCGCCCGTGACCGCGCGCAGCTGGTCGTGTTCGCCTATGAGGCCGGCCTGGTACGCCCCGGCTGGCTGTCCTGAGAAGCCGGGGCCTTGTGCCGGCGCGGGATCCGGGAGCCCTTAGGGTGGCGCGGTGAACGTGGAGCAGATTCGGGACGCATACACCTCCGTCGCAGATCTCTACATCGAACTGTTCGGCACCAGCCAGCAGGTCCATGCCGACGACCTCGCCTTCATCGGGCGGCACCTGTCGATCCGGCCCGGCAAGGTCCTCGACCTCGGCTGCGGGCCCGGCCAGATCACCGGCTACCTGCGGTCGCTGGGTGTCGACGCGGCGGGGATCGACCTGGTCCCCGAGTTCATCGCCCATGCGAAGGCGGCCCACCCGGACGGCACCTACCACCTCGGGTCGATGCGGCACCTCGACGTCGAGGACGGTGCGATCGCCGGCATCCTGGCCTGGTACTCGCTGATCCATTTCCAGCCGCAGGACCTCGACGGCGTCCTCGCCGAGTTCCGGCGGGTGATCGCCCCGGGCGGCAGGCTGGTGGTCGGCTTCTTCGACGGCGACGAGCTCGCCGGGTTCGAGCACAAGGTCGTGACGGCCTACCGCTGGCCCCCTGACGAGCTCTCCGAGCGGTTGGCGCGGGCCGGCTTCACGGAGGTCGAGCGCCAGCACCGCCCGAGCGACGGCACGCACCGGTCGCACGCCGCGATCGCGGCGGTCCACGGGCCGGCGGCGAGCTGAGCCCGCGGGCCGCCGCGGCACCGGTAGCGGCGGTCAGGTGGCGACCGGGGCGTCGTCGAGGTCGGCGGTGGCGGCCAGCACGTCGTAGACCTTGCACAGCAGCTGGTCGGCGGTGAACGGCTTCTCCAGGAACGCGATGTCCTCGTCGAGGATGTGGGTCGTGCCCAGCAGCCCGTTGCTGTACCCGGACATGTAGAGCACCGGCAGGTCGGGGCGGCGTTCGTGCAGGCACTCGGCGAGCCGCCGGCCGGACATGCCGGGCATGATGACGTCGGTGAGCAGGACGTCGCAGGGGCGCTGCTCGTCGGCGGTCAGGGCCTCCTCGCCGTTCGCGGCGGACATGACGTGGTAGCCGGCGTTGCCGAGGATGCGGGTGATGACCCGGGCGAGCGCCGGTTCGTCCTCGACCACGAGGACGGTGCGACCGTCGCCGCGGGGTGGCCTGTCGTGCCGGGGTGCCGGGGTGGGCGCGGCGCCGGTCGCGGTGACGAGCGGGAGGTAGACCCGGAACGTGGTGCCGACGCCGGCCTCGGTGTAGAGGTTGATGCTGCCGCCCGCCTCGGCGAGGATGCCGTAGACCGTCGACAGCCCGAGGCCGGTCCCTTGGCCGCGCGGTTTGGTCGTGTAGAAGGGTTCGAAGACGTGCGCCGCGACGTCCGGCGGCATGCCCTCGCCGGTGTCGCTGACGAGCAGCCGGGCGTAGTGGCCGGCGGCCGGCTGGGGTTGCATCTCCAGCTCGGCGCCGGTGAGCTCGGCGGTGTTGACCTCGATCACCAGGGTGCCGCCGTCGGCCATGGCGTCGCGCGCGTTGAGCGCCAGGTTCAGCAGCACCTGCTGGATCTGGCCGGGGTCGGCGCGCACCGTCAGCGGCCGCGCCGACGGCACCGTGATGAGCGTGATGTGCTCGCCGATGGTGCGCTCCAGCATGGTCTGGACCTCGGCGACGGCGACGTTGAGGTCGACGTCCTGCGGCTGGATGGCGTCGCCGCGGGTGAACGTGAGCAGTTGCCGGGTCAGGTTGATCGCGCGGTCGGCGGCGGTGCGGACGTGGGCGAGGTCGGCCCGCACGGCGGCGTCGCCGTGGCTCTGCTCGACGGCGAAGTCGGTGTAGTTGACGATGATCGCGAGCAGGTTGTTGAAGTCGTGCGCGACGCCGCCGGCGAGCTTGCCCAGGCTCTCCATCCGTTGCGCCTGATGGGTGCGCTCCTGCATGGCGCGCTGCCGCTCCGCGGCCTCCTTGGCCGCGGCGATGTCGCGGGCGACGACGGAGATGCCGATGACGGTGCCGGCGCTGTCCTCGATCGGGGCGACGGTGAACGCGATCTCGAGCGGCGAGCCGTCCTTGTGCACCCGCTGCGCCTCGTAGGACAGGCCCCGCTCGCCGGCGCGGATGCGGGCCAGCAGCTGCGCCTGCTCGCCGGTGCCGCCGCCGTCGGTCACGATGAACGCGTGCCGGCCGATCGCCTCGTCGGCGGTCCAGCCGAACAGCCGTTCGGCGCCGGCGTTCCACGCGGTGATGACGCCGTCCGGGGTGGAGCCGATGATGGCGTCGGCGGTGTGCTGGACGACCGCGGCGAGGGTGGCCCGGTGGTTCTCCGCGGCGGCGCGGGCGGCCCGTTCCCGCTCCCCGGCGGCGGCGAGGCGGTGCTGGCGCCACGGATCGACGTACATGGCACCCTTGTCGAGCAGGACGCCGTACCCGCGCCGCAGCGTCCAGTAGTAGACGCCGACGACGGCGGTGAACGCGTCCCACAGCGCCGCCGACCACGACCAGCCCGACGGCGAGCCGTGCCCGGGGTGCAGGATGTTCCGGTAGGACAGCAGCGCGTGGAACCCGTGCCCGACGGCGCAGCTGAAGAAGATCAATGCGGTGGCCACGGCGAGCTTGTTCGTGCGCAGCTGGCCGGCCCGCGAGACCGGCACGACGATCGCCACCATGATCGCCGCGTAGGCCACCATGATCACGACGTTGCCGAGCAGGTAGAGCTGGTCCGGCATGTTCGTCATATCGGACGCAACCCCGCACAGTTGAGCAAGGCGCCGCCGCGCAGATACGTCGGCTAGCCGTCCTTCCACGTGCGCCCTTCGACACAGACGCCGCCGCGCGACCGGTGGATCGTCGGTCGTCAAGGAGGTACACACCCCATGTCGAATCAGCATTCGGACCGCGCGGTGGTCCTCGGCGGCAGCGTCGCCGGGATGATGGCGGCCGCCGCACTGGCACAGCGCTACACCAGCGTCACCGTCGTCGAACGGGACATCCTGCCGCAGGACACCGGCGGCGCGCACCGGCGCGGCGTGCCGCAGGGCAGGCACGTGCACGGGCTGCAGCCGCAGGGCCGGCGGATCGTGGAGGAGCTGCTGCCCGGGTTCACCGAGCGGGTCCTCACCGCCGGCGGGCACCAGGGCGACATCCTCGGCAACACCCGCTGGTATCTCAACGGCCTGCCGCTGCGGCAGGCGCACACCGGGCTGGCCGCGCTGTCCGCGAGCCGGCCGCTGCTGGAGGGGTCCATCCGCGACCTCACCCTCGCCCTGCCCAACGTGACGCTCCTGGACGGCCACGACGTCGTCGGCGTCTGCGCGAACGACGGCGGCGGCCGGGTCACCGGCGCGCGGGTCACCAGCCTGCACGGCGGCGGCTCCCGGGTCATGCCCGCGGACCTCGTCGTCGACGCCACCGGCCGCGGGTCCCGCGCCCCGCGCTGGCTCGCCGACCTCGGCCTGCCCGGGCCGGCGGAGGAGGAGGTGCGCATCGACCTCGCGTACACCTCCCGGGTCTTCGACGTGCCCGACGAGCTCTTCGACGGCGACATCGTCGTGGTCACGGCCCGCTTCCCGGGTCAGCACCGCAGCGCGGTGATGCAGCGCCTGGAAGGCGGCCGCGCCCTCGTCACCCTCGCCGGTGTGCACGGCGAGCGGGCACCGGCGGACCTCGCGGGGTTCACCGCCTATGCCGAATCGTTGCCCGTGTCTGCCACGGCGGATGTGGTACGTGCAGCGACCCCCGTCGGCGACGCCGTCGCGTTCCGCTACCCGACGTATGTCCGCCGCCGCTACGAGCGGTTGGCGACGGTGCCGGAGGGGCTGCTGGTGCTGGGCGACGCCGCCTGTGCGTTCAACCCCGTGTACGGCCAGGGCATGTCGGTCGCCGCGATGTGCGCCGGCGCGCTGCGCACGTCGGTCGAGCCGGCCGCGTTCTTCGCCGCGCAGGCCGCGCTGCTCGACGCGCCGTGGACCCTGGCGGTCCGCGCCGACGTGGAGGGCCCGTCGGAGCCGATGCGGCGGCTGCAGCTGGCCGCGGTGCACGACGCCGAGCTGGCGGAGGCGTTCATCCGGGTGACCTCGCTGGTCGACCCGCCGTCGGCGCTGTTCGCGCCGTGGATCGCGGAGCGCCTGTCCGCGCCGGCACCGACCTCTGTGTGACCGCTGCGCCGCGGCCGGGCCGCCTCAGCAACGCTTGGGCCGGCGCTTCGCCCCGGCGCTTCGCCCCGGCGCTTCGGCCCGGCGCTTCAGTCTGGCGCTTCAGTCTGGCGCTTCAGTCTGGCGCTTCAGCGCGGGCGGCGGATGAAGACGCCGGCTCGGGCGGCCGTGGTGGCCGCCGCCGCGGCCGTGTCGGCGGCGGCCTCGTCGACCGGGTCGCCGCTGGCGAGCAGCCGGTAGTACAGCGGCGCCGACACCGCTCGGATCACCTCGTCCGGGTCGGTGCCCGCCGGGACCTCGCCGCGCTTGACGGCGAGGTCCACGCACGGCGCCCATTCGCGGATCCGGGTGCGGTAGAAGCCGTGCAGTGCCTCGGCGGTCCGCGGGTCCGAGGTCGCGGCGGCGATGACCGCCTTGAACAGCGGGCCCTGCCGCGGGTCGGTCAGGGTCCGCTGGACCAGCCGGGCGTTCGCGCGCAGGTCCCCGGCGAGCGAGCCGGTGTCGGTGCGCGGCAATGACTGCTCGGCCATGTCCAGCAGCAGGTCGGCGACCAGCCCGGTGACGGTGCCCCAGCGGCGGTACACGGTCGTCTTGCCCACCACCGCCCGCCGCGCCACGTCGGCGAGGTCCAGGCCCGCCAGCCCGTGCTCGGCGAGCGCGTCCCCGGCCGCCCGCAGCACCGCCCCGCGCACCCGCGCGGTGCGCCCACCGGGCCGCGTGTTCCCCGTCATAACGGTGCTCCAGTTCCGTTTGCGTTCCGCCGGTGCTAGCGTAGCGGAAGCACTAACGGAACCACAGCACCATTAAGGGGGAGCGGTCATGGAGTACAGGAGACTGGGCGCGTCCGGGCTCAAGGTCCCGGCGCTGAGCTTCGGCGCCGGCACGTTCGGCGGCAGCGGGCCGCTGTTCGGCGCCTGGGGCAGCACCGACGCCCGCGGGGCCCGCCGGCTCGTCGACATCTGCCTCGACGCCGGCGTCACGATGTTCGACACCGCCGACGTCTACTCCGCCGGCGCCTCCGAGGAGGTCCTCGGCGAGGCGGTCAAGGGCCGCCGCGACCGGGTCCTGCTGTCCACGAAGACCAGCCTGCCGACCGGCGACGGCCCCGAAGACGCAGGCTCGTCCCGGTCCCGGCTGATCCGCGCCTGCGACGCCGCGCTGCGCCGCCTCGGCACCGACCACATCGACCTGTTCCAGCTGCACGCCTACGACGCCGGCACCCCCGTCGAGGAGGTCCTGTCGACGCTGGACGGCCTGGTCCGCGCGGGCAAGGTCCGCTACCTCGGCGTCTCCAACTTCGCCGGCTGGCAGATCATGAAGTCCCTGGCCGCCGCCGACCGGCACGGCCACCCGCGGTACGTCGCCCACCAGGTGTACTACTCGCTCGTCGGCCGCGACTACGAGTGGGACCTGCTGCCGCTCGCCCTCGACCAGGGCCTCGGCGCCGTCGTGTGGAGCCCGCTCGGCTGGGGCCGGCTCACCGGCCGGATCCGCCGCGGCACCCCGCCGCCGGCCGGCAGCCGCCTGCACGAGACCGCGGCGTTCGGCCCGCCGGTGGACGACGAGCACCTCTACACCGTCGTCGACGCCCTCGACGAGGTCGCCGCCGAGACCGGCCGGGCCGTGCCGCAGATCGCCATCAACTGGCTGCTGCACCGCCCCACCGTCGCCACCGTGGTCATCGGCGCCCGCGACGAGACCCAGCTGCGCCAGAACCTCGGCGCCGTCGGCTGGTCACTCACGCCCGAGCAGGTCGCCCGCCTCGACGCGGCCAGCGCACGGACCGCGCCGTACCCGCACTTCCCGTACCAGCGCCAGGAGGGCTTCGCACGCCTCAACCCGGCACCCGTGTGAGGCCGATCTGCGCCCGCTGGGTAAGAGGAGTCCATGACGGTCTTCGGGTTGCACAACTCGCACGAGCAGATCCATCCGTCCGCGCTGCTGGCGGCGGTGCGGCGGGCCGAGGCGGCCGGGTTCACCGCCGCCATGTGCTCCGATCACTTCTCGCCGTGGAGCGAGCGGCAGGGGCAGTCGGCGTTCGCGTGGTCGTGGCTCGGCGCGGCGTTGCAGGCCACGCAGCTGCCGTTCGGGATCGTCAACGCGCCCGGGCAGCGCTACCACCCAGCGATCATCGCGCAGGCGATCGGGACCCTCGCCGCGATGTACCCGGGGCGGTTCTGGGCGGCGCTCGGCACCGGCGAGGCCAGCAACGAGCACATCACCGGCGGCGGCTGGCCCCGCAAGGACGTCCGCAACGCCCGGCTCCGCGAGTGCGTCGACGTCATCCGGGCGCTGCTGGCCGGTGAGGAGGTCAGCCACGACGGCCTCGTCACCGTCGACCGGGCCCGGCTGTGGACCCGGCCGGACGAGCCGGTGAAGCTGATCGGCGCCGCCGTCAGCGTCGAGACCGCCGGCTGGGTCGGGCAGTGGGCCGACGGGCTCATCACCGTGAACCAGCCGGTCGAACACCTGCGCCGGATGATCGACGCGTACCGCGAAGCCGGCGGCCGCGGCGACCTGTGCCTGCAGGTGCACGTCAGCTGGGCACCGACGCAGGAGGAGGCCCTGGCGGTCGCGCACGAGCAGTGGCGCAGCAACATCTTCGCGCCGCCGGTGTGCTGGGACCTGGAGCTGGCCGAACACTTCGACGTGGTCTCCCGCGACGTAACCCCCGAGCAGGTGGCGAAGACCGTGCACGTGAGCGCCGACCTCGGCCGGCACGCCGAGATCCTGCACGGCTACCTGGAGCTTGGCTTCGACCAGATCTACCTGCACCACGTCGGGCAGCACCAGGACGAGTTCATCGACGCGTTCGGCGCCAAGGTCCTGCCGCAGCTGCATCACCAATAAGCCGAAGGATCCCCGGCCGCAGTCCGATAACCGGGTATGTGGTCCGTCGTGCGGCGGGTCGGGCGCGTGGTGTCACGCGCCGGGGTCCTCGCCACACTCGTCGCGGCCCTCGCCGCGGCGGTGTCCGTCGGGGCCGGGGTGGTGCTGGACCGCGCCCAGCAGCGGGAGATGACGCAGGCCCTGGACCGCAAGGTCGGTGCGGTTGCCGCGGCCGTCACCAACGAGACCGGCAGGTACGTCGACACCCTGCGCACCATCGCCGCGGCCACCGGCGCGTTCGAGCCGCTGACCGCCGGGAAGTTCGCCCAGGCGATCGACCCGCTGCGGCACATGGGGCTGGCGGGCGCGACGTCGATCGCGTTCATGGTCCCGGCCCAGGACGGCGACATCGACCGGGTCCAGGAACTGTGGCGGCAGCGCGGCGTGCCGGACCTGACGCTCACGCCGAAGGGGCCCGGGCCCGCACACATCTTCTCGGTCTTCAGCGAGCCGTTCGACGGCACGACCGCCGGTGCGCGGGGCGTCGACGTCACCCAGGCGGCGACGCCGACGCGGGCGCTCGCCGAGGCCCGCCGGTCGGGCGAGGTCACGGTGTCCGACACCTACCTGCTCATCCGTGACCGGGACCTGCCCGAACACCAGCGACAGAAGTCGTTCGTGCTCGCCGCTCCCGTGTACGGCACCCCCGGTACGCCGCGCGCATCCGACCCGACCGGGGCGCGACCGTTTCTCGGCTGGGTGCTGATGGGGCTGCGGGGCCAGGACTTCATGGCCGCCGCGGTGCGGCGCAGCACCCAGAACACCGCGGACGTGACGCTGGCGGCCCGCGACGCCGACGGCACCGTCGGCACCGTCGCGGAGGTGCGCGCGAAATCCGACCGGCACCGCACCGACCACCGGGCCGTCGACGTCGACGTTGCGCAGGCGCAGTGGCGGCTGCGGATCAGCGTCGTCGCCGCGGACCTGCCCGGCGCGGGCCCGTTCCCGGCGGCGATGACGACCGCCGGGCTCGGCCTCGGCGGCCTGCTGGCCGCGCTGACGTTCGTGCTGGGGACCGGCAGGGCCCGGGCCGACGTCCGGGTCGCGGCCGCCACCGCGCGGCTGCGGCGCACGGAGGCCGAGGCCCGCGAACACGCCGACCTGCTCACCGCCGTGGTCGACAGCGTCAGCGACGGCGTCGGGGTCGTCGACGAGCAGGGCCGGTTCCTGCTGCACAACCCGGCGGCGAAGGCACTGCTGGGGGTGGAGGAGGACAGCCAGGAGGGCGCCGGGTCCTGGCAGGAGCACTACGGCATCTTCTACCCCGACGGCACCACCCCGTTCCCCACCGGTGAACTGCCGCTGGCCCGGGCGCTGGGCGGCGAGCCGAGCGACCAGGTGCCGATGGTGATCCGCAACCCCGGCAACCCGGACGGGATCGTCATCACCGTGTCGGCCCGCCCGCTGCACGGCAGCGCCGGGCGGCCGGGCGCGGTGGCGGTGTTCCACGACATCACCGCGCGCGCCGCCGCGGACCGGGCGATCGCCGAGGCCAACACCGCGCTGCGGGACGAGCTCGGGTTGCGCGAGACGGCCGAGGCGGAGCTGCGGGCCGCGCGGGACGACCTCGCCACGGAGCGGGCCTACCTGCGGCAGGTCCTGGACGCGCTCGACGTCTCCGTCATCACCTGCGACGCCGACGGCATCCTGGTGCACACCAACCGTGCGGCGCGGGCCGCGATCCCGGGTGTGGACGCCGACGCGGGGGTGCCGCTGCCGGTCGTCGAGAGCGGCCGCCGGCTGCGGATGACCCAACCCGACGGCACCCCGTTCGCCGAGCACGACCTGCCGCTGCTGGTGGCGCTGCGCGGCCAGCGGGTCGACGGCGTCGAGGCGCACGTGACCCACGCCGACGGGCACCACCAGGTCGCCATGATGCACGCCCGGCCATTGCGGGACCGGGACGGCCGGATCATGGGTGCCGTCGCATCGTCGTACACCATCACCGCCCTCCGGCAACGGGAGGCCGAGCTCACCGCGTTCGCCGGCATCGTCGCCCACGACCTGCGCAGCCCGCTGACGGCGATCGGCGGGTTCACCGAGTTCGTCCGCGACTCGCTCGCCGACGGCGGTCCCGGACACGAGCACCACGAGGAGCGGGCCGTGCTGGACCGCACCCTGGCCACGACGGCGCGGATGCGGCGGCTCATCGACGACCTACTCGGCTACGCCGCGGCCCGCGACGCCGTCCTGGACGCCCGCGATCTCGACCTGCGCGCCGTCGTCGACGACGTGGTCACCGAGCGGCTCGCGGCGCAGGCGGTCGACCCGACCAGCCCACCCGCACAGATCTTCGTCGGCGCGATGCCGTCGGTACACGCCGACCCGGCGCTGCTGCGGCAACTGCTGGACAACCTGATCGGCAACGCGTTGAAGTACACGCCGCCGGGGCAGCCGGCCCGGGTCGACGTGTGCGCGACCCCGCACGGCACCGGCTGGGTCCGCGTCGACGTCGCCGACCGCGGCATCGGCATCCCCGAGGGCGAGCACGACGCGATCTTCACCGGCTTCCACCGGGCGCACCGCGCCGCCGGCTACGCCGGGACCGGCCTGGGCCTCGCCATCTGCCAGCGGGTCGTGGAGCGGCACGGCGGCACGATCGCCGCCAACGACAACCCGGGCGGCGGCGCCAGGCTGTCCTTCACGCTGCCGACCGCGCAGTCCACCCGCTTCCACGCCCGCTCACGGATCTCCTCCGATCAGCCGTTCGGCTGAGCCGCCTTTCCCTGCGCCGGGCCCTGCTGCGGCAGGGTGATGACGAAACGGGCACCGGGGTCGGCCGGCTCGTAGGTGAGGTCGCCGCCGTGCGCGCGGGCCAGCTCCCGCACGATCCACAGTCCGAGGCCGACGGAGTGCGCGCTGCCGTCGCCGCCGTACCGGGAGAACAGGCTGCCGACCGAGGCCTCCGGCACGCCCCGGCCGTGGTCGCGGACCGTGATGGACAGCGCCGAACCGTCCGCTGCGGCGGCACTCACGCAGATCGGGGCGGCACCGTGCCGCACGGCGTTGCCGATGAGGTTGACCAGCATCTGCTCGAGGCGGTCCGGGTCGGCGGTCACGGTCAGGCCCGGGTCGACGTCTATGACGGCGTCGGCCTGCGGTGTGAGGCTGACGGCGTCGTGCGCCGCGGCCCGCACCGGGACCGCGCGCAGGTCCAGCCGGAGCACACCGTCCTCGACCCGGCCGACGTCGAGCAGCCCGCTGGCCAGGCGCGCGATCCGGGCCACCTGCCGCAGCGCGGCGGCGGTCAGCCGGGCCCGGCGCTCGGGCGGCAGGTCCGCGTCCTCGTCGAGCAGCTCCAGGGCGCCCTGCACGGCGGTCAGCGGCGACCGTACGTCATGCGCCAGGGTCAGCATCAGCGACGCCCGCCACCGCTCGGCCGCGGCGACCTCGGCCCGTGCGTCCCGCCACTGTCGCACCCGCCCGGCGATCAGGACCGCGACGGCGGTCACGACCGGCACGAACACCACCGCGCTGCCGACGACCTCGGGCGGCTGGTGGGTGGCGACCAGCGGCACGACGTACGCGGTCGCGGTCAGCGGCGCGAGGGCGTACGCGATCCACGGCGGATGATGCAGTCCGACCCAGGCGAACAGCAGCACGAAGAACGGCCCGGTGCCGGAAGCGGTCCCGCCGAACGCCCACGTCGAGAACGCCAGCACCGCCAGCCCGGCGACGGCGAGCGCCACGGTGGCCCTCGGGTGCAGGCGCTGCCACGGCACCCACCATGCGGCGGCCGCGATGCCGAAGTCGGCGACCGCGACCACGAGCAGGTCCCGGGTCCGGCTGTGCGGCTGCGCGATCCCGAGCACGGCGAGGACCCCGGCGAGCAGGAACAGGCCGGCCGCGGCGCGGGCCGCTCCGACACTCCCGTCAAAACCGGTTCTTCGCCACATTACGGACCGATTCTATGGCCCGCTCGCTGCCCTGACCGGTGGTCACGCTGTGTTGTGTTAGAGTCGCGGAAATCTATCCGGGGTTTGATCCGGGCTATCCGGGGGGTCGTTTGATGCGATCGGTGCGGATCGTTTTGAGCTGGTGCCATCGGGACCGGCGGCTCAAGGAGCTGCTGCTGCGGGACCTGCTGCCGGCGCTCGGACTCTTCCGGGACCTGGAGGTCCAGTGGTGGGAGGACAGCCACCTGACCTGCGGTGAGGAGTTCACCCCGGGCATCGTCCAGCGCTTCGGCGAGGCCGACTTCGGGCTGTTGCTGCTGACCAGCGCGTATTTCTCCCGGCCGTTCATCCGGGAACACGAACTCCCGCGGTTCGCCGGACCCGATGCTGACAAGGGCTCGCTGCCGGTCGCGCTGGGCCCGCTGCCCCCGCTCAGCACCTACCGCGACCTCGGCGGCATCGAGCGCCAACTGATCTTCGGCCAGGAGCAGGGCAGCTATGCCGAACTGTCCGGCATCAAGCGGACGATCTTCGCGAACGCGCTGGCCGACGCGATCCGCGCCAGGGTCCTCGACCTGAACGGGTTCGAGCCGCTGTGACCGCCCTCTCCCCGGCGGAGGCCGCCGCCCGCGTGGACGCGCTGCGTTCCGGTGGCGCACTGACCGAGCTACAGGCGGCCCGGCTGAGCGTGATCGTGCGCCTCCTCGACGAGCACGGACGGTTCCTGCTGCGCCCGGCCCTGGACGAGGCGGAGTTCCCCGTCGACCAGGCGCGGGGCCAGGACGCCTTCCAGGACTTCCGGAAACGGGTCAACGAGGCGGCGGCGGCGTTCGGGGTCGACGTGCGGCTGGAGCTGGAAGCCCGCAAGAGCACGCCGGAGCGTCGCTACGGCTGGTTCGCCGGTGGGGACCTGATGGACGAGGGCATCGCGGCGTTCACGGGTCAGGCGGCCGACGACACCGGGATCGCGCACCCGATCGCACCCGAGGTCACCGAGCTGGGCGACTCCCGCCGCACCAGGGTCTACGTCAGCGTCGCCGCGGCCGACGCCGCCTCCCGATCGACGCGTCAGCTGCTCACCATGCTCGGCCAGCACCTTCGGCTCGACGGCGACCGGAAGTGGGAGATCGCGGACCCGGACTCGATCGGCCTCGGCGAGGACGTGCAGGCCACCCGCGATCGGCGCTGTGCGCAGGCCGACGTCCGCGTCGTGCTGATCAGCCCGTCCTATCTCACCGACCCGGCGGACGAGGCCGAACGGACCCGGGTCCTGGACCGGCCCGGCCGACGGGTCTTCTTCGCGCTGACCGGGTTGCCCGGCGCGACGTCCACCCTGGGCCCGCTGCGCCGCCGCGACGTGCGCCGCCGCGACCAGCCGTGGGCCGGGTTACGGGGCGACCAGCAGCGCAAGCAGTACATCGACGAACTCGTCGACGAGCTGCACCGCGAGCTCGCGGCGCCGCGGCAACCGACCTCGGCGCCCGACAGCACGGCCGAACTCGCGGAACACACCAAACGACTCACCGACCGCCGCGGCGGCAACGACAGCGCCGTGCTGGTCGACGCCGAGGTCAGCGAGACCACGTTCCGCGAGTCCCACCTCGACGCACCGGAGCGCGGCCCGGCACTGGCGGCGGTCAACCGGCTGCTGGAGTGGGCCACGGCGAAGGACGGCCCGCAACTGTGCGCGCTGCTGGGCGACGTCGGCCTGGGCAAGACCACGACGGCGAAACTGTTCGCGCGGGCCCTGCTCGACCGGCGCGCGAGCGGGGCGCCGCTGCCGTTGCTGTTCGACCTGCGCGACGTCCGCGCCACCGACCTGACCCGGGCGATCACCCTCGACACGATCCTCGACAGCATGCTGGAGGCCAGCCGCCCAGCCGCGGTGCCCCGGGAACGGCTGTCTGCTGACACCGTGCGCCGCCGGCTGGCACAGGGCGACGTCGTGGTGATCTTCGACGGGCTGGACGAGGCACTGGTGCATCTCGGGCCACACGACCAGCGGCTGTTCATCCGCCAGCTGTGGCGCGCCGTCGAGGGCACGACCAGCACCCGGATGGTGCTGACCTGCCGGACGCAGTATTTCCGCACAATCCGCGACGAGGTCAACTTCTTCACCGGCGACGACCGGCAGGGTCCACAGGGCAAGGATTACCTAGCGCTGTTGATGCTGCCGTTCGGGCCGCAGCAGATCCGGGACTATCTCGCGGGCAACCTCAACGCCTCGCCGGACAAGGTCGAGGCGTTCCTGACGCTCATCGGCAGCGTCCATGACCTGACGGACCTGGCCAGCCGCCCGATGACGCTGAAGCTGATCTCCGACCAGGTCGAGTTCATCGAGACCGCGAAGCTGCAGGGCCGGGAGGTGCGTGCGGTCGACCTCTACGGGGAGGTGGTCGAGCGGTGGCTGGCCCGGGACAGCGGCAAGCACACCTTGCTGCCCGGCCATAAGCAGCTGCTCATGGAGGCGATCGCTGCGGAGATCTGGCGCTCGGGTCGGAACTCCTGGACCGCCAACGACGTGGACGACTGGTTGGTCAACCTTCTCAACCAGCGCCCAGATCTGCGCAGTCACTACCGGGACAACGTCCCTGACCTCTGGAAGACCGACTTCCGCACCGCCACGTTCCTGAGCCGCGACGGGGACGAATTCGAGTTCGGCCACCGCTCGCTGTTCGAGTACTTCCTCGCCCGCTACCTCTTCCGAGCGTTGCGTGAGGTATCCGCGACTGGGGCCGGGCCGGTGGCCATGCCAGTGCCCAGTCCGGAGACGCTTGACTTCCTCGGGCAGTGCCTCGCGGCGGCCACGCCGGATACCTGCGCGGCAGCACTTGCAGGACTCGCGGTGATTCGGGACCAATACACGCCGACGGCATCGGAACTCGCCTTCGCGTATGCGTTGCGCGCCGCTGAGCAAGGACACCCGCACCACAGCTTGGTGCGTGTCCAACTCCCTGGCGCCGACCTTGCTGAGTGGACCATCGGCCGTCCGGAGGCGGGTGTGGATGCGCTGAGTTTGGCTGGCGCGAACTTTCGTGGAGCCAACCTCCGCCGTGTACGGATCCATCATGCTGATCTAGCTGGCGCGGACTTCACCGACGCTCGCCTCGACACTGCCGAACTGCACGACAGTCGTCTGAGCCAGGCCCGCCTCGATCGTGCGCTGATCGCTACGGCTGTCCTGCGCCACTGTGCGATCGACGATGTCGACTTCACGCGGACCATCCGCCACCGGACACAGCTTCTGTGGTGCACGCCTCCGCCCCGGCAAGCCGACGACCTCCTGATTGCTCCCTTGCCGCGCGAGGAACGGGCCCGGCTTCGGAACACCGCAACACCCTGGGTTGCATCCGGACACGTGTCCCCCGTGAACGCGGTGGCGTGGTCTCCGGACGGGACCCGACTGGCGTCCGGTAGCGGCGACTACAGTGTGCGGGTCTGGGGTGCGGTGACCGGTGCCGAGCGGCTCCAGTTGGTCGGTCATACCGACTGGGTTCGGTCGGTGGCGTGGTCTCCGGACGGGACCCGACTGGCGTCCGGCGGCGACGACGGCAGTGTGCGGGTCTGGGATGCGGTGACCGGTGCCGAGCGCCTGCAGCTGGCTGTTCACGCTGGCTCCGTGGGCGCGGTGGCGTGGTCTCCGGACGGAACCGGCCTGGCCGCCGCCGGCGACAATGGTGTGCGGGTCTGGGATGCGGTGACCGGTGCCGAGCGCCTGCAGCTGGCTGGTGCCGCCGACTCCGTGAGCGCGGTGGCGTGGTCTCCGGACGGAACCGGCCTAGCCGCCGGCGGCTACGGCGGCATTGTGCGGGTCTGGGATGCGGTGACCGGTGCCGAACGTATCCAGTTGGCTGGTCACGCCGACCGGGTTCGGTCTGTGGCGTGGTCTCGGGACGGGATCCGGCTGGCCACTGGCAGCGCCGACAAAAGTGTGCGGGTCTGGGATGTCGTGACAGGTGCCCAGTATCTCAGGTTGGCCGGTCACGTCGGCTCCGTGAGCGCAGTGGCATGGTCCCCGGACGAGACCCGCCTTGCGTCTGGCAGCGACGATCTCAGTGTGCGGGTCTGGGACTTGGTGACCGGTGCCGAATGTTTCAAGTTGACTGGTCACGCCGGCCGGGTTCGGTCGGTGGCATGGTCTCCGGACGGCACAAACCTGGCCGCCGGCGGCTACGGCGGCATTGTGCGAGTCTGGGATGTCGTGACCGGTGCTGAGTACCTTCGGTTCGCTGGCCACGCCGGCTCCGTGAGCGCGGTGGCGTGGTCTCCGGACGGGACCGGCCTGGCCGTTGGCGGCGGCGACGGCAGTGTGCGGGTCTGGGATGTCGCGACCGGTGCCGAGCGCCTGCGGTTGGCGGTTCCCGCCAGCTTTCTGAGCGCGGTGGCGTGGTCTCCGGACGGGACCGGCCTGGCGATTGGCGGCGACAGCAGTGTGCAGGTCTGGGACGTGGTGACCGGTGCCGAGCGTCTGCAATTGGCTGGCCACGCTGGCTCCGTGAGTGCGGTGGCGTGGTCTCCGGACGGGACCCGCCTGGCAACTGGCGACGCCAACGGCAATGTGCTGGTCTGGGGCGTGGCTGGCAATGTCGAGCGCCGCCAGTTCCCCGACTACGACGGCTCCGTGAGCGCGGTGGCGTGGTCTCCGGACGGGACCGGCCTGGCCGCTGGTGGCGCCGACGGCGGCGTGCTCGTCTGGGATGTGACTACCGGCGCCAAACGCCTCCAACTTGCCGGTCACGTCGGCTTCGTGAACGCCGTGGCCTGGTCTCCGGACGGGGCCAGCCTGGCCACTGGCAGCGACGATCTCAGTGTGCGGGTCTGGGACGTGGTGACCGGTGCCGAGCACCTGCGGTTGGCTGGTCACACCGGCTGGGTTAGATCGGTGGCGTGGTCTCCTGACGGCAGTCGCCTGGCAGCCGGCAGCGACGATGGCACCCTTCGGACCTGGAACTCGAGCAGCGGTCAAGCTGATGGATTCGTCGCCTACAGTTTCGCCAACAGCCAGACAGCAGTCTTCGACGCCGCCTCGGGACACCTCATCGGCGCAACCCCCGACGCATGGCGGTGGATATTCTGGAGTTTCACTGGTGACGAGTGGCCCGACGGACTGCCGGCGGAGGTATTGGGGCCGCTTCCGCCACTCCCGACTCCTCGCTCGCGCTAGCCGAGCAGTCGCCGAGGCGGCCCACAGCGCGAACGGCACCGTGTCCTGCGACGTGACTCCGGAGCCGTTGGTCGGCTCGTAGGCGCCTCGGTGACGGTCTGGCCGGCCATGAAGGACTGGGCGCCCAGTCCGTCGCCGACCGTCTGGCTGTGCGAGCTGTTGTAGCGCAGGTTCAACGGGCCGGTCAGAGGTTCACGGTGCTGCGGTGGTTGGTTGATGGCCAGGCGGGGATCGGCAGGACGGTGAGGGTGCCGGTGCCGCGTTCGACGGCGGTGACCACGGTGTGGCCGTGGGACGGGATGTAGACGTCCATGCCGGTGATGAAGGTCTGGGCGTAGAACTCCGGCAGCGGCGCTGACAGGTCGGTGACGCCGTCGCTGTGCTTGTCGAAGGCGAAGATGCCGATGACCCGCTTCACCCGCGGGCTGTTCGCCTCGTTGAGGACGTCCTGGCCGTTGATTCGCAGGCGGTCGCTGCCGGCCCACCATTCCTTGTTGCGGTTGACCACGATTGCGGCGTGCCGGTCGCTGGTCTCGACCAGGGCGCCGAGGCCTTCGCCGGGGGTGCTGGTGAGCAGGCGGATCAGCAGGTCGGTGCGCTGGAACGGGGTGAAGTAGAAGTGGTGGGTCGCCGCGCCGGGGCGTACCACCGCGAGCTCGTACCGGGTGTCGCCGTCGGCCCCGATCGGGCCGAAGGCGCCGTCGCCGGACAGGGGAGCGGTCGCGACGAGCCGGGTGCGGGTGCCGAGGCCGTTCAGCGCGTACACCTGCAGGGTGCCGGACGGTACACCCGCGTTGACGGGGAACAGCACGGCCCGGCCGGACAGCGTGATCCGTCGCTGCGGCTGCACGCGGGTGGTCCGTGGGGCCTTGCCGGTGAGGAAGCGGTGCACGTGGGTGAAGCTCTCCACGGACGTGACAGTCTGGGTGTGGGACTGGTCGGCCAAGGACACGTTGGTGGCGCCGGCGATGGTACGGGCCGGGTCGCCCTCGCCCCAGATCGCGAGGGTCGGCACGCCGCCGGGCAGGGCGGTGGCGGTGCGCCCGTCGAGGTTGACGTAGTGCGCGACGCGGGCGGCGCGGGCCGGGCTGCTGTTCAGGTAGCCCTGCACGACGAACGTGCCGAGCGAGTGTGCGACCAGGTCGACCTGGTCGGTGCCGGCGTCGCGCAGCAGCCGGTCGATGCGGGCGTCGAGGCCGGACCAGACCTGGTCGAGCGTGTTGAGCGTGAAGGTGGAGTCGTATTCGTGCGCCTCGACCAGCGCCGCCGGATAGCCGTTGCTGGCGAAGCGTTTGGCCTGCGTCTGGTACTGCTGGGCGGAGCCGGCCGAGCCGTGCACGAAGACGATCGGGCGGTGCTGCCGGGCGGGGTGGGCGGCGGCGGGGTCCGGTGTCGCCAGCAGCGCGGCGACGAGCAGGAGCCCGAGGGTGAGGCGAATCATGCTGAGCGTCCCCTTGAAATAGGCGGGCATGATTGTGCACTGCCAGTGCATTATCTACTCCGGTGGCCCGCATGTCGAGACGCGCCCGCGATCCGGCGATAGGGTCGCGGCATGGCCGAACGGTTCGAGGACAAGGACATGTCGGGTGCGCGGTTCCGCGCGGTCCGCCTCGCCGGTGCCCGGTTCCAGGACGTGGACCTCAGGGGCGTGGTGATGCGGGGCGTCGAGCTGGTCGACGCCGACATTGACGGCGAGATCAGCAATCTGACGATCAACGGGGTCGACGTCGGCCCGCTGGTGGAGGCCGAGCTCAACCGGCGGTATCCCGATCGGGTCAAGATGCGCCCGACGGACCCGGCCGGCTTCCGCGAGGCGTGGGACGTCGTGGAGCGGCTCTGGGAAGGCACCGTGCAGCGGGCCCGGCGCCTGGATCCCGCGCTGCTGCACGAGTCCGTCGACGGCGAGTGGTCGTTCATCGAGACGCTGCGGCACCTGGTGTTCGTCACCGACTCGTGGATCCGCCGCGCCGTGCTCGGCGACCCGGCCCCGTGGCACCCGCTGGCGCTGCCGTGGGACACGATGCCGGACATCCCCGGCGTGCCCCGCGACCGCGAGGCCCGGCCGGCGCTGGACGTGGTGCTCGAGCTGCGCCGCGAGCGGATGGCCACGGTCCGCACGCTCGTCGACGGGCTCACCGACGACTGGCTCGTCGCGGACACCGAGCCGGCGGAGAGCCCGGGATGGCCGCCGTCGCGCAGCTTCCCGGTGCGCGAGTGCCTGACGATCGTGCTCAACGAGGAGTGGTCGCACCGCCTGTATGCCGAGCGGGACCTGGCCGTGCTGTCAGTGGAAGACTGAGACGCGGGTGCGGTGGTGCGTGGGGGTCTCGATCTCGTCGAGCACGGCGACCGCGAGGTCCGCATAGGACAGTCCGGTCGCCGGCGCGGCGTCGCCTCCGGTCCGGTAGCGCCCGAGCCGCGGACCCGCCGGGTCGAGCCCAGCCGGCGGGGTGAGCATGAGCCAGTCGACGTCGCTCGGGCCGGCGGCCCGGAGCCGGTCCAGCCCGGCGGTGTGCGACAGCGCGAAGGGCCGCAGCTGCGCCGGGAACGCCGCGGGGTCCTCCAGCACCGGGCGGCCGTCGACGCCCAGCAGGTTCGCGAACAGCCCGATGAGCACGAGCCGGCGCACCCCGGCCTTCGGCAGGCCGTCGAGGAGCGCCTCGACCCCGTCGACGAAGAACCGCTCGTCGAGCGCGGACCGGGCGAGTGCCTCCGGACTGGAGAACGGGGTGACCGCGCTGACCACGGCCGCGTGGCCGCGCGGGATCGTGGCCGTGGCGGCGGGATCCCGGACGTCGCCCTGGACGACGTCGACGCCGGCGGTGGCGAGGTCGGCGTGCCGGCCCGGATCCCGCACGACGGCGGTGACCTGATGCCCGCGATGCAGGGCCTCGGCGGTGACCGCCCGACCGGCCCTGCCGCCCGCCCCGAAGATGGCGATACCGCCCATGTTCCCGCTCCTCCGCCCGGCCGTGACACTGACTGCGGGGGACGGTACCCATGCCGGCACCGGTTACTGCAAAGGTACTGGGATGGACCTCGACCCCGAGATGTTCGACCCGGTGTGCCCGTCGGGCGCGCTGCCGTTCCAGATCGGCGACAAGTGGACGGCGATGGTCGTGCTGTGCCTGGAGCACGGCCCGCGGCGGTTCACCGAGCTGCGGGTCCCGCTGCGCGCCGTCACGCCGAAGGTCCTCACCCAGACCCTGCGCGCCATGGAGCGCGACGGCCTGGTGGTGCGCACCGCGTACCCGGAGCACCCGCCGCGCGTCGAGTACGAACTGACGGAGCTGGGCCGGAGCCTGCTGACGCTCATCGCGGCGGTGCGGGCCTGGAGCGGCGAGCACCTGCCGAGGCTGCTCGCCGCCAGGCAGGCCCACGACGCCGCCGCGGGGGTCAGTCCTGCGGCTGGTCCGGCGCCGGCGCCGGCGCCGGTGTCGGTGCCGACAGTGGCGCCAGCGTCGACGGTTCGGCGGTGATGGTGGCCGCGGCCGGGAGGTGGGCCGACGGGTCCGGGCAGATGTAGTAGGGCATCGGCCCGAGGGCGGGGTGCGGCGGCCAGGCCTGCGGGGGCTTCGGGGAGAAGTAGCGGTGCGCGGGCGGCAGGGCCAGCAGCAGCACGACCGTCAGGGTGATGGCCAGCACGCTGAGCGCGGCGAGCAGCACGCCGACGAAGTAGATCCCGGAGACCGTTTCGGTCCTGGAGTACAGGGTGTCGATGAACTCCGAGTCGCCCTCCCAGGACACGCCGTCGTCCACGATCACGTCGTCACCGCTGTCCATGGCGGTGAACGCGAGCGGCGCCAGCAGGAACCCGCCGCAGACCTGCGCCACGGCCAGCAGGACCTGCCCGCCCCCGGCGACGAAGACGAAGATCCGCGCGATGTTGCTGCCGCGCCGCACCGGCCACGCCGTCACGGCGAGCCAGAGGCACAGCACCACCGTCGGCACGCCGACGAACAGCGCCAGCATGATGTTGCTCGCGCGCTCGTCGCGCACCTCTCCTGGGTCGACGCCACCCACCAGCGCGGCGACCCGCGAGACCTCGGCGTTGTAGTGCACGGCCTGCGCGATGGTCGCCCCGACGACGCCCAGCAGCAGGGTGACGGCGGCGAGCTGGAGCCAGAACGCCACGTTCACCTGTGCGGGGCGCGGCGGACGTACCACATCCTCGGTCATGGCACGCCACGCTACGGCCCGCCACCCGGCGCCACATCCGCCCGTTCGGGCAGAAACGGATCGGCGGTGGAGGCGCCGGTGACGTTCGGGTCATCGGCGCGGTGCGGGGATCTCCCCAGAGCCCCGGGCGATGTACCGGGTGGGCAGCGTGACGGCCGACGGCGGTGCGTCCGTTCCGTCGAGGCGGGACAGCAGGATCAGCGCTGCCCGCCGGCCCATCTCGGCCGGGTCCTGGGCGATGACGGACACCGGCGGGTCGAGCATGTCGGCGAGGGGGAAGTCGTCGAAGCCGACGTGGGCGACGGTGCGGTGCAGCCCGAGGTCGACGAGGGCGCGCCGGGCGCCGACGGTCAGCCAGTTCTGCGCGGTGACGAGCGCGGTCGGCGCGGGCGTGGCGGCGAACATCCCCGTCACCGCCAGCCGGGCGGCCTCCGCGGTGTGCACGTCGCGGCACACCCAGGCGGGCCGGGTCCGGCACCGCAGCTGCGCCATCGCGCCGGCGAAGCCCTCGTGCCGTTCGCGGGCCGTCCACAGTGAACTGTGGTCGGCGACGAACCCGATCCGGCGGTGTCCGAGCGCGTGCAGCGCCCGCACCGCGCCGGCGACCCCGCCGCGGTTGTCGGCGGTCACGGTGTCCACGCCGGGCACCGGTGAGGCGCGGTCGACGCAGACGATCGGGGTGCCGTCGCGGTGCGCTGACTCCAGCTCGTCGTCGGGGGCGCCGGTCGGCACCACGATGAGGCCGTCGACCCGCCGGGTGCGCAGCACGCCGAGCAGCTCGCGCTCCCGCTCGGGCTCCTCGTCGCTGCTGCCGGCCAGGACGAGCAGGCCCCGCTGGACGCCGACGTCCTCGACGGCCCGGTGCAGGGCGGAGGAGAACGGGTTGGCGACGTCCTGCAGGACCAGGCCGATGGTGTTGGTGCGCCGGTCGGCGCGGCGCAGGCTGGTGGCGGCGGTGTCCTTGCGGTAGCCGAGCTGCCGCGCGGCGGCCAGGACCCGGCCGGTGAGGTGCGGGTCGACCGGCACGCCGTTGAGCACCCGGGAGACGGTGGCCAGGCCGACCCCTGCGAGGGCCGCGACATCCTTCATCGTGGCACGCACATGGACATTCATATATGGACATCTTCCATCGTCAAGCGCACACTGTCGAACACGCGTCAGGAAACGTTTCCACAACGTACCGGCACCGCCAGCCGGAGACCAGGCACCTTCCCGCCGAAGGGACCGCAACCATGCGCACCGTTCGCCTCCGAATCCTGTCCGTGCTCGCGCTCGTCGCGGGCATGCTGCTCGCCGCCGCGCCCGCCGGCGCCAGCGCGTCCAGCGACTACCCGGAGTTCCCGTACCCGGCCGCCACCGGCTACGACGAGCCCTACCGCGGCCAGTTCCACTTCAGCTCGCGCAGCGGCTGGATGAACGACGTCAACGCGCCGCTGTACTACAACGGCCTCTACCACCTGTTCTACCAGCACAACCCGCACGGCCTGGCCTGGGACACCATGCACTGGGGCCACGCCACCAGCCCGGACCTGGTGCACTGGACGCAGAAGCCGATCGCGCTGGAGCCCGGGGTGCACCCCGGCGACCTGTTCTCCGGCGCCGGGGTCGTCGACGCGGGCAACACCTCCGGCCTGCGGACCGCGACGGACGCCCCGATCGTCGTGTTCACCGGCACCAACGGCGTCTCGATCGCCTACAGCACCGACGGCGCCCGCACCTTCCAGAGCTACGACCGCGGCCGCAAGGTCGTCACCCCGGCCGGCACCAGCCGCGACCCGAAGGTCCTGTGGGACGCCGCCCGCGGCCGGTGGGTCATGGTCGTCTGGTCCGACGGCGGCGGGAACGGCGTCAACGTCTACACGTCGACGAACCTGCTCGACTGGACCTACCGCAGCCGGTACGCCGCCGGCTGGCTCTTCGAGTGCCCCGACTTCTTCCCGCTGCCGGTGGACGGCAACACCGGCAACGTCCGGTGGGTGATGACCGATGCGTCCGGCGAATACGTCACCGGTACCTTCGACGGCGCCACGTTCGCACCCGACTGGTCCGCTCCGCAGCGCATGGACCAGGGCCGCAACGCCTTCGACGGCTCGTTCTACGCGGGCCTGACGTTCAACAACCTGCCCGACGGCCGGACCGTGCAGATGGCCTGGCAGCCAGGCAACCACGGCAGCACCTGGACCGGCAACGCGTCGTTCCCCGCCCAGCTGCGGCTCATCACCACGCCTGCCGGCCTGCGGATCACCCGTAACCCGGTCGCGGAGCTCGCCAGCCTGCGCGCCGACACCACCACCTGGTCCAACCGCACCATCACCGCCGACCCGGCCACGGACCCGTTCGCCGGGATCACCGCCGACACATACGAGATCATCGCCGAGTTCGACACCAGCACCGCCACCGCGGCACAGTTCGGCTTCCAGCTGCACCGCCGCGCCGACGGCAGCTACGACCGGGCGGTGACCTACGACCGGGCCGCGCAGACGCTGTACGGCGCGCCGCTGCCACCGCTCAACGGCCGGGTGAAGCTGCGGCTGCTGGTCGACCGCGGGCAGCTGGAGATCTTCGGCAACGACGGGCGGCTGTCCTGGACCGACAACGTCAACTTCAACTCCGCGCCGGCCAGCCAGGGCATCCGGCTGTTCGCCACCGGCGGCTCGGTGCGGCTGGTCTCCGCGGAAATGCACCGGCTGCGCTCCGCGTGGGGCCAGGGCGAGGCGACCCTGGAGACGAACCTCGCCGGGCCCTGGCGTGCCGTGGGCGGGTCGTGGGGCGACGCCGCGACCGGCAAGCGGGGCACCGCCGGCGGCGACGCCTTCTACCTGAGCGCCACGACCGCCGCCGACTTCACCTACGAGGGAGACGTCACGATCGCCACCGGTACCGCCGCGGCGCTCACCTTCCGGTCCAACGCCGACGCCACCCAGCATTACACCGCGAACATCGACGCGTCCGGCGTGGTGAAGCTGTGGCGGCCCGGCCGGGTCATCGCCACCGCCGCCGCCACGGTCACGCCCGGCCGGACCTACCATCTGAAGGTCGTGGCCGCCGGGGCGGGCATCAAGGTGTTCCTCGACCACGGCACCGCGCCGGTCATCGACGCCACCGACACCGCGTACAGCAGCGGGCTCCTCGGCGCCAACGTCTTCAACGGCACCGGCACCGTGCAGAACCTGACCCTCAACGGCCCCGGGTTCGCCACCAACCTCGCCGGCCCGTGGCAGCCCGTCAACGGCACCTGGACGACGGCGGCGGCGCGCCCCGGCGTGCACGGCACCGCCGCCGGCGACGCCTTCTACCTCAGCCGGACCGTCGCCGCCGACTTCACCTACGAGGGCGACGTCACCATCGTCAACGGCACCGCGGCCGCGCTCACGTTCCGCGCCAACGCCGACGCCACCCAGCACTACACCGCGAACATCGACGCGTCGGGCGTGGTGAAGCTGTGGCGGCCCGGCCGCGACATCGCCACCTTCGCCACGGCGGTCGTGCCGGGCCGCAGCTACCACCTGAAGGTCGTCGCCAGCGGCGCCAGCATCAAGGTGTACCTGAACCGCGGCGCCGCGCCGGTCATCGACGCCACCGACACCGCGTACAGCAGCGGATTCCTCGGCGCCAACGTCTTCGACGGCACGGGGGTGGTGCAGAACCTCACCCGCGGCTGAGGGCGGCGTGCGTCAGCCCTCGGGCGGATGCGCCTCCACGACGCTGGCGAGGGCGGCGCGTCAGTCCTCGGGTGGATGCGCCTCCAGGGCGCTGGCGAGGGCGGCGCGTGAGGTGATGCCGAGCTTCGGGAAGAGCCGGTGCAGGTGGGCGCCGACAGTGCGGTGCGACAGGAACAGCCGCTCGCCGATCTGCTTGTTGGTCAGGCCGGTCGCCGCGAGCGTGGCGATCTGCCGCTCCTGCGGGGTCAGCGTCCCGGTCTGGCCGTTGCGGGCCGTCGCCACGCCGGCGGCCCGCAGCTCGTTGCGGGCCCGCTCCACCCAGGGGCGGGCCCCGAGCCGCTCCAGGCACTCCAGCGCCCGCCGCAGCTGCAGCCGGGCCGTGGCGGTGTCACGGTTACGGCGCAGCCATTCGCCGTAGGCCAGCCGGATCCGTGCCTTCTCGAACGGCCACTGGTCGGACTCGGGCACGGCCAGCGCGGCGGCGTACAGGCGGTCCGCCTCGGCGTCGGGCGCGGCGAGCGCAGCGGCGCCGGCGGTGAGCAGCGCGGTGCGGGAGGACACGTCGGCGAGCCCGGCGCGGCGCGCGGCGTCGATGTGGGCCCGCGCCTCGTCGAGGTGTCCGATGTGGACGGCGGCCTCCACGAGGTCGAGCACCATCCACCGGCCCGGGATGCCGACGCTCGGGTCGCCGGGCGGGTCGATCCGGCCCACCTGCAGGTAGGCGTCCTCGTAGTCCCTGCGGCCCAAGGCTGCGACGCCGCGCGCCTGCCGCGCCAGGGCCTGGGCCAGGCCGACGCCGCGCGGCGTCGCCCAGCGGGTGACCTCGTCCGTCAGCGTCCGGGTGCGTCCGACGTCGCCGCGGGCCGCCCCGATCAGCGCCAGCCGGCACCGGATCTGCCCTTCGAGGAGGTGGTAGCCGTCCGCCTGGGCGATGTCGAGCGCCTCCGTCGCCAGGCGTTCCGCCTCGTCCCACTGCCCGTGCGCGATCGAGTCGACGCTGAGCATGAGCAGCCCGACGATGACGACGGTCACGATGCCGCCGTCGCGCTCGCGGTCGATGACCCGCTCGCACAGGTGCCGGTATCCGGCCAGCGCGTCGAGCTCGACGGCCGCATACGCCAGGGGGATGAACTGCCACGGCGCGGGATCGTTGGACAGGTCCTCGAAGGCGATCGCCAGCCGCTGCCGGATGGGGTGCGCGGTGCTGACCGGGTCGGCGTAGGCGTCGTAGCACAGCCGCAGCGCCGACACCGACTGCGGGTCGAACCGGTCCAGCGCCGTGCGCAGCAGCTCCCACGGCTCCGGTCGTGCACTGTAGACACACACGAACAGCAGGGCGTAGAGGACACCGTAGCCGTCCCAGCCCTTGACGACGCCACCCGGGGGACTGTCGAGGTCGTCGAGCGCCTTGACGAGCAGGTGCTGGGCCGTTTCGACGTCGCCGTCGCCGCTGGTCAGTAAGTGCGCGGTGGCGGCGAAGACGAGCCCGGTCGCCGTGTCGGGGGTCTGCCCGGCGTCGTTCAGCAGCTGCGGCACCCGGTTGAGCTGTCCGGTCACGTTGGCGAGGAAGGCGGCCTCGACGAGCCGCCGCGACCGCTGCGCCGGCCGGTCGCTGAGCTCACTGGCGCGCACGAGCGCGCTGACCGCCCCGGCCGCCCCGCCGTGCCGCCGCCCCGCACCGCCGTCCCAGGCGGCCTTGGCCACGGCGTCCAGCGCGCGGGCGACCGTCTCGTCCGGTCCGGTCGCGGCTTCGGCGAGATGACGGGCGCGGCGTTCCGGCGCGGTGCCCCCGCCGCCGGCCGGTGCGGCGGCGAGCGCCGCCGCGAGGGCCTCGTGCGCGTGCCGCTGCTCGTTGGCGGACGCCAGCTGGACGATCGCGGCGCGGATCAGCGGGTGGCGGAAGACCAGCCGGTCGCCGGCCTCGTCCACGGTGACGAGACCGGCGCGCCGCGCGGGCGTCAGGTCCCGCAGGTCCGCGTGCGGCCGGGCGGCGGCCCGCATCGTGGGCAGGTCCGCCTCGGCGTCCAGCGCGGCCAGCAGGAGCACCGCCCGGGCCGGCTCGGGCAACGCCGCCAGCCCGGCCGCGAACGTCGCCTCCAGGCGGCCGTTCAGCGGCAGGAACGCCGGCAGCGCGACCTGCCCCGACCGCTGCTGGTCCGTCAGCGACCCGGGCAGTTCGACGAGCGCCAGGGGGTTGCCGGCGGCGTCGGCGAGCAGGCGGCGGCGCACGACACCCGGCAGGCCGGGTTGGCAGGTGTCCAGCAACGCGGCCGCGGCCTGCGCGGGCAGCGGGCCGACGGTGCGCTCCGGCAGCCGCATCTCGTCGAAGATGCCCGGCGTGCCGTTGCGCAGGGCGGCGAGGAACCGCGCGGGGGTGCTGCCGACGCGGCGGGCGAGGAACCCGAGGACCGTCGCGCTGGCCCGGTCGATCCACTGGACGTCGTCGACCACCAGCAGCAGGGGCCGTCCCGAGCCGAGCTCACCCATCAGCGCCAGCACCGCGGTGGACAGCACGAGCGGGTCGGGGTCAGGGGCAGCGACCCGGCCGAAGACGTGCCCCAGGGCATCGCGCTGGTCGTCGGGGAGCCTCCCGGCGACGTCCCGGGCGGCGTACAACATCTGATGCAGCGCGGAGAACCGGATCCCGGTCTCGAACGGCGCGCCGGCCGCCCGCAGCACCCGCGCACCGGCGGCGGTCGCGCGCTCGGCGGCGGCGTCGAGCAGGGCGGTCTTGCCGGCGCCCGGATCGCCGCGCAGCAGCAGGCTCGGCCCCGGAGGGTCGGTGCCGGCGAGCAACGCGTCGATGGTGCGCAGTTCGGATGCCCGGCCGAGCAGGTCGTCGCCGGGCGGCGCTGGAACCTTCACCGTGGAGACCCCCCGGTGCGAGGGTTGCGATGTGTGGCGTGTCCCACGGTAGCCCGGGATGCAGTCATCTGACCCATGCCGGGCACCGGGCCCCGTCGCAGCATTCACTGGTAGCCATCCACCGGACAAGGAGAGACCATGCGGGTACTGATGATCGCGCCACCCGGAGCCGGAAAAGGGACGCAGGGCGCCCGGATCGCCGCCCACTTCGGGGTGCCGCACCTCGCTACCGGCGACCTGCTGCGGCGCCACGTCGCCCGAGGCACGAGCCTGGGCCGCACCGTGCAGGACTACCTGGACCGTGGCAGCCTGGTGCCGGATCGCGTGATGCAGGACCTGGTCAGACGGGCACTCGCCGACGCGACCGCCGCCGGCGGCGGCTATGTCCTCGACGGCTATCCGCGCACCCCCGCGCAGGCGTGGGCCGCATACCAGATCGCCACGTCGCTGGGGGCGACGGCCGAGGTCGCGCTGCACCTGCGCGTCGACGACGACGAGGTGGTCCGCCGGCTGCTGTCGCGGGCCGGGATCGAGCACCGCTCCGACGACACCGAGCCCGTCATCCGGCGGCGGCTGGCGCTGTACCACGAGGTCACCGAGCCGATATTGGACTGGTACGACCGCCGCGGCATCCTGCTGTCCGTCGACGGGATGCCCAGCCCGGACCAGGTCACCGCGGACGTCATCGCGGCGCTGGGGACCAGGCGGGGACAGTGTGTCAGCCGCCCCGGCCCGGTCCCAGAGCTGCTGGCCGCCGCCTGATCGCCACGGCGCACGCGGTTACGCGGGCCACGGGACCGCGACGGTTATGCGGTCCCGCAGGACCGCGACGGTTACGCGGGACGCTGGACCGTGACGGTTACGCGGGACGTAGGACCGTGACGAGGAAGTCGGCGCCGGCGGTGAACGGGCGCAGGTCCCATGTCGCCAGCATCAGGTCTGCAACCAGCCCCGCGGCCGCGGCGTCGGCGACGAACTCGTCGAAGTCGTAGCCGCGGCCGGCGCCGAACCCAGCCACGACCCGGCCGGCACCACGCAGGTGCGCCCGCACCCGGCGCAGGACCTCCCGCCGGGTGTCCACCGCGACGAACGTCATCACGTTGCCGGCGGAGACAATGGCGTCGAACCCGTCATCGATGCCCTGCGCCGGCAGGTCCAGCTCCGACAGGTCGCCGACGAGCCACCGCGCCGCGGGATGGTGCCGCCGCGCCGCCGCGACCAGGACCGGATCGAGGTCGACGCCGAGCACGTCGTGCCCCGCCGCGGCGAGGTGACCGCCGACGCGACCCTGACCACAACCGGCGTCCAGGATCCGTGACCCGCGCGGCAGCATCGCGTCGATGAGCCGAGCCTCGCCGGCCAGGTCGGCGCCGGCCTCGGCCATCGACGCGAAACGGTCGATGTATCGCTGCGAGTGCGCCGGGTCGGCCTCGACGAGCTCGAGCCAGCCGTTGCGGTGCGACATCCACGCCTCTTTCGCTGCGTTCGTCCGGCTTTTCGACTTTCGGCTTTCGGCTTCTTCGACTTTCGAAAGCCCGACCGCACCAACGGATGGCCGTGGTTCGGCATGATGTCGACCATACGTCGTCCCGTGGAGGTCCGGTGTCAGCGTCTCCGCCGCGCGCTTGGGCGCCGATCGTGTTCGCGTACGCCGCCTTCGTCCTGGTCGGTCTCAGCGCGGGCGTCGGCGGGGTCCTGCTGCCCGCGCAGATCCGTGACTACGGGCTGGACAAAGCGACGATCGGCGTCACGTTCTTCGCCTTCTCGGCGGGGTTCCTGCTCGCCGGGGCCACCGCCGGGGCGCTGATCCACCGGCTCGGGACGCGGGCGGCGTTGAGCGTGGGCGGGGCCGCGTTCATCGTCGCCGGGCTGGCAACAGCGACCCGTCCGGCGTTCGTCGCGCTCGTCGCGGTGCAGGTCGTCGCCGGGTACGGCACCGGTGTCCTCGAATCGGTGCTCAACGCCCACCTCGCCGCGCTGCCCTCCTCGACCACGCTGTTGAACTGGTTGCACGCGTTCTTCGGCGTCGGCGCGCTGATCGGGCCGCCGCTGGCGACGTGGATGCTGGGCTTCACCGCGTGGACGTCGGTCTGGCTCGTCCTCGCGCTGGCGTGTGTGCCGCTCGTGGTCGGCTTCCAGGCCACGTTGCGCCCACTGCCCGCCCGGCCGCCGGACGGGCACCCGCCGCGGGAAGGACTGTTGCGGGTCGCGGTCCGCCGGCCCGCGGTCCTGCTCGGCGCCGCGTTCCTCGCGGTGTACGTCGGGCTGGAGATCAGCGTCGGCAACTGGGGCTTCAGCTTCCTCGTCAGCGAGCGCGGCCACGGCGACCTCCTCGCCGGCTACACGATCAGCGGGTACTGGCTGGGCCTGACCCTGGGCCGGTTCGTGCTGAGCCCCCTCGCGGCGCGCCTGCGCTGGACCGCGACTCGGCTGACGTTCGCGTGCCTGGTCGGCGTCACCACCGCCACCGCGCTGCTCTGGATGGCGCCGGTACTGGCCGTGCCCGCGCTCGCCCTCCTCGGCTTCTGCCTCGGCCCGATCTTCCCGACCACGATGGCGGTCGCCCCGTCCCTGGCCTCGCAGCGGCTGGCACCCACCACGATCGGCCTGCTGAACGGCGTGTCGGTGCTCGGCGGCGCGCTGTTCCCGTTCCTGGCCGGCGCGATCGCCGAGAGCATCGGCCTCTGGACGTTGCCGCCTTTCGCCCTCGCCCTCGCCGTCGCACAACTGGCCATCTGGTGGCGCACCGTCCGGCACCTGACCACCCCTGCGGACGAGCGGCTCCCACGTTCACCCGGACCGACCCGCCGCCGCCCGGTGCGTCGGTGACCATCACCTGGTGGGGGAGGCATTTGGATGCTCCCGACGTTTGTCGACCAGCGCTGTCAAAGCGTGGAGTTCGGCTTGGGCTGCGTCGATGACCGTCGCGGTGGGCCGGTGCAGCTCACCGGTGTAGCGCTGCGCGACCGCGGTCAGCGCGGGGATGGGCGTCGTCGTGCGGTTGGTGCCGTCGACGGTCTCGAGAGGGCCGACGCCGTTGGCCAGCAGCCACAGGTAGTCGCCGAGATCCTTGGCAACCACGTGCAGCTCGCCCTCGGAACCCAGGAACACGATGGGCTGGGTCTCGATCTCGGCGTCCGCAACCCGGATCCAGAAGGCCGCAAGACCACCAGACCCGTCTTGCCCGAAGACCCGGAACGGCACTGCATCCACAGCCGGGTTTCCGATCCAGGACCGGCACCACTCAAGCGTCTCGACAGACCACATGAACTCGTCGTACGGCTGGAAGTCGTGACCGTCATGGTCGTCGCAGAAGCGTTCAACGTGAGCAGCAGCCAGCGCCGCCGGCAAAGTACGGTCCTCGCCTTCCACCAACGAAGTCTATGCGGTCCGTCGATCCCACCCGCGTCGTTGGTCTCGTGATCGATCCAGTCGGTCTGATCCGCGGGTCGCGTCCGCGCTGGTGGTGTAGGAGACGGGTCAGCGGTGTGTGTTGTAGCGTGCCGACGTGTTCATCCACTCCGTGTACTTCTCGCTCCGGTCCGACCTCACGCCGGCCGAGCACGACAGGTTTCTCGCGGGCGTCCGTTCCCTGCTGACCATCCGGTCTGCCATCGACGGCAGCTTCGGCCCGCCCGCCGGCACCGACCGGGCCGTCATCGACCGTGCCTACTCGTACGGCATGGTTCTCAGATTTCCCGACCAGGCGGCCCATGATGCCTACCAGACCGATCCGGTGCACGACGCGTTCCGCGACGAATGCGGCACGCTGTGGTCAGCGGTACGCATCTTCGACCTCGACACCGACCTGTTGAGCTGACGGTCACGCCTGCCGTACACCGTCGGGAGCGGCCCACCGCGCTGCGCGGCCTCAAACGGGGAGCGGTCCGGTCCGGAGGCCCTTGACCGAGCCGGTCAGGACGTCCTTGCCGGACACCTCCACCACGACGCAGCCGGTCCGCTCGCCGCCGCGCGGCGTGGTCAGCCAGTGCGACCGCAGATCGCCGCGGGTCGCGAACTCGTCGTCGCTCAGCCCTAGGTAGGCTGCCCCCGCCTGCCGGCAGCTGGTGTCGTGATCGCCGCCGTCCACAACGGACCCGACGTACTCCGCCGAGTGCGCCTCGGCGCACGTCAGGTACTTCAGCACGCCATTGGTGTAGTGGCCGCAGGTGATCGCCATCGGCCGGTCCCCGCGCATGGTGCCCTGCAGGCTCCCGGTGTGCGGCGCATCGGTACCGTCGGAGTCACTGACGACGACCAGCCCGCACGCCAACGACGTGAAGTCCTTCCGGACGTAGTTGAGCAGGCGCAGGTCGATCCGGGCGTCCGCGAGCGACCCGCCGAGGAACTCCTCGGCCGACCGGTGACAGCCGGCCTCGGCACCCTCAGGGTAGAAGAAGTCGACGATCTCGGCCTCGTGTGACTCGGTGCAACGCGAGGACGCGAGCTTGCCGGCGTTGGTCGTGCTCGCAACGCAGCCTTTTTCGCCGGACGCGTGATGATTCGGGACGATGCGCCGGTACAGCGCGAAACCACAACACGACAGCACGAGGGCAACGGCCACACCGATCGCAATCTTCAACTTCACGCGCGGAAGATACCCGTCGGACACGACTCTGGCAGGCCCGCCCGCCGCCCTGCCTTGCTGCGGCGGGAGCGTGGAGATTCGCCGGGACACGAGGAAGGTGTGGGACGTGGCGGGACACCGCAGCTGGGATGTCACCACCGGGCCGGGCATCACGGCCCTCGGCCTTGCCGCGTCGCGTACCGTCGAATCGTCGCGTCCGGACGCGTTGATCGACGACCCGTTCGGCGCCGCGTTCATCCGCGCCGTCGAGTCGCCGGTCGCGTTCCCGGTGCGCTGGCCCGAGCCCGGCGCTGAGGTCGGTGACCGGGACGCGTTGCATCTGCACGGCTCGCGCTACATCGGGGTGCGCTCACGGTTCTATGACGACGTCGTCCTCGAGGCGGTCGGCGGTGGCGTCCGGCAGGTCGTGCTCCTCGCCGCGGGCCTGGACACCAGGGCGTTCCGGCTCGGCTGGCCGCCCGGAGTGACCGTGTACGAGCTGGACCAGCCGCAGGTCGTCGCGTTCAAGGATGACGTGCTCGATCACGCGGGTGCCAGCCCGGCCTGCGTCCGCGTCCCGGTCGGCGCGGACCTGCGCGAGGACTGGCCGGCGGCGTTGACCGGCGCCGGGTTCGACGCCGACGCCCCGGCCGTCTGGGTGGCGGAGGGGTTGCTGGCGTACCTGCCGGCGGAGGCGGAGGATCAGCTGCTGCGGCGCGTCGACGAACACTCCGTGCCGGGGAGCCGCCTTGCGCTGGACCACATCGTCCAGGTGGACCACCTCGCCGCCGACCGTGCGCCGCTCGACGAGCTCAGCGAACGGTCCGGTGTCCAGATGCGGTCCCTGATCAATACCGAGCGGCGCGGGGATCCGGCGGAGCACCTGCGGGCGGCCGGCTGGAGCGTCGGCGAGGAGCCCGTGGCGGCCGTGGCGGCACGGTACGGCCGGGACCTGTCCGACCCGTTCGGCCGGCAGGCGACGCCACCGTGGCTGGACACCCGGTTCCTGAGCGCCGTGCTGGATCGTCGCTGATCAAACGCCGTCATTCGGCTCGGTGCGGCGGGTCCGGTTGCTCGTCAGCACGGCGACTGGCGGACCAGGCGGTCGCACCGTAGAGGACGCCGCCGATGAGGAAGTAGAAGTCGATCGTCCGGGCGGACCACAGCGTGTACGCCGAAGGCGTGGCCGTGCCCAACACCTGCTCGTACGTCAACCCGGACAGACCGGTCGGCGACCCGAACACCGTGCGCATCGCATCATCGAGGAACGCGGCCACGGCACGCACGCTCAGCAGGCCTGCGGCAACCCACGCCATGGTGATCAGGATCCATCGCGGGATGCGCTTGCCCCACCGCTGCACGAACGCCAGCGGCAGCACCGTACCGATCACGAACAGCGCCAGCACGACGGCCGCGAACACCCGCTGCCCGGCGGTCTGTGCCGACGGCAGCGGATCGGCCTGGTCACCGAAGCCGAACCGGCCGCCCAACTCCCAGTACACATGCAGCGCGTCGAACACGACGATCCACCCGAAGGTGACCGCCGCCGCCTGCCGTAGCCGCCGTATAGCCATGGTCATCGATGCTACAAGCCGGCAGGATCTGCCGGTGCGGGACGGCGTGCCGATGGACATGGAGCAGGCATGGGAACCGGCTACATCTTCAAGGCCGGGCAGTACGGCTTGACCGCGGCATTGGCCTTGTCCATCTCGTCGATGGGGTCAATGGTGGCAAAGCTGTCGGCACGCCAGGTGTCCGCGTAGACCACCGAATACTGCTTGATCGCTGCCTTCGCCGCGGTATCGGCGGCCTTGGCCAGCTCGGCGTCGATCACCCTGTCCAGCCTGCTGAGCACGACCTCGGCATCTGCCTTGACCTTCGCGATCTGCTGCTGGTCATGGCTGAGCGCCGCCTTGGCCATCGCACTGCCGAGCGGCAGCAGCTGGCCCTCTTCTGCCTTGTAGGCGGCCACCACCGCCTTGCACACCGCCTCGGTGTTGGCTTTCACGTCAACGGTGGCGCTCGGTGCGGCCGCCGCATTCGTGGCTGCCCCGCCCGCAGCCGCCCCGTTCGTGGCCGTTGTGGTGTCCGGCTCCTTGGTGCATCCGGTGGTCAGGCCGACCATCGTGGCAAGGAGCAGCACCGGTAGCAGTCGTGGCGTTCGCATGTTGTCTCCCCGTGTCGTGAACCAGCGACAGCAGCATAGAGACCACCACCGACATTTTTCTGCTCCGATGCTTTGGAGGAGTTGCGGGCCAGATGCGGAGAGGGCCAGTCAGCCTTCGATGAGCGTCGCGATGCGGCGTGCGGTGGCGCGGTCCTGCACCAGCCTGCCGAGCACCTCGCGCAGTGCCTCGCCGGTCTCGTCGTCGGCTTCGAGCGTGACCTGCAGGCGCGTCAGCGCGAGGGTGCGTTGCGCGGCAGGGTGCCGCTCCGACTGGTAGGCATCGAGCTGGGTCTGCGGCGCTGCGCCGCGCAGTACCGCGGCGAGGGTCGTGCCGAGGGCGATGGCGTCGAGCAGGCCGGCGTTGATGGCCGAGCCGCCGGCGCTGAAAATGTGCGCGGCGTCGCCGGCGAGGAAGACCCGGCCTTCCCGGTACCGTTCCGCGTGCCGGCTGTTCGCGACGACGCTCCTCGCGGCATAGGCCGTCGTGTACGGCAGATCGGTACCCAGGACGCGGCGGAGGCTTGCCCGCAGTTCGTCGTCGCTCAGCTCGTTGGTCGGTTCGCTGTCACCGCGTGGTTCGTGCGTGCTGACGATGTACACGTCATCCGGGGCGGAGCGGTCGAGCGCGTCGGCGGGGGCGATGGTGATCGAGCCGTGGCCGGTCCGGTTGGGCTGGAAGGGCACGAGCTGGCCGACGCCGCGCACGTCGATGCGATCGCCGACCCGGGCCACGGCTCCCGCCGGGATGGTGAGGCGGGCCAGCCGGGAGATGTTGGTGCTCGTGACGCCGGGGAAGCCGATGCCGAGGCTCTTGCGCACGAAGCTGTGTGCGCCGTCGCAACCCACGAGGTACCGGGCGCGCAGCTCGACGGGCGCGCCTTCGGCGGTGGCCTGGACGGTCACGCCGTTGCCGTCCTGCTCGAACCCGGTGACCTCGTGCCCGCGCAAGACCGTGGCGCCGAGGCGCGCGGCGCGCTCCGCCAGCAGGCCTTCCAGCCGGTGCTGTGGCACCGGGAGCACGTGCAGTGGACTGCGCAGCAGGCCGAGTTCGAGGGTGAGCGGGCCGAAGCGAAACCGCGGTGGCCGTACCACCCGCAGGCCGGTGCCCCGCAGGAGCTTGCGTCGCCGCAGCTCCAGCACGGCCCGGCCGACAACGCCGTTGCCTTTTGGGATCTGGACCGGCTCGGCGGTGTCGTCGAGAACGACCGCACGGACACCTGCGCCGGCGAGGTCGCCGGCGAGCAGCAGGCCCGTTGGCCCGGCGCCGACGATGACCACGTCAAGGACGGATGCATCAGTCAGGGTCGACATGGCTGTCAACCTAACTTGACACGCGATCCTTTGTCAACCCAGGTTGACACGTACGGTGGCCACGTTGTCGACTGCCGGACTGCTCGGCTGCGAGGATCCGTTTCGGGTGGTCAGGATTGCGGGTATCAGCGGGCATGGATCGTCATTTCGTCAAGGCGTTGCTCTTCGCCTGGGACCGGGCCGAGTTTCGGACCGGGCTGCAGCATGTGATTGACCTCGACGAGGTGACCAGCCTGCTCGCCGCGCTCTCCGTCGAGGATCACGACCACGAGGTCGAGCTGCGGGCGATGGACCTGCTCCGCTCGGGCCTGGACACGGCGGAGATCCGGCGCGCGACGCTGCTGCTCGTCGAGGACGACGACATCCGGCACAACCTCGCGGCGGGCATCGCCGGCAGCATCGCTGACCGGCCGGGCCTGGCCCTGTCGATCCGGTCCGCGCTGGACGATCCGGAGGTCCGCGCCGACCTGCGTGACGCGCTTGAGTCGGCGCCGCTGCGGGCGGTGATCTGGAAGGTGGTCGAGAACCAGTTCCGGGGGCGCCGCTGGGCGTTGATCCGCGAGGCGGTGATCCTCGTCGTGCGGCATCGCCACGCCCGCCGTCTCGCGTGGGCGCTGCGGCGCCACGGCGTGATCCGCGAACTGCGCGAAAAGCCGGCGGACGGGTGAGCCGCACCGGGCAAACGGCTAGGGCTCGACCGGGCTGCTGCTGGTGTTGTACGAGTGCTTGGCGGCGACCACGGCCGCCTGGAGGTGCTCGGGGTCGACGCCGCTCACGTTGAGCGGCGGGTGCATGCGCCGGACGAGCTCGGCCTCGATCGATGCCGGCTCCGCGTCCTCCGCCCAGGTCAGGCGCAGGTGCGTGTGCATCCACGCGGTCAGCCGCGTCTCGTCCTCAGGGACCAGGACGACGCGATCGGTCCAGGTCGTCCGGTAGCCCTCGGACACAAGCAGCCCGGCCAGCGTGCGGCGCAGCGTCGAGCTGCCCGAGCGCCGCAGATGGTTGCGCAGGATCCGGCCCCGCAGGCTGGTCGCCCGCCCGAGGTACAACAGCCGCAGCGACGGGGCGCTTGCATTCGGCGGCCCGGCGAGGTCGGGAAAGACCGTTGGCGCAGCCCACCAGGCGTAGACGCCGCTGCCACGGCTGAGTCTCTTGACGGCGACACCGAGTCCGAACGGCACGCCGGAGAGCAGCCGCAGCGCCTCCTCGACCCGGGCTCGGTCGATCGGGACGTTGTCGGGTCGCGCTTCGGAAGTGGTCATCGGGACCATGCTAGGCGTGCAGCAGTGGGGACAGGCCGTCGAGGATGACGTCGAGGCCGAACTGGAAGCCGTGGTCGTCGTGGTGGCCCTCGGTGAGCTGCCCGCGGGCCACCTGCAGGGGAAGACGCGCCCTGACTTCCGAGGCGCAACGATCACCGGTGGCCGCGCACGTCCTCGGCTGACGGCTGGAACTGTTCCAGCAGGCCGGGGACGGCGGTGCGGGCCACCCGGATCGCCTCGGCGTCGGGGACGTCGAGGATGGAGTACCGCTGCTGGCCGCCGGCCGTGGTGGCGGTCAGCGTGGTCAGACCGGCCCGGCGCTGGAACAGCGAGGTGGTCATGTTCCAGCCGATCACCGCGTCGGTGCGCAGGACGTAGCGGCGGCGCACCAGGCTGCCGTGCCGGCTGACCAGCCAGTCGGGGGTGAGGGTGTGGCCCAGGGACCCGGCCCGGTCCAAGGCCAGCAGCGCGCCGATCGGCAACAGCGGCACCGCCGTCCAGAACGCCCACCACGGGGCGCCGGCGAAGAGGACGAACGCCAGGACGATCAGGATCAGCACCGTGCTGAACGTGAAGGCTCGGGTGAACCTGCGCACGGTGGCCCGGGAGCCGTGCCGGGTCAGGGTCGCGGTCAGCGGGTCCGCGTCGCCGATGACCGTGCCGGCCAGGGCCACCGCGACGGCCCGGGGCGCGGGTGGCAGCAGGACCGAACCGCCGCGCTCGGCGCCGCGGCCGACCCGCAGGCCGGTGGCGATGGCCAGAACCCGGGCGCCGCGCACCGACCGCAGCAGCAGCGGCTCGCTCAGCTCCACGCCGCGCAGCCGGCGCTCCTCGATCGTGGTGTTGCGGGTGGTGAGCAGGCCCCGCCGCACGTGCAGCGTGCCGCTGCTGTGCCGGCTCAGCCGGAACTTCCAGAATGCCAGGACGTAGCCGCCGGTCGACGCGACCGCGGTGAACACGACCACCGCGGCGGCCACCAGGAGGATCGCCACCGGCAGGGGCCTGTCGCGCAGGTCGTTGATCGCGTCGTGGACGACGCCGATCTTCGTGAGGTCGATGTGGCTCTCGTTCACCAGGCGGGAGCCGATGCCGAACAGCACGCCGATGGTGAGCAGGCCCGATAGCGTGAACGGGCCGTACCTGATCCAGGCCGGGCGCATGGCCGCCAGCACGGTCTCAGACGTGGCCTCGGCGGGCTGGGAGACGCCGGCCGGCTGGGCCGCGGGGCGGTGCAGCAGCTCGCGGTGCAGGTTCTCCGCGGCGGCGGCGCTGAGACCGTCCAGCTTCACGCCGTTGTTCTTCTTGTCGGTCTTGCCGGTGCCGACGGTGACCCGGGCCAGGCCGAAGATGCGGTGCAGCACGTGCGACGTGACGTCCACGGTGCGGATCCTGTCCCGCGGCACCGTCAGCGTCCGGCGGCGCAGCAGCCCCCGGCGGACCTGTACGGAGGCCGGGGTGATCCGGAACGAGGTGGTGAAGTAGCGCAGGAACCCGAGCGCGATGCCGATGCCGCCGATGCCCAGCGCCCACCAGCCGCCTTCGCCGCCGTCGCCGTTGCGCAGCCCGATCAGCACCGCGAGCAGCGGGAAGATCAGCCGCCGTAGCTCCATGACCGGGTGTACCGCCAGCATCCGGGGGCTCAGCCGGCGCCAGCGTTCCTCGACCGCCACCTCCGCGGGTTCGACCGCCGTGGTCACGTCGCGTCCCCGGTGCTCTGGCCGACCCGGGTGGTCAGGTCGGCGACCAGCTGGTCGGCGTCCTTCGCGGCCAGGCCGTCGATCTTGATGGGGCCGGCCGCCGACGCGGTGGTCACGGTCACGTTCGCCAGCTTGAACAGCTGCTCGATCGGCCCGCGTTCACTGTCCACGGTCTGCACCCGGGAGATCGGCGCGATCCGCCGTTCCTGGCTGAGCCAGCCGGTCTGGGTGTACACCGCGGTGTCGGTGGCCTCCCAGCGGTGCACCCGGTAGCGCCACTGCGGCATCACCGTCAGGTGCGCCGCGGCCAGCACCAGCCACACCGCGCCCACGACCAGGTGGGGGAGCCGCGCGCCGTCGCTGTCGGCGAACCACCAGATCCCCTGGGGCACGAGCAGGACGATCCACAGCACCGCGGCCCTCGCCGCCCAGTACCACAGGGCGCGGGGGCTGACCCGGTGCAGGGGAGGCCGCAGCCGCACCACATCTGCCGTCATTGTCACGCCTTTCAGGGTCGCATCCAGCCTCCAATCATCATGGGCCCGTTCGTCGTGGGATTGGCGGTACAAATGTCATGGGTTGGCGGCGAGGAACTCGCGCATGGCGGTGGCGATCGCCTCGACGTGGGTCTCGAGGGCGAAGTGGCCGGTGTCGACGAAACGGACGTCGGCGTCGGGGAGGTCGGCCTTGAATGCCTCGGCGCCGGCGGGCAGGAAGAACGGGTCGTTGCGGCCCCACACGGCCAGCAGCGGCGGCCGGGAGGTCCGGAAGTACTGCTGGAACGCGGGGTAGAGCGCAACGTTGCTCGCGTAGTCACCGAACAGGTCGAGCTGGATCTCATCGGCGCCGGCCCGGGCGAGGTAGTGGTTGTCCAGCTCGTAGCCGTCGGGGCTGACGCGGGCCGGGTCGGGGACGCCGTGGGTGTACTGCCAGACCGTCGTCTGCGGTGCCAGGAGCGTCCGGATCGCCTCCCGGTTGGCCGGCGACGGATCCTTCCAGTAGGCCTGGACAGGGGCCCAGGCGTCGCTCAGGCCGGCCTCGTAGGCGTTGCCGTTCTGGGAGACGATCGCGGTGATCCGTGCGGGGTGCCGGGTGGCGATCCGGAACCCGACCGGCGCGCCGTAGTCGAACACGTAGAGCGCGAAGCGGTCGAGGCCCAGCCGTTCGGTCAGGCCGTCGATGACGTCGGTGAGGTGGTCGAACGTGTAGTCGAACCCGGCCCGGGGCGGCATGTCGGACTTGCCGAAGCCGGGCAGGTCGGGAGCGACGACGTGGAACCGGTCGGCGAGCAGCGGGATCAACGAGCGGAACATGTGGCTGGCGGACGGGAAGCCGTGCAGGAGCAGCAACGTGGGCGCCGACGGGGCGCCGGCTTCGCGGTAGAAGACCGTCAGGCCATCCACGTCCGCAGTGCGGTATGCGATGTCGACCATGACAGGGCTCCGTCCTACTGGAGAAAGGACATGAGCTGGCGGGCGGTCTGCGATGGTGCCTCCTCCGGAATGAAGTGGCCGACCGGCACCGGCACGCCGCGCACGTCGTCGGCCCATGCCTGCCACAGCGCGAGCGGATCGTCGTACAGCTTCGCGACCGAACCGTGCTGGCTCCACAGGAACAGCACCGGGCAGTCGATCTTCCGGTGGCCGCGGTCCTCCTCGTCCTGCTGGTAGTCCAGGGTCGCGGCCGCGCGGAACTCCTCGCAGATCGCGTGGACCGTCGAGGGGTCGCTGAAATGCTCGATGTACCGGGCCCGCAGCGACGCCGGGAACGCGTCCTTCACCTCGGCCCACGTGTCGAGCATGAAGTCCACCATGGTGGCCGGCGCGGCGCCGATGAACTGTTCCGGCACCGGCTCGGGCGCGGCGAGGAAGGACCACTGCCAGTAGGTGAGGCTGAAGTCCTTGTCGGCACGGTCGTACGCCTCGCCGACGGGCACGACGTCCATCACGGCGAGCCGGCGCACCGCGTCGGGGTGATCCAGGGCGAGCCGGTAGGCGCAGCGCGCGCCGCGGTCGTGCCCCGCGACGCTGAACGTGTCGTAGCCCAGCTGTCGCATGACCTCGAGCTGGTCCCGGCCGAGGGCGCGCATGCTGTACGGCTCGTGATCGGCGGTGCTGGGCGGCTTGCCGCTGTCGCCGTACCCGCGCAGGTCGGTGGCGACGACGGTGTGCCGCTCGGCGAGGCGGGGCGCCACCCGGTGCCACATGAGGTGGGACTCCGGGATGCCGTGCAGGAGCAGGACCGGCGGGCCGCTGCCGCCGAGACGCCCGTGGATCGTCGCGCCCGCGGTCGCGATGTCGAACGTTTGGAAGCCATCGAACACAGCCACGCACCTCCCGAACCGAGAGACTGAAGCGGTGTCTCTAGCCAGTTTCGCCGTGCCGAAACGTGCGCCGGCCCGGGCCGGCGACCCGCAGCGCGGCGCCCGTGCCCTTCTCGGCGCGGTCCAACGAGTCGCGGGCATCGTGAGCCAGGACGGCGCTGTGTCCTGCAGGAGGATGGTGTACGCCGAATCGACGTGCCCGCGCGCGGCGAGGACCGGTAGCAGGTAGCGGGTCGACAGGAAGCCGGTGCCGACGTGGCCGTCCGCGGCGGAGACGAGCGCGCCGAGCCTTCCGGACCGCGACGACATTGCCTTCGCATCGTTCCTCGACGGCGAACCGCTACCGCTGACACTGCCGGTCGGGGATCGATTCGTTGACCGGCGGGTGGGCGGGTCGGTAGATTCCAGGCCGCGAGAGCCGCGGTGGGAGCCGAGCGGCCGGCGCGGCCTGTGGGGCCGTGAGTCCGGCGTGCGCCGTGTCCGATCCGTACCCCACCCCCTCGTGGAGGCTCCGTGCCCCGTCTTGTTCGCTTCCCTGCCGTTCGCTTCTTGGCCGTTGCCTTGGCTGCCGTTCTGCCGTTGGCCTGGGTCGCGCCTGCGTCTGCGTCTGCGGGTGCCGCTGGTGCCGTCGCGTGCGACTACCGGTTCGTCGCCTGGCCCAGCGGGTTCGTCGCGGACCTCACGATCACCAACCATGGCCCGGTTGTGGTCGGGTGGACAGTCCGGTGGACGATGCCCGCCGCGACCGGCAACCTGAGCGTCTGGCAGGCGAAGATTGAGCAGCCAGACCCGTTCACGATGGCGGCGACGAACGTGCCGTACAACGCGGTCATCGACACCGGCCGCTCGGTGACGTTCGGCTGGACCGCCTCGGCGACAACCACGGCCGCGCCCACGGACCTCACCGTCAACGGCACACCCTGCTGACAGCGTGCCGCCAGGGCTCTTGGGCGCTGCGGCGCGTGTGGTGTCGATTACATGGGGTCATGGCGCTGGACCTGGTGGTGTGCAGGCTCGAGAATGGAGGGGTAGCGCCTACCGGGGGGAGGCGGCACGTGCCACGACCGTATTTCTCTTTGGAAGCACCAGATTCCGGGTCGACCGCGACGGTTGGGTCGATCGACTGGGATGCTCGTTTCGCCGCGCAGAGGGCCGAGTGGCAGCGTCGGTGGGATGAGAAGGCTCGGGTCAGGGCGGAGTTCGCGGAGGCCCGCGCGCACGGGCTGGCCGCCCGGCACGCAACGAAACTGGCCCGGCTGCGAACCGCCCGATTGCTGGCCGATGCGGCCTCTTCTGCGCCGGCAATGAGCGCGGAAAGAGCTACGCCGGAAGACCGGCCGACCACCGCCAGCCCCACGCCGACTGCTACCGCCAGTTCCGCTCCGCCCGCCGTCAGTGCTGAGCCGGCGCTCGCCCGTTCCGCGCCGATTGCTACCGCCAGTTCCGCTCCGCCCGCCGGTGCCGGTGCCGGTGCCGCTGCTAAGCGTGCCGCTGCCGTCAGTTCCGCGCCGGCCGCTGCCGTCAGTGCTAAGTCGGCCGCCGCGGTCAGTGCCAAGCCGGCCGCCGTGGTCAGGCCGGCGCCGGCGGTGGCACCGACGGCGTGGCCAACGTCCGGCGACCCGGCAGTCATGATCAGTACAGCACCGACGGTCACGGCGGGCCTCTCCTCAGCGCCAGCGCCAGCGGCAACGGATCGGCCGACGCCGACGCCGACGCCGACGCCGACGAGGGCGATGGCGATGGCGCCGACGATGGCGGCTTGCCAAGCACCACGTGATCCCGCAGTCACGGCCAGCCTCGTGCCTCCATCAGCCCTGGCAGTATCGGCCGGCGGCGCGCCGCATGACGCAGCAGTCACGGCCATTCCCGCACCAGGCGATGCAGCCGACGACACCTCGGCAGCCGCGCCCGCTCGCCCGGCAGCTGAGTCGCAACCGTCGATCCAGAACGCTGCGGCAACACCGGGCACTCGCTCGCATCCATGCCCCACAACCACTGAGTCCTCTCGAGCGCGGCCCGTGCACCAGCCGGCGGACATCCCAGGGGCTCGTCGCGAACACCGCACACGGCACAACCCGCTCCGCCGCCACTCCTGCGTGCCGACCGACGCCCCGCACCATGTGGGCCACGCCGCGCGGGCGTCCGGCAACCGTTTGGCATCTGCAGCGACGCCAAACCGGGGCCCGCCCTGCGCTGGCATGGCGCCAACGCCTGCCTTCCGCTGACGGCGCGTCGTCCGCCACCGCCGCCAACGGGACGCCTGCGCACGCCCAAAGTCGCCCGGACCCCGGTGTCAGCGCACCGACCATTCCCTCACGCTTTCCTGCCTCCGCCTCCGCCTCCGCCTCCGCCTCCGCCTCGCCACGCCCGCCCCGCCGCACGCCGGCGTCTGCCCGAATGCCGCGTTCAAACCCGCCGCTGCCGCGCCCGCCGCGACTCGACGCGACCTGGCCTGAGTGCACCGACCATCCCGTCATCCGCCCCCATCCGCCGCCCCGCCGCGCTCGGTCCCGCCGCGCCCGCGCCCGGCCTCGCCATGCCCGGCCTCGCCATGCCCGGCCTCGCCATGCCCGGCCTCGCCATGCCCGGCCCCGCCTCGCCACGCCTGCGCCCGCGTCTCGCCGCGCCCACGCCCCGCCACGCCCGCGCCTGCGCCCGCGTCTCGCCGCGCCCGCGCTGCCGGTGTCTGCGCGGAAAGCTGTGTTAAACCGGCGCCCGCCTCGCCACACCGCGACCTGACGTCAGCGCACCTGCCGTCCCGTCATTTCGCCATCCGCCGTCCCGCCCGCCCGTCTCGCCGTCCGCCCGCAGTGTTGCGGCACGCCATGATGGCCTTGCCCTGCGGGAGGGTGGCGTGCTGTCTGGGCTGTCGCTATGCGGGATGAGGGTGGTGGTTGTGGGGCGACGGGTCGAGGGTGGTGGGTGGGTGCTGGCTGAGGTGGGGGGTGCAGCGTGACAGGCCGTCCAGCGCGTGGGTGAGGGTGTGGCGGTCGCCGGTTTGTTCGGCCAGGGCGCGGGCGGCCGTGAACCGGTGGGCGGCGGCGGCCGGGTGGTTGGTGGCCAGCAGGACGTCGCCGAGGGTGTTGAGCGTCTCCATCTCCAGGCCGCACTCGCCTGTGGCGCGGCTGATGGTGAGGGCGCGGCGCAGGTGGCTGAGCGCCTTCGTGTGGTGGCCCATCCGGTGGTACACAGCGCCGATGGTTGCGTGGGCGCTGCCCTCGCCGCCTCGGTCGGCGGCGGCGACGCAGCGCTCCAGGGCCTGTCGCAGGCGGGTGAGAGCCTGGTCGTGCCGGCCGGTGGCGCTCTCGACGGCGCCGAGGTTGCCCAGTGCGTAGCCTTCGAGGCGGCGGTCGCCGAGGGCGGCGAACAGGGCCGCGGCGTGCTCCAGGTGGCCGAGGGCCTCGGTGTGCCGGCCCATGCGATGGTACGTGAACCCGAGGTTGAGCAGTTGTGCGGCTTCGCCGTGGCGGTCGCCGGTGGCGCGGTACATGGCGAGGGCGTCGCGGAGCCGGGCCGCGGCCTCCTCGTGGTCACCGAGCCGCTCGTGCACCAGTGCGAGCCGGGCCGTCGCGCGTGCCTCGCCGGCCGTGTCGCCGGCAGAACGGTGCCCGTGCAGCGACCGTCCGAAGTGGAGCTTTGCCCGGTCGTGGTCGCCGAGTAGCCAGTGGATTGCGCCGAGGTTTGTGTGGACGTCGGCGTCGCCGTGCACCGCGGCGGCGGTGTGCAGCGCGAGTGCGTCGCGATAATGGCCGCCGACCTCCAGATACCGCCACAGGATCCGAGACAGCTCGACAGCGGCCTCGGATCTGGCAAGGACGATGAGCCCGGGCCGTTCCCGGTCCAGCCACCGCTGGGCCCGCTCCGGTGTGTCCACAATGGACGAAGCGGTGGGTCGGGTCGGGTGGTCGTGCGGGAACAGGGTGGCGGTTGCAGCGGCCGCGGTGTGCAGCAGGTGGGCGGTGAGCCGGTCCATGGCGGCGCGTGACCCGTCGGGTCCGAGCTGCCCGGCGAGCTCGACGCTGTAGGCCCGCAGCAGGTCATGCATACCGAACCAGCCGTCGCCGGCCGGCTCGACCAGGTGCGCGCGGGCCAGCTCGTCCAGGGCTGAACGGCCGGCGGGGAGCGGTACACCGGCGAGCGCGGCTGTCGCAGGACCGTCGACGACCCGGCCGGGGTGCAGCCCGAGCAGCCGGAACGCGAGCGCGGCCGGTGGGGTGAGATGCCGCAACGACCAGGAGAACACCGATCGCAGCGCGGTGCGCGGGTCGCCGTCGGCGTCGAACGCGTCGAGGCCGTCGTTGTGCAGGTCGCGGTGCCGGGTCGCGGCGACCCGCAACGCCAGCGGCAGGCCGGCGCACCGCTCGGCCAGCAGCTCCACGGTGCCGGTGGGGGCGTCCGGGCCGATCAGCCGCCGCAGCAGGGTGAGCGAGTCGGCCCGGTCGAGGCGGCCGAGGCGGATCGGGTGTACGCCGTCGCGGGCGACCAGGCCGCCGAGCGCGTCGCGGCTGGTCACCACGACCACGCAGGTGCCGGTGCCGGGCAGCAGCGGCCGGACCTGGTCGGCGGCGGAGGCGTTGTCCAGCACGACGAGCAGGCGCCGGCCGGCCACCTCCGTGCGGTAGCGGGCGGCGCGCTCGGCGGTCGTGGCCGGGACGCCGGACGCGGGGACGCCGAGGCCGCGCAGGAGCTCCGCGAGGGCGTCGCCGGCGTCGACGGGCTGCTGAGGGTCGTATCCGCGCAGGTCGACGTAGCACTGACCGTCGGGGAACCGGGCGGCGACCCGGTGCGCCCAGTGCACCGCCAGCGCGGTCTTGCCCACGCCGGCGGTGCCGGCGATCAGCGCCACCCGCGGCACGAAGCGGTCCGGGCCGCCGTCCAGGACGGTGTCGAGGTCGGCGAGCCGCGACGCCCGGCCGGTGAACGCGGGCACGTCCGCCGGCAGCTGCCTGGGGACAGGTGTCGACGGGGGAGCGGCGGCGGCCGGGCGGCGACCTTCCTGGACCCGGTCGCGGGCGGTCGCGAGGGCGCCCTGCTCGGCGGGCGACGCGCCGAGCAGGCGGATGAGGACGTCGAACCGGTCGGTCGGCGGCAGGACCCGCCCGGCCAGGTACCCGCCGATGATCCCGTGCGACCAGCCGGTGGCCGCGGCCAGTTCCCGGTAGGTCAGTTCGGTGCCGCCGCGCCGCCGGGCGTCCCGGCGCCGCAGTTCACGCAGCAGCCGCGCCAGCTCCGCAACAGTGCGAACCCCCGCCACCGCCGCCAGATCCGCAACGGTGCGCACACCCGCGGCCACCGCCGGGCCACCAACAGCGCGCGCACCCGCGACCGGCGCCGCGAGGGCGTCGGCGGCTGCGGTGCGGGCGCGGCGGTCGATGCGTGGCAGCGTAGGCGGATACCCACCGCAGTGGGGGGGGGGGGCCGGCCGGGGGGGGCCCCCCCCCCCGGCGGCGGGGGACCCCCCCCGGCGCGCGGGGGCGGGGGGGGGGGGAAAAAGCCCCGG
>NZ_JBFAPO010000007.1:0-200101 GCF_040676755.1 Dactylosporangium sp. NPDC049525 | reverse complement strand
GGCGCGGCCGCCGCCGGCGCGGCCGCGGCGGTCGATGCGCGCCCGCGTCCGCCTAAACCCCCCCCCGGGCGCGGGGCTCCCTGACCGGGGAGCCCCGCGCACCAGGTCAGAGCGTCACACCACGGTGCACGGGATGCCGTTGAGCGTGAAACTCTCCGGCGGCGTGAACGGGGTGGCGTTGCCGGCGAAGCCGGTCATCAGCTGCCCGCCGGGGTTGATCGTGCCGCCCCACGCCGGCGGGGTGATCGTGCCGGTGCCGCCGGTGCGGGTGAGGACCCCGCTGAACACGGAGCCGACGGTCGCGGTCGCGGCGAGGTTGAACCGCACGGCCCAGCCGCTGACCGGCGCGGCGGTCGTGTTGGTGATCGTGACGGTGACCATGAAGCCGGGGCTGAACAGGATGATCTGGGCCTGGCAGGTCGGTGTCGCGGTGGTGGCAAGGGTGCTGACGGTGCCGGCCGCGGACCGGGCGGAGGTGTTGCCGCGGGCGTCGAAGGCGATGACCGCGAACGTGTACGCCGTCCCCGCCGCCAGCCCGGTGACCCGCTGGAAGCGGCTGAACGCGTCCACGGTGCGGATCGTCGTCCAGGCGCCGCCGACCAGCTGCTGCAGGTGGTACCCGGTGACCTGGACGTTGTCGGTCGACTCGCCCCAGACCAGGGACACCCCGGTGGTCGTGACGCTGCTGAACAGCGGCGCACTCGGTGCGGACGGCGCGACGGTGTCGGGGCCGGAAAGGGTCGTGAACGTGATCGGTGCCGACGGCGGGCTCGCCGCGTACCCGGACGTCTCCGACGGCAGCGAGTAGACCCGGAACGTGTACGCGGTGCCCGCCTGCAGGCCGGTGAGGGCGAGACTGCCGTAGGCGCCGCGGGCGTACTCCGTCCAGGTGCCGCCGACCTTGCGCTGGACGACGTCCTGGACGGTGAGGTTGTCGTGCGACCACCACAGGTCCGCGCCGGTGTCCGAGACGTGCACGGCCTGCAGGCCGGTCGGCGCCGCGAGGGCGGTGGACGCGAGGGCCGGCGCGGGGGCGAGCACCAGCGCCCCGGCGGTGCACAACGCGAGCAAGCGAAGCAGTCTCATGGAGGAGCCTTTCGATGCGGGGGGTCACGCCGCATCCATGCTCATCGCCGCTGCCCGCCGCCGTCGCGGGATCCTGGACAGGGTCGGACAGCGTTGGACAAGGTCACCCAGCGGGCCAGCCGGTGTACCCCTCCGCGAGGTACCGCCGGCCGGCCTCCGACGCGACGAGCATGGCCAGCTCGCCCTCCTGCCGGCGCAGGTCGAACGCGTCGGCGCCGGGCGGGACGTGCAGCATCGTGGTCATCCAGTAGGAGAAGTGCTGCGCCTTCCACACCCGGGCGAGGGCGCGGCGGGTGTAGTCGTCCAGTACCCCGGCGTCGTTGCGGCGCACGGCGAGCTCGAGGACCTCGGCGAGGGCCCGCACGTCGGCGATGGCGAGGTTGAGCCCTTTGGCGCCCGTCGGTGGGACCGTGTGCGCGGCGTCGCCGGCCAGCAGCAGCCGCCCGTACCGCATCGGCTCCTGCACGAAACTGCGGAACGGCAGCACGGTCTTCTCGAAGATGGGCCCCTCGTGCAGCCGGAACCCGTCGGCGCCGGCGAGCCGCGCCTGCAGCTCGCTCCAGACGCGGTCGTCGGGCCAGTCGGCCGGGTCGGTGCCGGGGTCGCACTGCAGGTACATGCGCTGCACGGTGTCGGTGCGCTGGCTGATGAGGGCGAACCCGCGGTCGGAGCGGGTGTAGATGAGCTCCGGTGCGCTGGTCGGCGCCCGGCACAGGATGCCGAACCAGGCGTAGGGATACTCGCGGAAGTACCGGCGCCGCGCCGATTCGGGAATTTCGTGCCGGCAGATGCTGCGGGAGCCGTCCGCGCCGACCAGGTAGTCGCAGCGGATCTCGTGGGCGGTGCCGTGCTCGTCGGTGTACCGGATCGCCGGCGACCCGGTGACGTCGGCGACCGTGGTGTCCCGCACGCCGAACCGGACGTCGCCGCCGTCGCGGGCGCGGGCGTCGGCGAGGTCGACGAACACGTCCGTCTGCGGGTAGAGCCACGTCGACGCGCCGGCGAGGCCCTGGAAGTCGATGCGGTGGCTTGCTCCGCCGAAGCGCAGGTCGATCCCGCGGTGCTCGTGGCCGTCGGTCAGGACCCGGCCGGACACGCCCGCGTCGACGAGCAGCCGGACGCTGTCGCGCTCCAGGATGCCGGCCCGGTGCGTGGTCTCGATCTCGTGGCGGGTGCGATGGTCGACGGCGACGGAGGAGATGCCGGCCCGCGCGAGCAGGTGCGACAGCAGCAGCCCGGCGGGCCCGGCGCCGACGATGCCGACCGTGCTGCGGGTCACCGTCATGGCGCGCCCTCCGTGAGCGGCACCGGCACCCGCCGCTGCAGCTCGGCGAGCATCACGGTCGCGGAGTCGCCGATCCCGGCGACCGCCTCCGCCGGTGTGGCCGGGAGACCGATCACCGGGGGTCGTCCTCGTCCAGGACGGGACCGGCGACCGCGAACGCATGGTTGGCGGTCGGCACGCCGCAGTAGACGGCGGCGTGCAGGATCACCTCGCCGATCTCGTCGCGGGTCAGGCCGTTGCGGCGGGCGGCGCGCACGTGCATCGCGAACTCGTCCCAGTGCCCGTTGGCCATCAGCGCGGTGAGCGTGACCATGCTGCGGGAGCGGCGGTCCAGACCGGGCCGGGTCCAGATCTCGCCCCACGCGTAGCGGGTGATGAACGACTGGAAGTCGGCGGTGAACGCGGTGGTGCCGGCGACGGCGCGGTCGACGTGCGCGTCGCCGAGCACCTCCCGCCGCACCGCCATCCCGTCGTCGTGCGCGGTCACGACGCCCCCTCGAAGTCGAGGAACGTGGTCTGCCCCGGCCCCTGGAGCCGCACGTCGAAGCGCAGGTCCCCGGACTCCTCGCGGTCGGCGACGAGGGTGGACCGCTCGTCGGGGTCGAGGGAGGCCAGGAACGGGTCGCCGGCCAGCCACGGCCCCGGCACGTACGCGCGGGTGAACAACCGGTCCAGCAGGCCACGGGCGAACACGACGACGGCGAAGAACGGCGCCCCGCCGGGCGTGACCGGGCCCGGTTCGAGGGTGGTGAAGGCGTAGTGCCCGCCGGGGTCGACGCCCGCCCGGCCCCAGCCGGTGAAGCGGGTGCCGTCGCGGCGGATCGAACCGTCCACAGTGGGCACGACCCCGTCCGGGCCGGCCTGGCGGATCTCCAGCAGCGCGTCGGGCACCGGTACCCCGGCGCCGTCGAACACGGTGCCGTGCAGGCGGATCGCCCCGGGGTGTGCGGCGGTGACGAGCTCATGGTCGCGCTGGAACGGCAGCGCGTAGCTGTAGAACGGGCCGATGGTCTGTCCGGGGGTGGTCATGACACGTCCAGGGGGGTGCGACGGTTGCCGGTGAGCACGATGTCCCAGCGGTACCCGAGCAGCCACTCGTGCTCGGACAGGTCGTGGTCGTACGCGGAGACCAGGCGCTCCCGGGCGAGCGGGTCCGTGATCGACTGGTAGATCGGGTCCAGGGCGAACAGCGGGTCGCCCGGGAAGTACATCTGCGTGACCAGCCGCTGGGTGAACTGCGTGCCGAACAGCGAGAAGTGGATGTGCGCCGGCCGCCACGCGTTGACGTGGTTGCGCCACGGGTACGGACCCGGCTTGATCGTCACGAACCGGTAGCCGCCGTCGTCGTCGGTGAGGCACCGCCCGACCCCGGTGAAGTTCGGGTCGACGGGGGACGGGTGCTGGTCCCGCCTGTGGATGTAACGGCCGCCGGCGTTGGCCTGCCACACCTCGACCAGCTGCCGGCGCACGGGCCGGCCGTCGCCGTCGGTGACCCGGCCCTGCACCACGATCCGCTCGCCGACCGGCTCGCCGCCGTGCTGGATGGTCAGGTCGGCCTCGAGCGGGTCGACGTCGCAGTGGCCGAACACCGGCGCGACCAGCTCGGCGCCCTCGGGATCGGCGTGACGGAGCTCCTTCGTCGGATGGCGCAGCGTCGAGCTGCGGTACGGCGTGAAGGACAGCATCGGCTGCCGCGCAGGGGGCGGCCCGGCGTGCAGGGCCTCGATCTCGGCGGAGATGTCCCGCTGCGACGGCAGGCCGCGTTCGGAGGTGGCGGTCACGAACCGCACCGTACGGATCCCCGCCGCCCGCGGTCTACGCTGGACTTCCACTGAGTGGAAGGGTGGAGCGGAACATGGCTGGTCGGGTGTCGACCCCCGGCGCGTCCGTGGTGTCGCGCGCCTTCGCCGTCCTGGGCGCGTTCGACGAGCGGCACCGCTCCCTCAAGCTGTCCGACCTGGCCCGCCGCGCCGCCCTGCCCCTGGCCACGGCGCACCGCTTGGTCGCCGACCTCGTCGCCGTGGGTGCCCTCGCCCGGCGCGAGTCGGGGCACTACGTCATCGGCCGGCGGATCTGGAGCACCGGGCTGCTCGCCCCGGTGCAGACCGGGCTGCGGGAGCTCGCCTCGCCGTTCCTGCACGACATCTTCGCCGCGACCCGGGCCACCGTGCACCTGGCGGTCCGGGAGGGCACCGAGGTGCTGTACCTGGAACGGTTGCGCGGCAACGAGTCGGTGCCGATCGTCAGCCGCGCCGGCGGCCGGCTGCCGCTGCACAGCACCGGCGTCGGCAAGGTCCTGCTCGCGCACGCGCCGCCGGAGGTCCAGGCCGAGGTCCTCGCGTCGCTGCACCGGGTCACGCCCTACACGGTCGTGCGCCCGTCGGTGCTCGCCGCGCAGCTGGAGCGGGTCCGCCGCGACGGGTACGCGACGACCGCCGACGAGATGACCCTCGGTGCCAGCTCCGTCGCGGTGCCGGTGCTGCGCGGCGGCACCGAGGTCGTGGCCGCGCTCGGCATCGTCGTGGCGCAGCTGCGCCGCGACCGGCAACGCCTGCTCGCCGGCCTGCGGGTGACGGCCCAGGGCATCGGCCGCACCCTGGACGGCTGATCGTTTCCGGTCAGGTGCTGGAAAGGGCGGGCTGCCGCAGCGCCAGCTCGGCGAGCAGGACCGCGCCGTCGACCAGCACATCGTCGTCGAACATCGCCCGGGGCGCGTGGTTGTTCGGCAGGCCCACGTGATCGTCCGCGGCCGCCGCGCCGAGGAACAGGTACGCGCCCGGGACCTGCTGCAGGACCCGCGAGAAGTCCTCCGACCCGGTGTCCGGGACCGCCATCGCCCGGAACCGTTCGGCCCCGAACACGTCCCGGACGGTCGACGCCACGTGCTCGTGCCCCGCCTGGTGGTTGACCGTCGCCGGGTACTCCTCCTGGAAGCGCACCTCGGCCCGAAGCCCGTGCGCCGCGGCGATCCCCTCGCACAGCAGCACCGTCTCACGGGCCATCGTGCGGGCCGCCTCGGCGGAGAACGTGCGTACCGTCGCCTCGAAGACCGCCTCGTCGGGGATGATCGTGCGCAGCTGGCCGGCATGGAACGCGCCGACGGTGAGCACGACCGGCTCGAACGGGCTGAACCGCCGCCCTACCATCGCGTGCAGCGCCGTCACCATCTCGCACGCGGCCGGGATCGGGTCGCGGGCGTCGTGCGGCGCCGACCCGTGCCCGCCCGCCCCGACGACCCGGACGAACAGCCCGGCGGCCGCCGACATGATCGGCCCCGGCCGGCACGCGAACACGCCCCGCGGGAAGTCGGTGGCCAGGACGTGCAGCGCGTAGGCGACGTCGACCGGCCGGCCCGCCGCGTCCAGGACACCCTCCCGCAGCATCAGCCCCGCGCCGTCGTAGCCCTCCTCGCCGGGCTGGAACATGAACACCACGTCGCCGGCGAGCTCGCCGCGCCGGGCCGCCAGGAGCCGCGCCGCGCCGACCAGCCCGGCCGTGTGCAGGTCGTGGCCGCAGGCGTGCATCACACCGTCGACCCGCGACGCGAACGGCAGCCCGGTCAGCTCGGTCACCGGCAGCGCGTCCATGTCGCCGCGCAGCAGCACCACCGGCCCTGGCCGGTCCCCGCGCAGCACCGCGGTCACCGACGACAGCCCTTCGCCGGTGCTGATCTCGAGCGGCAGCCCGTCGAGCGCGGCCAGCACCCGCGCCTGCGTCGCCGGCAGGTGCAGCCCGATCTCCGGTTCCTGATGCAGCTCGCGCCGCAGCCGGATCAGGTCGTCCCGCAGCAGCTCGCCGTCCTCGCGCAGATCCATTTCGCCACGGTACGCGACGCGCTTGACACCGTGGCGCACGCTGACCGGGTCGCCGACGGATCCGCGGAGGATCGTATGGACCCGAACGTGCTCGCGAGGTGGGTGGCGCCCTTCGCCGCCATTGCTCTCGTCGTGGCCGCCGCGCCCGCGGCGCACGCCCATCCCGTGCTGGCGCCCGCGGTCTTCGACCCGGTCTCGGTCGGCTGGGGCTCGGTGCGCGACGCGACGGAGGCGCAGTTCCACGACAGCGTCGACGCCCGCGTCGCCCAGAACATGATCATGATTGACCTGGAGGCGGACGGCACCGCCGCGGGCCCCCGGTTCGGCGCGGTGTTCCAGCGCAACCTCGACGGCCGGCGCTGGGTCGTCGACGTCACGCTCACCGAGGCCGAACTCGCCGCCGGACCCGACGACGAGTGGGACACGCAGTGGCGGCTCGCCGACGTCGAGACGTTCACCCGCGACGGCGCGTGGGCCTACGCCGCGCTGTGGGTCGAGAACCTCGAAGGCCTCACCGCCGTCGCCAAGCACGACCTCACCTACGACCAGGCCGTCGCCTTCTACGACGAGCAGCGGCGTACCCGGCTGCCGGTCGACGTGGACGTGTACCCGTACGGCACCGGCGTGCGGTACGCGACGATCTGGCTGGACAACCCCGGCGGCCTCGCGTGGCGGCTGCACCTGGACCAGTCCGGCGCCGAGTTCGCGGCCACGTTCGACGACTACTCCGGCGACGGCTACCGGCTGCTGATGCTCGACTCGGCGACCCGTGGCAGCGCCGGCCAGCGGTACGCCGCCATCTGGCTGCACAACAGCAACGGCCGGGACTGGCGCGAGCGGCGCGACCTGACCTCGGCGCAGTACGGGACCTGGTGGGACACGTACGCCCGCGACGGCTTCCGGCTCATCACCTACGAGCGTTACGAGACCGCCGCCGGCACCCGGTACACGGGGGTCTGGCGCCAGAACTGAATAAATGGGTATGAGTGTGCGATGGACTGGACCGTCATCCCCACGTTGCTGCTCGCCATCCTCCTCGGTGCCGTCGTGGGACTGGAGCGCGAGATGGGCGCCCAGCCCGCCGGACTGCGCACCCACATGCTCGTCGCCGCCGGCGCGGCCCTGTTCACCATCGCCGGGTATGAGACCGGCACCGACCCGACCCGCATCGCGGCGCAGGTCGTCACCGGCATCGGCTTCCTCGGCGCCGGCGCCATCTTCAAGGAGGGCGTGAACATCAGCGGCCTGACGACCGCCGCGTCGCTGTGGGTCACCGCCGCGATCGGCCTGGCCACCGGGCTGCACCTGTTCTGGGCCGCCGGCGCCGTCACGGTCGCGGCGCTGGGCGCCCTGTGGCTGTTCAAGGTGGCGGAGGCGAACTGGCTGCCCGACCGGCACCGCATCGAGATCACGCTGACCCTCGCGCCGGACTTCCCGCTCGACGTGGTGGAGCGCGAGGCCCTCGAGGCGCTGCCGGGCGGGCACGTGCTGCGCGTCGACTACGCCGGCCACGACCAGTCGATCGTGCTGACCGCCCGCGGCGACAACAACACGTCACTGCCGGCGATCGCGGAGCGCCTGCGCCTGCTGGACGGCGTGCGGGGCGTCGAGATCGCCCGCTGAGCCCGGGTCGCCGGTGAGGGCCCATGCGGTCACGGGCCCTCACCGGGCACGACGAGGCCGTGCTGATAGGCGAACACCACGGCCTGCACCCGATCGCGGAGACCGAGTTTGATCAGTACCCGGCTGACGTGGGTCTTCGCGGTGGCCTCCGAGATGTGCAGCGCGACGGCGAGCTCCGCGTTGCTCAGTCCGGTGGCGACCAGGCGCAGCACCTCGGTCTCGCGGTCCGTCAGCCGCTCACCGATCCGCTGCGCGGCGCGGTGGGTGGGCGGCACCCGCAGGAACCGCCCGATGAGCCGCCGGGTCACGGCCGGAGCCAGCAGCGCGTCGCCCGCCGCGACGATCCGCACCGCCTCGACCAGCTGCCCCGGCGGTGCGTCCTTGAGCAGGAACCCGCCCGCGCCGGCCAGGAGCGCCTCGTAGACGTACTCGTCGAGGTCGAACGTGGTGAGCACCAGCACGCGGGGTGCGTCGGGCTGCCGGCGGATCTCCCGCGTCGCCTCGATGCCGTTGGTCTTCGGCATCCGGATGTCCATCACCACGACGTCGGGGCGCGACTCGGCGGCGGCCCGGATCGCGGCGGCGCCGTCCTCCACCGACCCGATCACGTCGATGTCGGCGTGGACACCCAGCATGCCGGCGAGGCCGGAACGGATCAGCGCATGGTCGTCGGCGATGAGGACCCGGATGGGCGCGGTCACGGCGCGCTCCTGGGCAGCCGGACGGTGACGGTGAACGCCTCGCCGGTCACACCGGTCGTCACGGAGCCGCCGTACACGCGGGCGCGTTCCCGCATGCCGACCAGGCCGCTGCCGCCGGCCGGCGGACCGGCGGCGGTCGTGCCGGGCACCTGGTTGGACACCTGGTTGGACACCTCGAGGTCGATGCCGGTGTCGTCGTAGCCGATCCGGACGCTGGTCGGCGCGCCCCCGGCGTGCCGCCGCGCGTTGGTCAGCGCCTCCTGCACGATGCGGAACGCCGCGAGGTCGAGCCCGGCCGGGATCGCGCCGCGCTCGCCCTCGACGGTCAGGGTCACCGGCAGGCCGGCCGCCCGGACCTCCTCGACCAGGTCCGGGACCCGTTCCAGGGTCGGCTGCGGCAGCAGCCGGCCGTCGGTCGACTCGCCGTCGCGGGTGACCTCCAGGACGTGCCGCATCTCGCCGAGCGCCTCCCGGGCGGTACGCCGGGCGGCCCCGATGTGCTCCCGGGCCGCGTCCGGCGACACGTCGATGAGGGCCTCGGCGGCACCCGCCTGCACCGCGATGATCGACAGCGAGTGCGCGACGACATCGTGGATCTCCCGGGCGATGCGGTCACGCTCCTGCTTCGCCGCCCGCTCCGCGGCGCGCCCGGCCTGCCGGGCGGAGTCGCTGCGGGCCGCGGTCAGCTGCGCCAGCCGCCACCGCACCAGCCAGCCGGCGCTCCACGCACCGGCGACGAAGAACCCCAGGATGCAGACCTGACCGATGCTGACCGGGCCGCCGTAGTAGCCGAGCGGGAACGTCGCCAGCATCGCCGCCACGGTGGCGGTCCCGGCCGCCACGGCATGCCACCGGCGCCGGGCGTACAGCGCCACGGAGAACGTCCCGACCAGCAGGCTCGGGAACGGAAACGTGCTCTCCTCCAGCCCCCGCAGCAGCAGGACCCGCACCAGCAGCACGCCGATGAGTGCGGCGACGACCGCGACGGGAGCGCTGCGGCGCACGATCAGCGGCGCGGTGACCGCGACCGCGAACAGCAGGCGCTGCCATCCGCTGCCGGGACCCGCCGCGCTGAACGCCTCGACGCCCGCCCAGAGCATCAATGCCAGCGTCACCGCCAGGTCCGCCCTGGCTGCTGGCGTTCGCGATGACCGCGTCCAACCTCCACGGCGAGGACTACGGATGGTTCCCCGCACTCGCGGTGCCCGCCAACGCGCTGTGGGCCGTCGGCTCGGTGGTCCTGGCCGTCACGACGGTGCGGGCCAGGTCCCTGCCGAGGCCGCTCGCCGTGGCGCTCCCGGTCATCTGGCTCAGCAGCATCATGCTGTCGCAGCTCGGCGGCAACCTGCTGGCCGGCGCGCTGTGGGCGGCCGTGGCCTGGACGGCGCAGCCCGCGTGGCGCGCACCGGCGGCCGAGGCTCCGGCCGCCGGTGGCGCTCCTGCACGCTCGCGGTGAGGTCAGCCCGCCGACGGCGACGGGGAGGCCGACGCAGACGGTGAGGCGCTGGTGGTGGCCGGCACGTAGGGCACCGCGCTGCCCTTGACGTATTCGTCCCAGCTGGTCGACCAGTCGGTCCAGCCGTTGCCCCACTTCACCTTCTCCTCGGTGCCCTTGATGATGACCGGGTCGCCGATGCGGGTCTGCTTCCACAGCCACTCCGCGTGCGCGGCGGAGATGTTGGTGCAGCCGTGGGACACGTTGCGCTTGCCCTGGTCGCCCTCGGACCACGGCGCCGAGTGGATGTACTCGCCGTCCCAGGTGAGCCGCTGCGGCCAGTACACCTTCGTCCGGTAACCGCCGCTGGAGCTGGCCGGGACGCCGAAGGTGGTCGAGTCGAACCACTCCCACTCGTTCTTGATCATGACGATGAAGTTGCCGCTCGCCGAGGGGCTCTTCGGCTTGCCGAGGCTGACCGGGATGGTGCGCACCAGCTGGCCGTCCTGGGTCACGGTCATCTGCTTGGTCGCGTTGTCGACCTCCATGACGAACTTCGGCCCGACGGTCGCGGTGAACGAGACGTCGCGCTCGCCCCACCACTTGCCGTCCAGGTTCGTCCCGCCGGTGCGGGCGTTGACCTGCAGCTTGGTGCCCGACTGCCAGTACTCCTTCGGGCGGAAGTGCAGCTCCTTGCCGGTGAACCAGTTGAACGCGCCCTCCTGCGGCGGGTCGCTGGTCACCTGGATGCGCTGCTGGACCGCGGCACGCTGGGCCGGCGCGACGTCGACGCCGAACGTGATGATGACCGGCATCCCGACGCCGACGGTCTGCTTGTCGTTGATGATGCTGGTGACCTTGCCGAGCTTGCCGGGCTTCGCCATGGTCGTGAATGTCGTGGTCGCCGTCGTCGGCTTGCCGTCGGTCGACGTGGCGGTGACCGTCGCGGTGTACTTGGTGCCGTACTTCAGCTGCCCGGCCGGCTGCCAGCCCTTGCCGTCGGCGCCGGCCATGCCGGTGACCTCCGCGCCGCTCGCGTCGGTGAGCTTGACGGTGACGCTGGCGGCGTTGGTGGCCGTGTAACCGACATCAACGGCGGTGGGCACGTTGGCCGCGCCGTCGGCGGGGCCGCTGATCGCGAGCTGCACCGGCAGCGCCGGGGGTGCCGAACTCGCCGACGGCTGGCCCTGCGCCGCGTCGCCGTCCTTGCTGTCCGGTTTGCTGGTGCAGGCGGCCAGCAGCAGCGCCGCCGGGGCGGTCAGTCCCACGGCCGCCAGCACGCGGCGGCGGGAGATGCGCGGGGGTGGTGTGTATGTCATTGAGGTGTTCGCCATCCGGGTCTCTGAGGTGTCGCCGGGTGCTCCGGCGGGACGGAACGGTTAATCATGTGACGCTGCGTGGCACCGCGAACGTTTACGGTCGGCGGAACGCGCCCGGTCAGCGGCGCCAGACCTGCAGCTCGGCCAGCGACGGCCGGTCCGGTGGCCGCCCGGCGGGGGAGTCCCGGTCCACCGCGGCGGAGGGGTCGCCGGCCGGGTAGCCGGTGCCGCCGCGGTCGTGGCTGGTGACGGACGGGTGCAACCGCCCGGTGGTGCGGTGGTCGGCGCCGTGGTCACAGCGGGTCGGCCCGCCCGGCTGGCACTCGGTGTCGGCCTGCTGCGTGCTGGCGCTCGGGCCGCCGCGGTCCGCGGTCACGTTGTGGACGGTCCGCGCCGCGGTCACGTTGTAGGCGGTCCGCGACGCGGTCACGTTGTGGACGGTCCGGGCCGCGCCACCGACAGCCAGCCAGCTCACTGCGAGTGCCAGCAGGAGAACGGTCAGCAACCGTTCGGGGCGCCCGGGCCGCGCGACTGGCCCCCAGCCCACGATTGGTCTCCCCATGCCCGCCCCCGTCGTTCCCGTGCAGGCTACATTGGCCGGCCCAGGGAAACGAGGTCGGGACGCGGCCCGAGATGGCGTGTATTGCTGGTATTTCGCCGGTTTTCACTCGACTGGCGCTTGCCGGGGCCTTGGATATGCTGGCCGCGATGCTGACTTCGACCCGGCGTGTGCCCCAGGTCCTGTTGTTCCTGATTACCCTGCTGGTGGGGGTGGTCGGGATCGCCGACCCCGCGGCCGCCGAGCCCGGCGAGGACGGCGGCCAGAACCTCACCGTCCGCCAGGCGCTCGACAAGGCAAACGCCGAATACAACGACGCCAAGGGCCGGCTCGACAAGTCTGTCGCCGACGAGGCCGCGATCACCGAGCAGCTCACGGTGACGCAGGCCCGCGTCGGGGAGCTCGAGGCGACGGCCGGCACCCTGGCCAACGCCGCCTACCGCGGCAAGCGGATCAGCCTGGCCAACGTGCTGCTCGCCAGCGACGACCCCGACACCGTCATCCACGGCATGACCACGGTGCAGTACATGCTGTCCCGCGACGACAAGCAGCTGCACGAGCTGGCGGAGACGCGCAAGCAGCTGGAGCAGCAGAAGACCGACCTCGCCGCGGCGGTCGCCAACCAGCAGGCCCAGCTGAAAATCATGGAGACCAACAAGAAGGCCGCCGAGGACGCGCTGAAGAAGGCGGGCGGCGGCGGCGCCACCACCGGCGCGCCGAGCGGCGGCAAGGTCACCACCAACCCCGTCGGCCGCAACAGCGACGGCTCCTACGCCAAGCAGGGCTGCAGCGAGAACGACCCGACCACCAGCGGATGCATCAGCCCGCGGATGCTCAACGCCTACAACGAGGCGCGCAAGGCCGGCTACACCCACTACACGTCCTGCTACCGCAGCGGCGGCGGTGGCGACCATCCGGCGGGCAAGGCCTGCGACTTCTCCGCCAACGCCAAGACGTTCGTCGACGCCAGGGCCACCGGCGCCGACCAGCAGTACGGCGACGCCCTCGCCGCCTGGTGCATCGCCAACGCGAAGAACCTCGGCGTCAAGTACGTCATCTGGTACAAACGGATCTGGCAGCCCAGCAGCGGCTGGAAGTCCTACGGCGGCGACGGCACCCCCGCCGGCGACCACTACAACCACGTGCACCTGTCGATGCAGTAGGCGGTACCAGAGACTCCTAGGATGGCGCGATGCGCACTCCGCCGAGATCCGCCGACCTGCTCAGCGCCTTCCCCGAGCTGGCGGCCCACGCCCGGACGGCGACCCGCCTGCACCCGCGGCCGGCCCCCGTGCGGGCGCTCGACAGTCACGTCGGCGGCCCGTTGCGGTGGCCGTCCGACGAGCCGTGGCCCATGTGCGCGCACCAGGTCATGGTGTACGAGGAGGTCCCGCTCCCGCTCGACCTGGTGACCCGGATGCGTCAGGCGGAGGCCCGTCGCGTCCAGCACCACATCCTCGCCGAAGGGGAGGTCGAGCTGCACGAGGAGATCGCCGCGTTCGTCGGCCCCGGCTTCTCCGGCTGGGGCACCACGAACAACGGCCCCGTCGTCGGCCGCCGCACCGTCGACGCGCCACACCCGACGCCCACCCCGCTCATCGCGGTGGCACAGCTGCGCGCCGCCGACATCCCCGACCTGCCCCGCCCCGACGGCGCCGACCTGCTGCAGATCCTCTGGTGCCCGTTCGACCACGCCGACACCAACTGGGGCCCCGCCCTGGCCCTGCGCTGGCGCCGCGAGGCGGACGTCACCGAACCCTTCCTCGCCCCACCCACCGGCGACGTGGGCGAAGACGAGTACGTGCCCGAGCCGTGCCGGCTGTACCCGGAGCAGGTGGTCGACTACCCGTTCTGCCAGGAGCTGCCCGCCGACCTGCAGGACCGGCTGAAGGCGGACGAGCGGTACCTGTACTCCGCGATCGCACCCGGCTGGAAGGTCGGCGGCTACGCGTCGTGGCACGTGACCGACCTGCAGGCCACCCCGTGCCCACAGTGCGCCGCCCCCACCAACCTGCTGTTCGTCATCGACTCCAAGGAGTACGACAGCGCCACCCGCGAATACTGGCAGCCCCTGGACGACCCCGACCCGGACGACGCTCAGGAGCCGACCGGCGTGATCGTCGGCCGGTACAGCGCCCTACGGATCTTCGCCTGCCTCACCTGCCCCGGCACGCCCATCGTCACCGACCTCCAGTAGCCGGGCTTTGACCGACGCCGCGTCAGACTGCGCAGGCGTCGTCAACTGAGGCGGCCGGGACCTTTGGCAAAGGCCACATACAGTGCCGGCCCGATGGGGAACGACACGATGATGATCAATTTCCAGGTCGAGCGGTCGAAGTGTCGTAGCTGTCGATCGGGTGTGCTGCCGAGGTTTGCAAGGCATCGAGCGTCGATCCATGCGACCGCCGCCACGATCATCACCATGGCCGTCAAGGCGGCCCATGTGCTGCTCCCGCTCATCGATCCTCCACCTATTCTCACCGCGCCGAACTCGCCGATGTGCCGACGGCGACGCTGTATCGGCAGGTCGCCCGCCTGCTCGACGCGGGAGTCCTGCAGGTCGTCGCGGAGCACGAGGTCCGCGGCGCGGTACGGCGCACGTACGTCCTGCGACCGAGCGCCGCAGTGATCACGCCGGACCAGATCGCGACGATGAGCACTGACGACATGCGCCAGGCGTTCCTCGCATTCGTGGCCGGGCTGCTCGGCGACGTCGACCGCTACCTGGCCGGCAAGGACGTCGACCCGATCCGCGACGGGGCGGACTTCCGGCTGGCCGGACTGTGGCTCGACGACACCGAATTCACCACCCTGCTCCACGACCTCATGCGCGTCCTGCAGCCCGCCGCGGCCAATCCACCGGCGCCCGGCCGCAAACGCCGCATCCTGGCCACCGTGCTGCTCCCCGGCGAAGAACACACCGGGCAACCACCAACCCAATGACCCAGCTGCCGCAGGTCGATCCGTGCACCCGATGTTGACGTGAACAGGCGATCGACTTGAGTTCGTCGTGGATGTCTCATGGTTCGGGTGTGGCGATGGTCAGTGCGGCAACGGCGCGGGTGCGTTCGTCGGGCGGTAGGTGCCAGGCGAGTCCGGCGATGGCGTAAGCCTGCCAGTAGGCGTCCTGGATGGCGTCGGCCGCGGCGACTGCCTGGTTGAGTTGGCCGGTTGACAGGTGCGGGGCGATCGCGCACAGTCCCCGGGCGCGCCACTGTTCACGGTGGATCTCGGTGATCATGGCGAGTGCCTCGGTGCGCAGGTGGGTCGGCAGGTGCGGGGTGAGACGGGCGACTTCGAACATGCGCCAGTTCTCGTGGCGGATGGTGCCGGCGGCCTGCAGTGTGCGGCGGAGGACGGTGGTCCGCCGGCTGTCGGGTAGGTGGGGGGCGAGGTGGATCATTGCCTCGACCTGCGCGGCAGCGCCGTGGATGCGGTCGGTGACGGCATCGGCGGCGGTGAGTGCCTGGTCCAGCACGGCGGCGCGCTGTTCGTCTGGCAGGTGCGCGAGGAGACCGGCCAGCGTTCTGACGCGGGTGTACGGCTTGGTGAGGGCGCCGGCCGCGGCCAACGCCTGTTGCAGGGCTGCGGGGCGCCGCTCGGCCGGCATGTGCGGGGCGAAGGCCGTCATCACCTTGGCGCGTTCGTCGTCGTTGACGATGGCTTCGGCCGCGGTCCATGCCCGGGTGGTCAACGTGGTCGGCAGGTGCGGCGCGAGCGCGGCCAGCGCGCTGGCGCGTCGGCCGACCTCGATCAGGGCACATGCCGTGGCAGTTGCTTCGGTGAGCAGGTCGGTCGGCAGGTGCGGCGCGAGTTCGCCGAACATGAACATCAGGTTCTCGCCGAAGGTGGCGTCCTGCATCGCGGTCACGGCCGGCCGCAGGACGGTGCTGCGCTGATGGTCCGGCAGGTGCGTGGCGAGGCTGGTCAAAGCACTGACCTTCCAGTGTCCGCCGGTGATGGTCGCGGCTGCGGCCGTCGCGTGTCGCAGGACGGCGGTTTGCTGCTCGTCGGGCAGATGCGGGATGAGCCCGGTCAACGCTGTGACCCGGGCGTACGGGTCGGTGATGGCGGTGGCCGTGGCCACCGCTTCGGCGCGCAGATCGGCCGTCAGGTGCGGGGCAAGCGCTGTCAACGCCTCGGCACGCGGGCGTTCCTCGGTGATGGCGCCGGCGATGGCCAGCGCCTGATCGAGGTAGGCGGTTGGTACCTGCGCCGCGAGGTGGGCGAAGGCCTCACCGCGGTCCTCCGGCACCGGCAGGCGTTCGATGTGCCACAGCACCCGCTGGGCCGACCACACCGGTGGATATCAGCAGTCCCAGCAGATCAGCCGGGATGACATCACCTGGCCTGTGGATACCGAGCAACGCCGGAACGCCGGGGCCTGTCGCATCCCACACGTCGTATGAGCTGACCACCGGCACAGTTAGAGCTGTCGGTCGTCGCGGTGGCGGCCGAGGGCACGACCGTACCGCTCGGCGATCCCCGGCATGAGGCTTTCGCCGTCGGCCGGGCGGTCCAGCCCGAAGACGTAGCCGGGGAAGTCCAGCGTCTGCTGCACGGCCCAGATCCCGTCATGGTCCTCGGCGGGAAGGATGCGGGGAGGATCGCCGACCGCCACCCAGCCGATGGGGACCATGGAGTCCGGTGGCAGCACCGTACGGAGGTGGACGACGCCGTTGATGCGGACCTCGCTGCGTGTGCCGATGCTGGCTCCGTTGAACACCCGGCTGCCGGTCGCCAGGAAAACCTCGTCGTCCACCTGGCAGCCGGTCAGGCAGGAGGTGGGTCCGACCAGGACCCGGCAGCCGAGTCGCAGGGGGTCGCGGCGGGTACCGCGCAGGACGGCGTTCTCCATGACGATGCTGTCTGCGCCGATTTCGACCGGCCCGCCCTCGGCGGTGAGCACGGCGCCGAACAGCACTCGACAGCCCGGCCCCACCCGGACATCCCCGCTGAGGGTCGCTGTCGGCGCAACGTAGGCGGTGGGGTCAATGGTCGGCGAACAGCCCTCGTGCTCAAACAACATGGGTCCGATGATGCCGCAAGATCGCATCGCGGCTGGGGCATCTGCGTGTCGGCCCCCGTGAGACCCGCGGCAGGAGGTGCCGGGGGTGTCAGAAGCGGTCGAACTTGCTTTCGTCGATGTCGGGGACCATGGTCTCGACGGCGCGGGGGGAGTAGGTGCCGGCGCCGTTGCCGCCGTACTGAGTGGTGTTGTAGTTCAGGCCCTTTGACTGGGCCTTGGACTGGGACACGTCGCGTTGTGGGCGGTTGCCGCTGACGGCGGCGCGGCGGCTGCCGGAGCCGGTGGAGTCGGTGGTGAAGAAGGCCATCATGTTCTGCAGCTGATGGGTCTGCGCGGCCATCTCCTCGGCGGTGGCGGCCAGTTCCTCGCTGGAGGACGCGGTCTGCTGGGTGACCTTGCCGATCTGGGTCATTGCGATGTTGATCTGGTGTACGCCGGTGGACTGCTCGCCGCTGGCGGCCGCGATCTCCTGGACCAGATCCGAGGTTCTGGTGATGCTCGGGATTATCTTGTCGAGCAGCGCGCCGGCGTGTTCGGCGGTCGTCACGCTGCCGGCCGCCAGTTCGCTGATCTCCTGGGCCGCGACCTGGCTGCGCTCGGCGAGCTTGCCGACCTCGGTGGCGACCACGGCGAAGCCCTTGCCGTGTTCGCCGGCCCTGGCGGCCTCGATGGTGGCGTTCAGGGCGAGCATGTTCGTCTGGAAGGCGATGTCGTCGATGATGCCGATCTTGCTGGTGATCTGCTTCATCGCGTCGAGTGTCTTCTGGACCGCGCCGCCGCCGTCGTGGGCCTCGGTCGCGGCGCTCGTCGCGATGCCCTCGGTGGTGCGGGCGTTCTCGCTGTTCTGGGCGATGCCGGCGGTCATCTGCTCGATGCTGGCGGTGGTCTCCTCCACGCTGGCGGCCTGCTCGGTGGCGGCCTGCGACAGGCTCTGCGAGGCGCCGCTGATCTGGCTGGAGGCGTTGCTCAGCTGGGTCGCGGAGTCCACGACGGTGCTCACCGTGTCGGCCAGGCGGTCCAGCGCACTGTTCAGCGCGGCGCCCATGCGGCCGACCTCGTCCCGGCTCGCCACCGTGACCCGCTTGTCCAGGCGACCCTCGGCCATCGCGGACAGCACGGCGACCGTCTCGTTCAGCGGCTTGGAGATCGACCGGCTGATCAGCAGTACCACGGTGAACGCGAGCACCAGCGCCACAACGATCATCCCGATCGACAGGATTCGCGAGGTGTCGTAGGTGGACTTCGACTCGGCCAGCGTCGACTGGGCGGCCTTGTTCTCCTGCTCGACGAGGTTGGTCAGCGCGGTGTCGATGGCCGCGGCCATCGGCGCACCCTGGCCTTTGGTCGCCTTGTTGAAGTCCTCGTAGTTGTTGGCCTTCGCCAGCGGGATCAGCTGCTCCGTCAGCAGCGTCTGGTACGCCTCCCACGAGGTGCTGAACGCTTCCTTGTCGGTCTTGCCGCTCTGCGGATCCCGGGCGCTGAAGGTCCGCCAGCTCTCGTCCAGCGCGTCGACGGCGGTCTTCAGCTTCTGCTCGACGGCGTCCTTCTCGGCGGTGGTCTGGCCGAGTGCCAGCTCCCGGATGAGATACCTGAGGTCCTTGTAGTCGCCGCCGACGTCGTCGACCATCTGGACGGTTCGCAGGTTCTTGCTGTACAGCACGTCGAGACGTTCCTGGGCGTTGCCGAGCTGGACCAGCCCGAACACCCCGATCGTGAGCAGCAGCACCGACACCACGCCGGCCAGGCTGCCCAGTTTCCAGGCGACGGACAGGTCGCGGAATCCGGAACGGCGTCGTTCGCCGGTTGCGTCTGCCATGTCCTGGGCCTCCTCAGGAGTTGGATCATGCTCCCTGATCATCGGCCCGGCACCGCGAACGTCTGAGTATTTCCGCCACGAACCTCGCGTCATCCGATCGGGCGGAAGGCTCCTGAAACCCGGTGAAGCCGCCGTGAATCCGTGCGGCCGCACGATCGGTGCAGTCGTGGCGTACCAGCGCCACAGCGACGACCGGGAAAGGAGGGACGTGGCTACCACCCCGTCCCCGTCGGCGATCACGAGCTCCGGATTGCGCAAGTCGTTCGGCGACCACGTGGTGCTCGACGGCATCGATCTGGACGTCCCCCGGGGGACGGTCTTCTCGCTGCTCGGCCCCAACGGGTCGGGCAAGACGACCACGGTACGGATCCTGTCCACGCTGATCCGTCCCGACGGTGGGCAGGCGTCCGTCGCCGGGCACGACCTGGACCGGGAGGCGGGCGCGGTGCGGGCGGCGATCGGGGTCACCGGTCAGTTCTCCGCGGTCGACGGCCTGCTCACCGGCGAGGAGAACCTCCTGCTCATGGCGGACCTGCACCACCTCGGCCGGGCCGAGGGCCGGCGCCGGGCCGCGGACCTGCTGGGACGCTTCGACCTGCGCGACGCGGCGAAGAAGACCGCTGCGACCTACTCCGGCGGCATGCGGCGCCGGCTCGACCTGGCGATGACGCTCGTCGGCGACCCCAGCGTCATCTTCCTCGACGAGCCGACCACCGGGCTCGACCCGCGCAGCCGGCGGACCATGTGGCAGATCATCCGCCGGCTCGTCGCCGGTGGGGTCACGGTCTTCCTGACCACGCAGTACCTGGACGAGGCCGACGCCCTCGCCGACCGGATCGCCGTGCTGGACCACGGCAGGATCGTCGCGACCGGCACCGCGGACGAGCTGAAGCGGCAGATCCCGGGCGGGCACATCCGGCTGCGGTTCGCCGACGCCGCCGGGCTCGACGCGGCCGCCCGGGTCTTCGACGGCGCGGCCCGCGACGACGAGACCCTGGCGCTGCGGGTGCCCGGCGACGGTGGTGTCGGGTCGCTGCGGGCGCTGCTCGACCGGCTCGACGCGGCCGCGATCACGGTCGCCGACCTGTCCGTGCACACCCCCGACCTCGATGACGTCTTCTTCGCCCTGACCGGCAGCAACCCGACGACCGACCCGACCAGCGATCCGACGACCGACCCGACCACCGAACTGAGCACCGGGCCGACCACCGGCCCGGCGACCGAGAAGGAGACCGCGCGATGAGCTCGCTCACCCATACCGTGGCCGACTCCACCACGATGCTGCGCCGCAGCCTGCGGCACACGCTGCGGTACCCGGCCTCGATGGTCACCTCCCTCGCGATCCCGGTGCTGTTGCTGCTGCTCTTCGTCGGCGTGTTCGGCGGCGCGATCGGCGCCGGCATCGTCCACGACGGCGGCGGCTACATCGACTACATCGTGCCGGGGATCCTGCTGGTGACGGTCGGCTACGGCGCCTCGACCACCGCCCTGGCCGTGAACAAGGACATGACCGAAGGCATCATCGACCGGTTCCGCACCATGGCGATCGCCCGCAGCTCGGTGCTCACCGGTCATGTGCTCGCGGCCACGATCCGCACCTTCGTGAGCATGGCGCTGGTCATCGGGGTGGCGCTGCCGATGGGGTTCCGGCCGACCACCGACCCGGTGCGGTGGGTCGCCGCGGCCGGCGTCGTGCTGCTGCTCGTCCTGGCCCTGACCTGGCTGGCCGTCGCGATCGGGCTGGCGTCGCCGACCGTGGAGGGCACGACCGGCTTCCTGCTCATCGTGCAGGTGCTGCCGTTCGTCAGCAGCGCGTTCACCACGACCGAGTCGATGTCGGGGCCGGTGCGCTGGTTCGCCCAGAACGAGCCCTTCACGCCGATCATCGACACGGTGCGGGGACTGCTGATGGACACCCCGGTCGGCGGGCGCGGCATCGTCGCCGTCGCCTGGTGCGTCGGGCTGGCGCTCGCCGGCTACCTGTGGGCCCGCGCGGCCTTCAGCCGCCCGCCCCGACCGTAACCCGCGACAAAGCGGCCGTAAGACCGCGACAAACAAGGGGCCGCGATCAGCCGGTCTCCGCGGTGGTGAGGCCGCGACGTTCCTGCAGGGCCGCCGACGCGGCACCCCGCAGCTCGTCGCGGTCCAGGCCGGCATACGCCGCCACCGCAGCGGCGTAGGCGGCGGTGGCGGACAGCTCGGCGAGCAGCTGCGCGTACGCGGCGGGCATCGTCGGCTGGAACTCCCGCATGAACCGGAAGCACGCGGCGAGCGCCGTCATCCGCGCCGCGGACGCCGTGACGCGCCCGTCGCCGGTGCGCCGCCCGCGTTCGAGGTCGACGGCGGCGAGGGCGAGCAGCAGCGCCCCACGGATCGGGTCGCCGACGTCGGTCCCGTCGCCGGGCCCGGCGAGCAGCCGCGACAGCAGGTCCGGCAGGTCACCGGCGATGTCCCGGACCAGGTCGAGCCGGCCGTGCTGGGCGTGTGCCAGCACCGCCGCGGCCTGGACCTCCATCGCCCACGCCAGGGACCCCGGCAGCTCACGGGGGACGCCGGCGGGATCCCGGAGCTGGTCGGCGACCTGGCGCCACAGCTGCAGCCCGCCGTCGACGTCGCCGCGGGCGAGCAGGATCTCCGCACGGACCGAGGTGCCGAACATGTACATGTCGGCGGCGACGTCGCCCTCGCCGGCGTGTTCCAGCCAGTGCTCCGCCTCGTCGAGCGCACCACGTTGCAGGCTCGCAAGGGCCATCGCACCGCGTACCCGGGAGGCACTCGACGACACGCCGGGCTGCCGCAGCCCGTCCAGCACCGCGAGGGTCTCGGCCAGGTGCACGGCGCCCTCCTCGCCGTGGCCGGCCTGCAGGCACAGCTCGCCGACGCGGGAGTGCGCCACGGCCCGCATCCACGGCGTCGCCCAGCCGCCGAACGCGGCGAGCATCCTCCTGGCGGCCTGCAGCGCGGCCTCCAGGTCGTGCTGCTGCTCGAAGATGTAGCTGGCGGCGCCGTTGGCCACCCCGGCCAGCAGCGGCTCGTCGCTGTCGCACAGCGCCCGCAGCCCGTCCAGGTCCTCGATCAGGGTCCGCACGACCGTGTCGGCGGCGCCCATCAGCGTGCCCGGCGGGACCACCGGCAGCCGGCGCAGGGTGGCCAGCAGGCGCCTCGGCAGCGTTGCCCGCATGAGCATGTCGTTCATCGCGCACAGCAGCACCGCGGTGTGGGTCGCCTCGGCCGTCTCAGGGGTGGGCCGGGTGTGCGACAGGACCCAGGCGGCGTCCTTCGTCAGGGCCGTCATCCGCAGGAAGTTTCCCTCGACGGACCACAGGCCGGCCAGGACCGCGGCCGCCGCCGCGACCGTCGGGCCGTCGGCCCGGTCGAGCCCGTGCCGCAGGGCCAGCATGAGGTTGTCCTGCTCCACGCGGATGCGTTCCGTCGCCGGGATGAGGTCGGCGCCGAAGACCGAGCCGGCGTGGGCGGCGCCGAACTCCCTGGCCCACGCCAGCAGCCCGTCGACCGCGCGGCCGGTCTCGCCGGCCCGCTCCCGGTGCGCGGTGCTGAACTCGCGGACGGTCTCCAGCATCCGGAACCGGGTGCCGGCGCCGGTGTCGGTGACCTTCAGCAGCGACTGGTCGGCGAGCTGGGTGAGCACCGCCACGACGTCGCCGTCGCCGAGGACGTGCCGGGCGGCGCCGGCGGTGAACCCGCCGGGGAACACCGACAACGCCCGCATCGCGGCCCGGCCGGAGGGTTCCAGGAGGTTCCAGCTCCAGTCGATGACGGCGTGCAGCGTGCGGTGCCGCAGTGGGGCGTCCCGCGCCCCGCCGCGCAGCAGCGCGAACCGGTCGTCGAGGCCGCGGGCGATCTCGGTCACCGACATGACCCGCACGCGGGCCGCGGCGAGCTCGACCGCGAGGGGCAGGCCGTCGAGGTGGGTACACAGGTCCCGCACCGGCCCCGCGGGCAGGTCGGCGCCCGGCCGGGCCGCCCGCGCCCGCTGCAGGAACAGCTCCACCGTCGGGTCCAGGCGCAGCTCGGGCAGCGGGTACACCGACTCCGACGACAGCCCGAGCGGCGCGCGGCTGGTGGTCAGCACCCGGAGGTCCCGGGTCGCCGACACCAGCGACCCGACCAGGTCGGCCACGCCCCCCACCACGTGCTCGCAGTTGTCCAGCACCAGCAGCGCCGGGCCGGCGCCGAGCGCGTCGACGATCGCGGTCACCGCCGTGGCGGCGTCCCCGGTGGCGCCGAGCGACGCGGCGACCTCCTGTGCGACGTCGGCGTCGGCGGCGACCCCGGCGAGCGCGACCAGGTGCACGACCGGCTGCCGCGCCTGCCGGCTCACCGCATACGCGAGGCGGGTCTTGCCGAGGCCGCCGGTGCCGACCACCGACGTGACCCGCGCCGTGGTGAGCAGCGCCGTCACCGCCGCGATGTCGTCGTCGCGGCCGAGCAGCGGGTTCGGATCGTGCGGTACGCCGCTGCGCACGGCCGGCGCCTCGTCGCGCAGCAGCTGCCGGTGCGCCTCCTGCAAAGCCTGGCCGGGGTCGGCGCCGAGCTCGTCGCGCAGCACCTTGCGGTAGGTCTCGTACCTGGCGAGGGCGGCGGGAGGGCCGGCCGTGGCCGCCTCGCAGCGCAGCAGCTCCAGCAGGACCGCCTCGTCGCGGGGGCGCCGCCCGGCCAGCTCGGCGAGCGGCCCGACGGCCTCGGCGTGGCGCCCGAGCCGCGACAACGCGAGGGCCCGCGCGGTGCGCAGCGACTGCCGTGTCTCCTCCAGCTCGGCGCGCAGCGCGGACAGCGGATCGGCGAGGCCGGGGTCACCGGGCTCGGCCGCCGCCCACAGCGCGAGCCCCGCCTCGGCACTCGCCAGGGCGCCACCGTGGTTCTCAGCGCGCGACAGCTCGGCGGCCTCCGCCGCGTGCAGCAGGGCGGCGGACGTGTCCACCTGCGCCGCCGGCACGGCCAGCCGGTATCCGACGGCGGTGCGCACGATGATGTCGGCGCCGGCCTGTGCCCGGGCCCGCGACACGATGACCTGCAGCGCCTTTGCCGGGTGCTCCGGCCGCTCGTCGGGCCACAGGCCGTCCACGAGCCGGGCGGTGCCGCAGCCGGTGCGCAGGTCGCCGGCGAGCAGCGCGAGCAGCCCGCACTGCCGCGGGCCGACGATCTCCCGCCCCCGGTATGCCACCCGCCCCAGCAGGATCAACTCGACGGTCACGGGCCCAGGTTAACCAGCGGCCTGGAACGGCTCGTCGATCGGGAAGTGGATGGGGCTGAGCAGGTACTGCGACCGCCCCGGCGCCGGGGTGTTGGCCAGCCGGGGCAGGATGGCCCGGCGCAGCTCGCCGATCAGCTCGAGCAGCTCGTCGGGGCTGAGCCACAGCGCGTGCTGCCGGTAGCCGACCAGGTCCGCGACCGGGTCGGCGTGGTCGCGGCCGAGGTAGGCGTCGAACTCGGCGAGCAGGGCGGCCATGGCGACGCCGAAGCTGCGCCGGTAGTCGTCCAGTGTCAGCGACTCCAGGCTGCCGGCGTCGATGACGGCCCGGTCGGGGCGCAGCCGGTAGTGGCGTTCGACGGCGCCGCGGACCCGGCGCTCGTCGGCGACCTCGAGGACGCCGCCGTCGCACAGCAGGTCGATGTGGCGATAGACGGTGGCCTTGGAGACGTCCGGGAGCCGCTCGCACAGCTGTGCGGTGGTGAGCGTCCGCCCGCCGCGCAGCGCGTGCACGACGCGCAGCCGGACGGGGTGCGCCAGCAGTTCCAACGGGTCCATTCCAACATTCTTACATGTGCTACCGTTCGCAAACATGAGAAAGGTGGACGTCGTCGGCCTCATGTGCGCCGGCCGTTTCGAGGCCCTCGAGGCCCTGTTCGCGCCGCCGCTGCGCGCGGTGGTCTCCGCCGAGACCGTCCGGGTGGCCTGGCAGGTGGAGATCGACCGGCGGGGCGAGGTCCGCACGGTCGGCCCGCCGTCGACCGAGGCCATGCCTGGCGGCCTGGTCCGGGTCAGCGTCCCGGTGGCCTGCGAGCGGGGTGACCTCACCGTCGTGATGTCGGTCGACGACGCCGGCCTGCTGCACGGGCTGCGGCTCGCGGCCGCCGCGGGCACAGCGTGGGCCCCGCCGGACTACGTCAAGGCGCGCCGGTTCGCCGAGCACGACGTCACCGTGGGTGCCGGGTCGCTCGCCGTGGGCGGGACTGTCAGCGTGCCGCGTGGCCGCGGCCCGCACCCCGGGGTCGTGCTGCTCAGCGGCGGCGGGCCGTTCGACCGCGACGCCACCACCGGGGCCAACAAGCCGCTCAAGGACCTGGCCTGGGGCCTGGCCAGCCGGGGTGTGGCGGTCCTGCGGTTCGACAAGGTCACCCACACCCATCCGGCCGTGTCGGCGCCCGGCTTCACGGTGCACGACGAATACGTGCCGCACGCGGTCGCCGCCGTCAACCTCCTGCGGGGGCAACCGGCGGTGGACCCCGCCCGGGTCTTCGTCCTCGGCCACAGCATGGGCGGCAAGGTGGCCCCGCGGGTGGCGGCCGCCGAGCCCGCCGTCGCCGGTCTCGTCCTGCTCGCCGGCGAGGCGCAGCCGATGCAACGCTCGGCCGTGCGGGTGGTGCGGCACCTCGCCGCCCTGCGGCCCGGCCCGGAGTCCGACGCCGCCGTCGAGACGGTCACCCGGCAGGCCGCGCTGGTCGACAGCCCGGGCCTGACCCCGGCGACGCCGGCCGCCGACCTGCCGTTCGGGCTGCCCGCGACCTACTGGCTGGACCTGCGCGACTACGACCCGGTCGCCGCCGCGGCGGACCTGGACGTGCCGATGCTCCTCGTCCAGGGCGGCCGCGACTACCAGGTGACCGTCGCCGACGACCTCGCCCGGTGGCGGTCGGGGCTGGCGCATCGTCCCGGCGTCACCTTCCACGTCCACGACACCGGCAACCACCTGTTCTTCCCCGGGCACGGCCCGTCGACGCCGGCCGAATACGAGCCAGCCCAGCACGTCGACCCGGCGGTGGTGACGCTCGTCGCCGACTGGCTCGCGGCGGCACGCCGGTAGCAGCCCCACCGGATGCGTGCGATCCGCGCCGCGGGCGACGTGACACGCCGAGAGGACCGGCCGGCACGACATGTGCGCAGCCGACCCCGGGCGCCGGCTGCGCACAGCGTCTGCGCAGCCGGCCCGGCGGGCGGGTCAGAACAGCAGTTCCAGGGGTCCACGCAGGAAGTACACGATGAACAGCACGGCCACGCCGTAGAGCAGCGGGTGCACCTCGCGGGGCTTGCCGGCGGCCACCTTGATCACCACGTAGGAGATGATGCCGGCGCCGATGCCGTTGGAGATCGAATACGTGAACGGCATGAGCACGATCGCGAGGAACGCCGGCAGCGCGATCTCGTAGTCGGACCAGTCGATGGTGCGCACGGCCGTCATCATCAGGAAGCCGACGACCACCAGGGCGACCGACGCGGCCTCGAACGGCACCACCGTCACCAGCGGCGCGAAGAACATCGCCACCAGGAACAGCGCGCCGGTCACCAGGCTCGCCACGCCCGTCCGCGCGCCCTCGGCCACACCTGAGGCGCTCTCGATGTAGCTGGTGTTGCTCGACGTGCTGGCGGCGCCACCAGCGGCCGCGGCGATCGAGTCGACCAGCAGGATCTCCCGGGTCCGCGGCGGCATGGCCTCCTCGTCGAGCAGGTCACCCTCCTGGGCGACCGCGACCATCGTGCCCATCGTGTCGAAGAAGTCGGTGATGAGCAGGGTGAACACGAACATGATCACGATCAGGACGCCGGCGGTCTGCCACGAGTGCAGGACGTTGAAGTGCCCGAGGAGGGACAGGTCCGGCTTGTCGATGACCTTGTCCGGCAGGACGGGGACGTTGAGGCTCCAGCCCTTCGGGTTCGGCTTGCCGTCCACGAACGACGGGCCCGCGTTCGCGATCGCCTCGATGATGATCGCGAGCACCGTCGAGGCGAGGATGCCGATGAGGATCGCGCCGCGGACCTTGCGCACCACCAGCACGACGGTGAGCAGCAGACCGACCCCGAACGCGAGGGCCGGCCAGCTGATCAGCTTGCCGCCGATGCCGAGCCCGACCGGGACGGTGGTGTTGGCCGCGTCCGGCACGCGCCGCACGAACCCCGCGTCGACGAAGCCGATCAGCGCCAGGAACAGCCCGATGCCGACCCCGATGGCGGTCTTGAGCTGCGTGGGTACGGCGCGGAACACGGCCGTGCGCAGGCCGGTGAGCACGAGGACGGCGATGAGCACACCCTCGATGACGACGAGACCCATGGCGTCGGCCCAGGTCATCTGGGGTGCGATCTCGAACGCGACGAGCGCGTTGACACCGAGCCCGGCGGCGAGCGCCAGCGGGAAGCGGGCGACGACGCCCATGAGGATGGTCATCACCCCCGCGACGAGGGCCGTCGCGGAGGCGACCGCGGCGATCGCGAGCTTCCCGCCGGTGCTGTCGACGCCACTGCCGAGGATGAGCGGGTTGAGCACCACGATGTAGGCCATCGTGAAGAACGTGGCGAGACCGCCGCGGATCTCCCGGCTCAGCGTCGAGCCGCGTGCGCTGATTTCGAAGAACCGGTCGAAGCCGTTGCGCGGCGCGTCCCGGGTCGTGGTGGTCGCCACGCCGGCGGACAGATCGTCCATGGTGCCTCCCTGGAAGTCAGTACCCCCTGACGCGCGATGATCCCACCTGCGGAGCGGGAATCAATGGCAGGCAGGTTTCGTGCGTGCAACAGCGGGTCAGTTGGGGCCGTGCGCACATCGCTGAACCGTTCGGCCGTCGTCCTGCCACCGCTCGCCCTGGCCGTCCTGGTCGCGGTATGGGGCCGGCACCTGCCGATCCCGATCGAGGTCGTCGTCGTGGCCCTGCTCGCCGGGTCGGTGCTCGCCGCCGTCCACCACGCCGAAGTCGTCGCGCACCGCGTCGGGGAGCCGTTCGGCTCGCTCATCCTCGCCGTGTCGGTCACCGTCATCGAGGTCGGCCTGATCATCGCGCTCATGGTGTCCGGCGGCTCCGGCACGGCGACCCTCGCGCGGGACACCGTCTTCGCCGCCGTCATGATCACCTGCAACGGCATCGCCGGGCTGTCGCTGCTGGTGACCGCGCTGCGCAGCCACGTCGCGGTGTTCAACTCCGAAGGTACCGGCGCCGCCCTCGCCGCCGTCATCACCCTCGCGACGCTCAGCATGGTCCTGCCGACCTTCACCACCAGCGCGCCGGCGCCGCAGTTCACCGGCCCGCAGCTGGCGTTCGCGGCGACCGCGTCGTTGACGCTCTACGCGCTGTTCGTGGTGGTCCAGAACGTGCGGCACCGTGAATATTTCCTGCCCGTCACCGGCCCCGCCGAGGAGCACACGAAGTTTCCGTCCCTGCGGCAGGCCCTCGCCAGCCTCGTGCTACTCATCGTCGCGCTGGTCTCGGTCGTCGGCCTGGCCAAGGTCGAGTCCGGCACGATCGAGGCCGGCGTCGCCCGCGTCGGGCTCCCGCACTCCTTCGTCGGTGTCGTCATCGCCGTGCTGATCCTGCTGCCGGAGACCCTCGCGGCCGTCCGCAACGCCCGCCGCGACCAGGTCCAGATCAGCCTCAACCTCGCCCTGGGCTCCGCGATCGCGAGTATCGGGCTGACCATCCCCTCGATCGCCGTCGCCTCGATCTGGCTCGAAGGGCCGCTGATCCTCGGCCTCGGCGCCACCCAGATCGTGCTGCTCACGCTCACCGCCGGGGTCGGTATCCTGACCGTCATGCCTGGCCGGGCCACGCTGCTGCAGGCCGCCGTACACCTGTCCATCTGCGCCGCGTTCCTGTTCCTCGCCGCCAGCCCATAGACCGGCGCCGACGCCCGGGGAGGGGCCGGTGCGCGGGCGGCGAGCCCGGCCCGACTACCCTGCTTGTCTGAACCTGCCGGCGACCCGAGGATGGTCTTCCGTAATGATCGAGCCAGTGCGGCTGCCGTCGCCGTGGTGTGACGAGCCCCTGACCGTGGTCGTTCCGACCTACAACGAGGCAGGCAACCTGCCCCGGCTGGTCGAGCGCCTGTTCGCCCTGCCATTGTCGGGGCTGAGGATCCTCATCGCCGACGACAACTCGCCCGACGGCACCGGCGAGGTGGCGGAGAAGCTGGCCGCCGAGCACCCCGGACGCATCCGGGTGGTGCACCGCCCGGGCAAGGAGGGCCTCGGCCGGGCGTATGTCGACGGCATCGGCAAGGCCCTCGAGGACGGCGCCACGTACGTGGCGCAGATGGACGCCGACCTGTCGCACCCGCCGGAGGCGCTGCCCGGCATGCTCGGCGCGCTGCTGTCCACCCACGCCGGCGTGGTGATCGGGTCACGCTACGTGCCCGGCGGCCAGCTCGACGACGCGTGGCCGCTCTACCGGCGGATGCTGAGCGGCTGGGCCAACCTGTACGTGCACACCCTGCTGCAGGTGCGGATCCGGGACCTGACCGCCGGCTTCAAGATCTGGCGCGCGGACGCGCTGCAGGCGATCGGCCTGGACCGGGTCCAGTCCAACGGCTACAGCTTCCAGGTCGAGATGCACTTCCTGGCCACGAAGCTGGGGCAGACCATCATCGAGGTGCCGATCCGCTTCGAGGAGCGCACCGACGGCGTGTCGAAGATGACCACAGGCACCAAGGTCGAGAGCGCGATGATGCCGTTCCTGCTCCGCCTGCGCCACCGCAAGATCGCCCGTACCCGCGCCCAGCTGGGCAAGTCCGCAGGCTGAGCGCGGGCCGCGCTCAGACGGACAGCATGGCGGCGGCGCCGCTGGTCCTGAACCAGGTGGTCAGGTCCGCCGGCGGCATCGGCCGGGCGTAATGGTAGCCCTGGGCGATGTCGCAGCCGAGCTCCCGCAGCGCGGCGACGTGGGCGGCGCCCTCCACGCCCTCGGCGACGACCGTCATGCCGAGGTTGTGGCCGAGCTCGATCGCGCCGCGGACCAGCACGGCGTCCTCGGGGTCGGCATCCATGTGCATGACGAACGTGCGGTCGACCTTCAGCTCGTCGACGGGCAGGCTCTTGAGATACGCCATGGACGAGTACCCGGTGCCGTAGTCGTCGATGGACAGCCGTACCCCGAGGCGGTGCAGCGCGGTGAGCGTCTCGGTGGCCAGGGCCGGGTTCGCCATGACGGCCGTCTCGGTCACCTCCAGCCGCAGCAGTTCGGCGGGCAGCTCGTGCTCGTGCAGCAGCCGCGTCACGTGCCCGACCAGGTCGGGGTCCAGCAGGCAGCGCGGCGACAGGTTGACCGCGATCGGCACGGGCAGCCCGTCGTCGAGCCAGGTCCGCGCCTGCGCGACGGCCAGGCGCAGCACGTACAGGGTGAGCCGGGTGATGAGGCCGGTGGTCTCCGCGACCGGGATGAACTCGGCCGGCGGGATCGCCCCGCGGGTCGGGTGCGCCCAGCGCACCAGGGCCTCGGCGCCGCACAGCCGGCCGTCGTCGAGCCGGATCTTCGGCTGGTAGTGCAGGGTGAGCTGGTCCGTGACGTCCAGCGCCCGGCGCAGGTCGCCGAGCAGCAACAGCCGGTTGCCGTCCTCGGTGTGCATGTTCGGCCGGTACAGCGTCGCGCCGGTCTTGCTGTCCTTCGCCGTGTACATCGCGATGTCGGCGCAGCGCAGCAGCGCGTCGGTGTCCGTGGCGTGCTCCGGCGCGACCGCGATGCCGATGCTGACCTCGACGTCGACCGCGACGTCGTCCAGTGCGAAGCTGCGGTGCAGTTCGCTCTGCAGCCGCGCGGCCAGGCCGGCGGCGTCGGCGGCGGACGCGCCGGGCAGCAGCACCGCGAACTCGTCGCCGGACAGCCGCGCGACCACGTCACCGGTCCGCAGCGCGCCGGTGGTCCGGGTGGCGACCTGCCGCAGCAGTTCGTCGCCGTACTGGTGCCCGAGGGTGTCGTTGACCTCCTTGAACCGGTCCAGGTCCAGCAGGAGCACGGCGAGGCCACGGCCGTCGGCGTCGCACAGCGCCTCCGTGGTGCGGTCGGTGAACAGGGTCCGGTTCGGCAGCCCGGTGAGCGCGTCGTGTGACGCGTGGTACTCGTGCTCGGCCGCGTGGCGCAGCAGCCGGCGCTGGTAACCGCCGGCGACGAAGGCGAACACGACCAGCAGCGCGAGCCCCGCGCCGAACGTCGCGGTCGTGGCGGTGAAGACGATGCCCTCGACGCGGTGCAGCTCGCTCATCGCCTGGGCCGCGTCGGCCGCGCTGAGCGTCGCGGCGCTGTGGACCAGGCCGCCGATCTGCTCGGCGGCCGGGTCGACGACGCCGTTGTCGATGCCGGCGGCGGCCGCCGTGTCGCCGAGGTCGACGGCGGCGAACAGCCGGTCCATCGCGCCGAGGTAGATCTCCTGCGACTCCCGCACCTTGGCGACGATGTCCCGGTCCGCGGCGGTGCCGTGCACCTCGATGTCCCGCAGCGCCACCTCGAGCGCGCCGGACGCCCCGCGGAACAGCTCGTGGGCCTGCTCGCCGGGCTCCAGCCGGTACCGCTGCTCGGCGATCTCCTCCAGGGCCACGGCGTCGTCGGCCAGCTCGTACGCCTTGGCGATCGCCGTCGCGGCGATGGCGGTGTTCGCCGACGCGCGGGTCCGGGTCGTGCCCACGACGCTGACGCCCGTCAGGCCGAGCAGGACGACGGCGAGTCCGAGCACGGCGCCGCTTCGGAGCAGTCGGGATGATCGCAGCGCCACGGTTCCTCCTGTCCCACCGTCAGGCGGCTCCGCCAGCCGAAGCGCCGACCCTGCCATCGGCCCGCGGTGCCGACATCTGACCCCTCCGGTCGGGAGCAAACCGGTTGCGGCGCTGCCCGCCTGTCACCCTGGACGGCCTTGAACATCGATTCACGTACACGTGGCGGCCACCTGCCGGGCCTACCGTCCGGCCTCATGGCGAATGTCGACCGGCGCACCTTCCTCCAGCTGGCGGCCGCGGCCGCCGTGCCGCTGCCCTTCGAGCGGGCGTTGACGATCCCGGCGCACAACCGCACCGGCTCGATCGAGGACGTCGAGCACATCGTGATCCTCATGCAGGAGAACCGCTCCTTCGACCACTACTTCGGCACCATGCGCGGCGTGCGTGGCTTCGCCGACCCGCACCCGGCGACGCTGCCCAACGGCAAGCCCGTGTGGCACCAGCCGGACGGCGACGGCGAGCTGCTGCCCTTCCGCCCGCCGGTGCGCGACCTCGGGCAGACCTTCCTGCCCGACCCGCCGCACGGCTGGAACGACACGCACGCAGCCTGGAACGGCGGCCGGCACGACCAGTGGGTGCCGAACAAGGGCGTCACCACGATGACCCACCACACCCGCGCCGACCTGGCCTACCACCACGCGCTCGCGGACGCGTTCACCGTCTGCGACAACTACCACTGCTCGCTGCTCGGCCCGACCGACCCCAACCGCTACCACATGTGGTCCGGCTGGGTCGGCAACGACGGCAAGGCCGGCGGCCCGGTCATCACCAACGCCGAGGCCGGCTACGACTGGTCCACCTACCCGGAGCGGCTCGACCGGGCCGGCATCCCGTGGAAGGTCTACCAGGACGTCGGCCTCGGGCTCACCGCCGAGGGCTTCTGGGGCTGGACCAACGACCCGTTCATCGGCAACTACGGCGACAACTCGCTGCTGTACTTCCACCAGTACCAGAACGCCGCGCCCGGCACCCCGCTGGCGAAGGCCAAGGTGGGCACCGAGGTCAACAAGGCGGGCCGCAGCCCCGACGCCCTGCTGACCGACTTCGCCGCCGACGTGCGGGCGGGCAAGCTCCCCGCGGTGTCCTGGATCGTGGCACCCGAGGCGTACACCGAGCACCCGAACTGGGAGCCCGGCTACGGCACCTGGTACACCTCGAAGGTCATCGACATCCTCGCCTCCAACCCGGCGGTCTGGAGCAAGATGGCGCTGTTCATCACCTACGACGAGGAGGGCGGCTTCTTCGACCACCTCGTCCCGCCCACGCCGCCGGCGACCCGCGCCCAGGGCCTGTCGACGGTCCCGGTCACCAACGAGATCTTCCCCGGCGACGCCGGCCACCCGGCCGGCCCGTACGGGCTGGGCATCCGCGTGCCGATGGTCATCGTGTCGCCATGGACCCGCGGCGGCTACGTCAACTCGCAGCTGTTCGACCACACGTCGCTGATCCGCTTCCTCGAGGCGCGCTTCGCCCGGGGCCGCCGGGACCTGGTCGAATCGAACATCACGCCGTGGCGCCGCGCCGTGGTCGGCGACCTGACCTCAGCATTCGACTTCAAGACGCCCAACTCCTCGCGCCGCGTCGACCTGCCGGACACCGACAGCTTCAAGCCCGACGACCTCACCCGCCAGCCGGACCAGGTCCCGGTCCCGCCCGCCGACCCGCGACTGCCCAAGCAGGAGCGCGGCGTGCGGCCGGCCCGCGCACTGCCCTACACCCTGCACGCCGACGGCCACGCCACCGGCGCCGCATTCAGCTTCGAGTTCCGCAACGAGGGCGCCGCGACCGGCTACTTCCACGTCCGCTCCGCCGACCCGGCGCAGGAACCGCGCGGCTACACCGTCGAACCGGGCCGTCGCCTCACCGACGAGTGGCCCCTCACCGCCGGCGCGCACGACCTGTCGGTCCACGGACCGAACGGCTTCTTCCGCCGTCACAAGGGCGCGGCCGGCGGCATCCAGCAGCAACTGACGATCCGAGCGAGCTACGACGAGCGGCGGCACGAGGTGTCGCTCCGGCTGGCGAACCGGGGCCCGTCACGGCTCGAGCTGACGGTCGCCGACCGGTACGGCAACCGGCGCACGAAGGTCACGCTGCGGGCGGGCGAGACGAAGTCGGTGGAGTGGTCGACCGCGAAGAGCCGCGGCTGGTACGAGCTGACCGTCACCGCCGCGTCCGACCCGGGATTCGGCGCCTGGTACGCCGGCCACCTCGAGGACGGCCAGGAATCCATCAGCGACCCACTGATGGGCGGCCTCGTCTGACATCTGAAAGCCCCTTCGGAACAATTTCGTAGTTGTGGTTCCGCCAGCTCAGGCACACCGTCCTGAGCTGGCAAACCTGTTAACCAGGGCTGCGTTACGGCGCCACTGTGATGGTCAGCCTTGGCAACAGCGGATAGTCCCGAGCTGGGTCCTCCATCGGATCGGACTCCAGCGTAAGTGAGAGTCCGAAGAAGCTCTGTGCCTCGTCGTTGAAGGAGGTCATCGGAGGCAGGCTGCTCCAGTCGAACTCGGCAGGGTTCGATCCCGTCATGCCGGCAAGCTTCACATGACCGGCGGCAAGGTCGATACGGCTCGCGGAACACCTTTGCTCCAAGGCGTGCCGGGCGGCGACGGGACGAGTTCGATCGAACGGCTCGGGGTCAGGCGAGGACCTGTTCGCGGCTGATGTTCTCCGCGACCAGGGGGCCGACGTCCAGGATCAGGGCGACCTCGCCGTTGCCCAGAATGGTCGAGCCGCTGATGCACCGGGCCTCGCTGAACAGCACGCCCAGGGGTTTGATGACCGTCTGGAACTGGCCGAGGAGGGTGTCCACGACCAGGCCCGCGCGTTGGCCGGACTGTTCGATGACGACGACGTTCTGGCGGCGGGGTGGCTGGCCGGCGATGTCGAAGATCGTGCGGAGCCGGATGAACGGCAGGACCTCGCCGCGCAGGTACATGCAGTCGCGGTCCGCGGCGTTCGGTGGAAGTTCGACGCACTCGGTGACGCGGTCGAGGGGGACGATGAAGGCTGACGGGCCGACGCCGACGAGGAAGCCGTCGATGATGGCGAGAGTCAGTGGCAGCCGGATCCGGAACGTCGTGCCGGCCCCGGGCGCGGTGTCGACCTCGATGGTGCCGCGCAGTTCGGCGATGTTGCGGCGGACCACGTCCATACCGACGCCGCGGCCGGAGAGGTTCGAGACCGTCTCGACCGTTGAGAAGCCGGGCTCGAAGATCAGGTCGTACACCTCGTGGTCGGTCATGACGGCGCCGGGTTGGATCATGCCGCGCTCGGTGGCCTTGGCCAGGATGCGGTCGCGGTTGAGGCCGTGGCCGTCGTCGGCGACCTCGATCACGATCGAGCCGGCGTCGTGGAAGGCGTTGAGCCGCAGTTTGCCGCGGACGGGCTTGCCCTGGCGTTCGCGGTCGGCGCGGGGTTCGACGCCGTGGTCCAGGGCGTTGCGGACCAGGTGGAGCAGCGGGTCGCCGATGCGCTCGACGAGGGCCTTGTCCATCTCCGCCTCGCCGCCGGTGATGACCAGGTCGACGTCCTTGCCGAGGTCGACGCAGACGTCGCGGACCACTCGTTCGAACCGGCGCAGGGTGGTGCCGATCGGCACCATGCGCAGCGACAGCGCGCTGTGACGCACCTCCTCGACGAGGCGCATGACCTCGCCCTGTGCCTCGTCATAGCCCTCGTCGTCCCGGCCGTGGATGCCGACGCTCGACTGGGCGATGACGAGCTCGCCGACCAGGTCGATGAGTTTGTCGAGGCGGTTGGCGTACACGCGGATCGTCTGGGTCTCTTGCGAGCGGCTGTCGGCGGTCTTGCGCTGCCTGCCCAGGGCCGCGTCGACGACGGGCTTCGGCACCGTCTGCGTCTCGATGAGGATCTCGCCGAGCTGGGGCAGGGAGTCACCGGTGCGGTTGCGTTCCTGCTGGATCCGCAGGGCCCGGGCGATCTCCAGGTCGGTGGCCGCGCCGCTGCGGACCAGCAGCTCGCCGAGGCGGTCCTGGTCGGGCAGTCCTTCGATGACTTTGACGTAGTCGGCGGCCTGGTTGTCGGCGGGCACGATGCTGATCTGGCTGTCCTCGCGGACGAAGTCGAAGACGTCTTCGATGTCGGCCTTCGCTGCGGCGCTGACGAAGTCGACCTCGAAGCCGAGGTAGCAGGTCTCCGGGTCCAGCTGGTCGAGGTCCGGCAGCGCGTCGGTGAGGGTCGTGACCCGTTCGAGGACGCCCATGGTGGCCAGGTACCGCAGGAACGACAGCGGGTCCATGCCGTTGCGCAGGCTGTCGGGGCCGAACCGCAGGGTCAGCCGCCACGTGCGCAGCGACTCGTCCGCCGGTGCGTCAACCGAGGGCGGGGGCGAGACGGTCAGGAACGGCTGGAGGGCGGCGAGGAGCCGGTCGCCGTCGACGGTCTCGCCGGTGGTCGCGTCGAGCCGGCCGGCGGCGACCCCCTCGACCATGGACGAGACGTGGTCGCCGCACGGCAGCAGCGCGCTGACCAGCTCGGCAGAGACTGCCAGCTCGCCCTCCCGTACCGAGTCCAGCACCGTCTCGACCACATGGGTGAACGCCACCAGGTGGTGCAGGCCGAACAGGCCCGCCGAGCCCTTGAGGGTGTGCATGGTGCGGAACAGGGCGTTGACGGTGTCCTGGGCGGCCGGCTCGTCCTCGAGGCCGAGCAGCCCCTCCTCGAAGTCCTGCAGCAGCTCCCGCGCCTCGGTGATGAACGTGTCGAGCGCGTCGTTGAGATCGTCGTCGGTCACCGCGACACCCCGTCCAGCTCAAGGGCGAGGTGGGCGGTGACGAAGACGTCGTGGACGGCCCGGCTCGGCGAAAGGAACGTCAGCGCGGCGCCCCGTTGTGCCGCCTCGCGGCGGGCGGCGAGCAGCAGCTGCAGGCCGGCGGTGTCCAGTTCGGTCACGCCCGACAGGTCGATCTCGAATGCGCCGGCGGCCTGCTGCAGGAACGCCCGCAGCCGCGCCTGCTGCTCGGCCGCTACGGCGATCGTCAGCTCGCCGTCGAGCTCCAGAGGAACCGTCACGGCATGATCAGCTTCGACACGGCCGCGAGCATCTGCGCGGGCTGGAACGGCTTGGTGACCCAGGCCTTGGCGCCGGCGGCCTGTGCCTGGCGCTTCTTGTCCTCCTGCGACTCGGTCGTGAGCATGATGATCGGGGTGAACTTGTACGACGGCAGCTTCTTGACCTCGCCGACGAGCGTGATCCCGTCCATGTTCGGCATGTTCACGTCCGAGATGATCAGATGGATCCGTTTGCCGTCCAGCTGCTTCAGCGCGTCCTGGCCGTCGGCCGCGGTCACCACCTCGTAGCCCGCGCCGCGCAGCGCGATGGAGACGACCTGCCGTACCGACGCCGAATCGTCGACGATCAGAATGGTCTTCGACATGAGTGCCCTCCTAGAAGAACGTGATCTCTGATTCGGGAACGGCGGCGGCGGTTCTGGCGCCGGTGTGGTGCGCCTCCCGCTCCTGGTGCATGGTGTACGTGGCCTCGAGCTCGGCGAGCAGCCGCCGCGCGTCCAGCGGCCGGGACTCGGCCACGACGGCGGGCATCCGGTCGATGTTCTGCCGCAGGTGCTCCAGGACCTGGCCGATCCGGTCCTGGAACTGCAGGTTGACGATGGCCTCCGAGACCCCCGAGCGGATGCCGACGGCGGCCTGTTCGAGACGGTCCGAGGATTCCCGCAGCCCGGAGAACACGGCGCCGAGGTCGTCCAGGACCTCGGTCACCTCGGTGTTGGCGCGGGCGACCGCGGCACCCTCCCGCTCGGTGTCGCCCTCGGCCTTGGTCAGGGCGCCGGCGATCGCGCTCGCGATGCCCTCGACCCGGGCCGCCATCTTCTCGCTGGTCTGGAACGAGCGCTCCGCCAGCTGCCGCACCTCCAGGGCCACGATGCCGAACCCGGCGCCGGCCTCACCGGCCCGGGCGGCCTCGATCGACGCGTTGAGGGCGAGGAGGTTGGTCTGCGCCGCGATCTGGGCCACCTCCGCGGTCATCTGCTTGAGGTCGCCGTTGAGGCCGAGCAGCGTCTCCAGGTCCCGCAGCGCCTCGCGCTTGGAGCTCAGGGCGTCGTCGAGGGTGCCGACCACGTTGCCGAGGCGCTGCCGGCCACGGTCGAACGAGCCGCCGCCCTGGCTGTCCTCCAGCACCGCGCTGGAGGAGGCGAGCACGGCGTCGAGGTTGTCGACGATCTGGCTGAACTCGGTGGTGACCGCGGCGACGGCGGTCTCCATCTGTACCCGGGACGACTCGATCTGGCTCGACCAGACCGGCGCGACCGTGGCGGTGAAGTCGGTGACGCTGCGCTCGTAGTCGGCCGAACCGGTCTCCTGGTCCGGGGGCCGGCTGTTCCGCCTGGTGCCGGAGAAGTATCCGGCTCCCAGTCCGGCGGCGAGGGCGACGACAGCGATCAGGAACTCAACCATGGGAACGGATCACCTCAGCGATGGCGGTCAGCGGCACTTCCCGGTCGACGGCACCCAGCCGGACCGCTTCCTTCGGCATACCGTGCACGACGCAGGTCGCCTCGTCCTGCGCGACCGTGAGCGCGCCGGCGGTGCGCATCTCCAGCAGGCCGCGGGCGCCGTCGTCGCCCATCCCGGTCATGATGACGCCGAGCGCGCGGCGGCCCGCGACCCGCGCGACCGACCGGAACAGCACGTCGACGGAGGGCCGGTGCCGGTTGACCGGGGGACCGTCGCTCACCTTGACCCGGAACCGGGCGCCGTCGGTCAGCAGCTGCATGTGCCGGCCGCCGGGCGCGACGAGCGCCAGCCCTTCCTGCACCGGGTCCCCGTCGGCGGCCTCCCGGACCTCGATCGCCGAGAGCATGTCCATGCGTTCGGCGAACGCGGCCGTGAACTTCTCCGGCATGTGCTGGACGATCACGATGCCCGGGCTGCTGCGCGGCAGCGCTGTCAGCACCGTCTCCAGGGCCTGGGTGCCGCCGGTCGACGTGCCGATCGCGATGACCCGGTCGGTCCCGGCGGCGGCCGCGACCGGCGCGGGGCGCGACGCCGCTGCCGCCGGTGTCGCGGGGGCGGTCCGGTTCAGCCGCGCGACCTTGCCCGCCGCGGCCGCCCTGACCGCGGCCACGATGTCGCCGCTGTCGTCGGTCATGAACTGCTTGAGTCCCGTTGTCGGCTTCGGTACGACGCCCGCCGCGCCCGCCGCGAACGCGTCCATCGTGGCCCGGGCGCCCCGCTGGCTCAGCGTCGAGCAGATGACCACCGGCGTCGGCCGGATCGCCATGATCTTCTTGAGGAACGTGATGCCGTCCATCCGGGGCATCTCGATGTCCAGCACGACCACGTCGGGCCAGCTGCGGTTCATCAGCGTCATGGCGAAGATCGGATCGGAGGCGGAGCCGAGCACCTCGATGCCGGCGCTCTCCGCCAGCCGCCGCGACAGGACCTGCCGCACGACCGCCGAGTCGTCGACGATGACGACCCCGATCCCCTTGCCGGTCATGAGCTTGCCTGCGCGGTGTGGCGTTCGTTGTGCTGCAGCCAGACGTCGCCGGTGTCCAGGTCGAAGACCAGCTGCCGGGACCCCGTCCCGCCCAGGTGCTTCGCGGTGAGGTGGAACCCGTGCCGGCGCAGCAGCCGCATGCCGATCGCGATGTTGTCCTTCGGCACGTGCGGCGCCGGCCCGGGGGAGCTGCCGGGGAACTGGTCGCCGCCGCCGAACATCTTCGCCTCGTACTCCGTGGGGCGGGTGCCGTTGCGGTCCATCTCGCCCAGGAACAGCTGCACCGCCTCGTCGGCGTACCGGCCGCTGAGCCCCGGCAGGTCCGCCGTCGGCGCGGGGCGGTGCGCCAGCAGGTAGTGGCACATGCCGCCGACCCGCAGCCGCGGGTGCCACAGCGTGATCGCCACGCACGAGCCCAGGACGGTACGGATCCGGGTACCGGCCGCGGCGAAGTGGAAGTCGCCCGGGTTCAGGAACACGTCGGGCCCGCTAGCCAAGATCGGCTCCTGGAAGCCGGTAGATCGACGGCTGCACGGTCCGCAGCCGCGACGGGATCCCGTTGAGCGTCTCGGACAGGCTGACGATGAGGTAGCCGCCGGGATGCAGCATCTCCTGCAACCGGCCGACCACCTCCGCCTTCGTGGCGGTCTCGAAGTAGATCATCACGTTGCGCAGCATGATCACGTCGAACCTGCCAAGCCGGCTCAGGTCCTCGAGGAGGTTCGCGCCGAGGAACGTCGTCCTGGCCCGCAGCGCCCGGTCGATGGCCATCAGGCCCTCGTACTCGGCCCGGCCCTTGCGGCAGTACCGGCGCAGCAGCGGCGTCGGGATCTTCTCCGCCGCCGAGATCGGGTAGAGACCGGCCTCGGCCCCGGCGACCACCCGCGACGAGATGTCCGTGCCGACGACCTCCCACGGCACGTTCGGCAGCGTGTCGGCGAGCACCATCGCGGCGCTGTACGCCTCCTCACCGCTGGAACTCGCCGCGCTCCAGAGCCGGAACGGCCGGTCGGCCCGGTGTGCCGGCGCGATGACCTGCCCGAGGAACTCGAAGTGCAGCGGCTCGCGGAAGAAGAACGTCTCGTTCGTGGTCAGCAGGTCGATCGCCTGGCGGGTCTCCGCCGCGTGCTGCGGCGAGCGGAGCACCTGCAGGTACTCCGTGTAGCTGCGCAGCCCGAGCTTCCGCAGCCGCTTGTCCAGCCGCCCCATCACCAGCGTCTCCTTGCCCGGCGCGAGCCGGATGCCGGTGCGCTGGTGCAGGAACTCGCTGATGGCCTGGAACTCGCTCGTCGTGATCTCCGTCGGCCCGAGCAGTGACGGCGTCATGACTCTTCCGGGATCGCCGTCGCCAGATCGGCCATGTCGCTCAGCGACAGGACGTGGTCGATGTCGAGCACGATGATGAAGTCGTTGTCCCGCTTCGCCATCCCGCTGATGAAGTCGGCCCGGATGCCGGCGCCGAACGACGGGGCCGGCTCGATGTCCTCGGCCGTGAACGCCTCCACCTTGCTGACCGCGTCGACCAGGATGCCGATGTCCTGGCCGGCCCCGCGACCGTCCGCCGCGCCGGCGTCGCCGGAGCCGGGCATCCCGCGGATGTGCACGATGATGATGCTGGTGCGCCTGGCGATGCTGGTGGCACCCTTGGCGAACCGGATCGCGAGGTCGATGACCGGCACCGCCCGGCCGCGCAGGTTGATGACGCCACGGACGAAGTCCGGCGTCATGGGCACCACGGTGAGGTTGCGGTACTCGAGGATCTCGGTGATGTGGAAGATGTCCAGCGCGTAGGACTCGCCGTTCAACGTGAACGTCAGATAACGCGTCGCGTCGTCGGCGGTGGCGTCGCCGCGCCCCCGCGCTGCTGCCTCAACGCTCACAGCATTTCCCCTTCCGGGCAACCGCGTGCTCGCGCGCACGCCCGTCAGGAGACCCATCGGCGCCGCGGCGGCGCCCTGAAGAAGAACGTCGGACATTACCGGCGACCCGTCACCTCCGGGCCACGACCTTGGTGGCGACGGTCGTGCTGCTGGTCTGCGACCCGGTGACGGTGACCTGCATGCCGGCGCGCACGGTGCCGAGCCCCGCCGCGGCACCGTTGACGACGACGGCGGTGCCCGAGGTCACGGCGAACCTGACCGTCTTGGGCCGGCTGTCACGGAACTTGTAGGCCCGGTTCACGACGATCGTCGAGTCCGCCGTCCGCACCGACGCGACGGTCCCGACCGCGGACACCGCGACCGACGGCGCCGCGGTGCCGCCCGCCCACGCGTTCCCGGGCGTCATGACCTGCCCGGCGGCCACCACGGTGGCGATCAGACCCATGGCCTGGCGATGACGTCGCGACAAGATGCCTCCTGGAGATGTGCTGGAACCTGAAGGGTCCCGACCAGGAGTTGCGCCGCGGGTGCCACCCGGGTGCCGCTGCGGTGCTTTCAGCCGCGCAGGTGCCGGACCCGGTGCGGGGGTCACGTGGGTAGGCGGTCGGCGGTGGTGAGGACGGCGGTGACGATCCGGCGGACGGTGTCGGGCTCGGGTGGGGTGTCGCCGCGGCCGGCGTAGCGCAGGTGGGTCGTGCCGATGAGCATCGCGGCGAGGGTGTCGACGTCGGCGCCGGGGGTGATGCGGCCCAGGTCCCGCTCGGCGGCGAGGTACGCGGCGATCAGCTCGGCGGCCTCGGTCAGGACCGGTACGCCGGCGGGCAGGTCGCGGCGCAGGCGGGCGCGCAGTTCGTCGCGGGCGGTGATGAGGCCGACGAGCGCGAGGGCGGCCGAGGAGAACAGGGCGGTCACCGCGGCGGTCAGGTTGTCCGCGACGGTGCCGGTGCCGGCGGCGTCGCGCAGGGCGGCGGTCCGCTCGTCGAGCCGGGCGATGCGGTCCAGCACGAACTCGGCGAGGAACGCGTCGAAGTCGGCGAAGTGCTTGTGCAGCACGCCCTTGGCGCAGCCCGCCTCGGTGGTGACCGCGCGGCTGGTCAGCGCGTTCGGGCCGTCCCGCAGCAGGACCCGCTCGGCGGCGCCGAACAGCTGCTCGCGGACGTCGCGGATGGCGACCCCTGTCGGCACTGCGTCCCGTCCTTCCCGTGCGTGCGTTGACGAGTGGGCACGTGCCCACTAGCGTGGGCGCATGCCCACTATCGAGCCGCACCGGCACCGTCAGGTGGCGGAGTCCTTCGGCGTGGACGCCGAACGGTACGACAGGACCAGGCCCAGCTACCCCGAGGCGATGGTAGACCGGATCGTCGGCGCGAGCCCCGGCACCGACGTGCTGGACGTCGGGGCCGGCACCGGGATCGCCGCCCGGCAGTTCGCGGCGGCCGGCTGCACAGTCCTGGGGGTCGAGCCGGACGCGCGCATGGCCGCCTTCGCCCGCCGGGGTGGCCTCGAGGTCGAGGTGTCGACGTTCGAGGCGTGGGACCCCGCCGGCCGGCGGTTCGACGCCGTCGTCGCGGGCCAGGCGTGGCACTGGGTGGACCCTCGCGCCGGTGCGGCCGCGGCGGCCCGGGTGCTGCGGCCCGGCGGGCGGCTCGCGGTGTTCTGGAACGCGTTCCAGGCGCAGCCCGAGGCGGCTGAGGCGTTCGCCGTCGTGTACCGGCGGATCCTGCCGGACTCCCTCGCGGCCGCGGGCTTCGGCTCGGCGGCGGCGGCGCTGGACGGCTACCTGACGATGTGCGCCACGGCCGCCGACGGCATCGGGGCGGCGGGCGGGTTCGGCGAGCCCGAGCAGTGGCGGTTCGACTGGGACGTGACCTACACCCGGGACCAGTGGCTCGATCAGTTGCCCACGTTCGGCGGGAACACCCAGCTGCCGCCGGAACAGCTGGCGCGGGTCCTCGACGGCGTCGGTGCCGCCGTCGACGCCCTGGGCGGCAGCTTCGCCGCGCACTACACCACGGTCGTGGTCACCGCGGAGGTTCGGTCAGGAACGCCGACAGCCGGGTGAAGCGGTCGTCCCAGTCGGCGGCGAGGGCGGCCAGGTAGGACTGCGCGACCTTGATCGGCTCGGTGCGGTGCCGGAAGAGCACCCGCCGGCCGCCGCCGGCGTCGCTGGTGACCAGGCCGGCGTCGGCGAGCAGCGCGAGATGCTTGGCGACGCCCTGCCGGGTGATCGACAGCCGGCCGGACAGGTCCGTCGCGGTGCTCGGGCCGTGCTGGGCGAGCGAGGCGAGGATCGCGCGGCGGTTCGGGTCGGCGAGGGCCGCGAACACGGCGACCGCCGCCTCCTCGGGATCAGGCGGCATCGAGCGTCGTCGGGTTCGGCATCGGCATGGTCGGCTCCTGTGGCGGCTGCGTAGCGCTCCACCCTAACCGGAAGCCCCACCACAGCCGGAAGGCTCACCACAGCCGGAAGGCTCACCACAGCCGGAAGGCTCACCATAACCATCACCACGGCCAGAAGGTGAAGGTCAGCGTCGCCAGGCCGGAGCCGATGAGCGCGAACGACCACACCCGCTCCACGTCGATGCGGGCACTGCGCAGCACGCCCCGGATCGACAGCAGCTCGTAGGCGACGAGCGCGACCACACCGGCTACTCCGACCATCGCGACCGTGTGCACCGTCGTGGCCAGCAGGCCGGTCAGCGCCGTGGCCCGTTCACCGTCGCCGACCACACCATGGCCGTGATGGGAAGCGTTCGCCGCCGGTACCGCCGCGATCACCGGCAACAGGATCAGCCCTGCGCCATGCGCGGACGACATCAGGAACGACCACGCGACCACGTGGCGGCCCGCGGGGCGCATCTGGGTCCAGGGGTGCTGCCCCGCGGCGCGCAGGCGCCAGATGCCGAACGCGGTCAGCACGAGGCCGCCGCCGGTCGCGACGGCGCGTGCCGTGGTCACCGACATCAGCCCCACGACCAGGGTCGCGATCACGAACACCGACGCGGCGTGCCCGAGCGCGATCGGGCCGAGGGTGGCCGCGATCGCGGTGCGGCGCCGCTCGCGGACACCGCCGGCCAGCGCGAGCAGCCAGCCCATGCCCGGGTTGAGGCCATGGAAGGCGCCCAGCCCGGCCAGCACCACATACTGCCACGCGGCCATGACGCCTCCGTATCTCATCGATGGCAACCATTCGGTTGCGTCATCGACCCTATCGCAACCGATCGGTTGCGGCAACCGAATGGCGCTCGCGGCCCCGGGGAGTGCATGGTGCATGCATGACGGAGCAACGGGACGGCATCATCGGCTGGCGATGGCTCGATGTGCGGTTGCACCGCCTTGCCGCCAGGCGGGTCAGGGCCGGACCCGCACCGAGCCGCCTGCGCCGCGTCGCCACCGCCACCGTCGCCGCCGTCGTGCAGGTGACCGGCTTCGCGACCCTGCTGACCGGCGCCTGGCTGTGCACCTTGCGGTTTCCCGGCATCGCGCTGCTGCCCGGCGGCGTGCTGCTCGCCTTCGGCGTGCTGACCCTGCCCCGTCCGGCCGGCCTGCCGCGCGACGCCGTCCCCGCCCGCCGCGCCGAAATGCCCGCGCTGCACGCGATGACGGACCGGGTGGCCGCCGCGCTCGGCGTACCCCGGCCGCACGTCATCGTGCTCGACGGCCGGTTCTCCGCGGACTCCGGTGTCGCCGGGCTCCTGCGGCGCCGGTACCTGCGCATCGGCGCACCGCTCTGGGCGGTGCTCGACCCGGCGCAGCGGACCGCGCTGGTGGCCCTCGAACTCGCCCGGTTCGGCGCCGGCGACCCGAGCCGCGCACCGCTCACCGGCACCGTGGAGCGCAGCCTCGCGACCCTGGTCGCCATGTTCGAACCGGGCGGCGACAAGCGGCTGCACGACGGGCGCGACGGCGACGTCGTCAAGGCCATCGCGGCGAACCCCGGCCAGCCGATCGGCAAGGACCAGGCCTACACCAACCTCGCCGAGGACCTCGTGCGCCCGTTCACGGCACTGCTGCAGGGCGCCTTCGGGCTGGTGCGCCTCGGCTACCTGACGCTGCTGCAGCCCGAGTCGTTCCGGGCGGCCCTGGCGTCGGACGCCCGGGCATCCGCGGTCGCCGGCGCCGCGCAGGTCCGGGCGGTGCTCGCCACGCGGCTGCTCGCCGAGTCGATCGTGACGGTCCTTCGCCGCGACGCCCGCGCCGGAGACCACGCGGGTGTGGTGCGCCGCGACGAGCCCGAGGCGGTGGTCGCCGGCTGGCCCGTCCTTGCCGCCGGTGTGGTGGCGAAGAACGCGTCGGCGATGGCCGAGCGGTGCGACGCCGACGTGGCCCGCACGGCGTCTCCGTTCGCCGTCGACCCGCCGCTCGGCCGCCGCATCGAGGTGCTCGCCGAGGCCCCGGCGGCGCTGCCGGCCGACCCTGAGGAGTCCGCGGCGACCGACGTCGAGCTGCGGCCCATGTACCGCCGGCTGGTGCGTGACCTCAGAAACGGCTGACGGGACGCCGCGGCCCCGCACGGCGACGAGCGTTGGCACCGTCGATGTCTTGACGGCGGGACGCCACCTCGGGACGATATTGTCTAGTCAATATAGATAATCGCCGGAAGAGGTACCGCTGCGATGAGCGGACACGACGACGAACTGACCCCGGCCGACCGGCGCCTGCTCGACCGGGCCCGCCGGGCCGCGGTCCGGCCGGCCCGATCGGCGATGATCTGGTGGGTGGGGCTGGCCCTGATCGTGCTCGGCGGGCTGGGCGTGCTCATCAGCGCGATCCTGCTGGAGGACCTGACGTCGCACGGCGAGGAGGGCGCGGTGGTGGCGGTCACCGCCACGGCCGTGCTGGTCTCGGCGATCGAGGTCGCCAGCGGCGCCGGGGTCCTGGCCGGCGCCGGCTGGTCCCGTAACGCCGCCCGCGCCGTCTGCGTGCTCAGTATCCTCGCCGGCCTGGTCGGGCTGCTCAACGGCGGGTCACCGGCGACCGTGCTCGGCCTCGCGGTGAACTTCGTGCTGCTCGTGGCGCTGTCCGGCGAGAAGGTCCGCGCCTGGTGCGGCGGCTGAGACCGGGCAGGCCTGGGCCGCCGCTCAGGAGCCGGGCCAGCGGCGGTCGAGGTCCGGGTCGGCGAAGGCGACGTGCCCGGGGAGGCGCTTCGCCCGGTACATCGCCTCGTCCGCCGCTTTCACGAGCTGCTCGGGGTCGACCACGAGCTCGGCGGGGGCGCCGGTGTCTCCGGCGAGGGCGACCCCGATGCTGGTGGAGACCGTCACCGTCGCCGTGGACAGCTGCATGGGCTCCTCGACCGCGTGCAGGATCCGCTGCAGCACCGGCATCACCCGCTCCACCGCACCGAACTGCTCCAGCACCACCACGAACTCGTCGCCGCCGAGGCGGGCCACGAAGTCGGTGCTGCGCACCGTGCCGGCCAGCCGCCCGGCGATGCGGATCAGCAGCTCGTCGCCGACGGCGTGGCCGTGCCGGTCGTTGACCGGCTTGAACCCGTTGAGGTCCAGGAAGAGCACCGCCATCGGGCCGCCGCCGCGGCGGACCCGCTCGCCGGCGTCACGGATGCGGCCGACCAGCCGCCGCCGGTTGGGCAGGCCGGTCAGCACGTCGTGCGCCGCCTCGTGCTCCTGCCGGCGCTGCTCGGTGACGTCGCGGTTGACGAACACGTACCCGGCGGGCGCGCCGTCGGCGGTAGCGTGCAGCGCGGAGACGGACGACAGCACCGTCAGCGGCGCCGCGTCGGAGCGCCGTTCGCGCAGCTCGCCCTCCCACCGGCCGGTGACCGCCACGTCCTGCAGCATCTGCGCCGCGCCGGTCTCGACGCCGTCGGTGACGCACGCGGTGGCGACCAGGGCGAGCAGGTCGCAGCCGACCGCGTCGCCGGAGGAGTACCCGTAGAGGCGTTCGGCGCCGGAGTTCCAGCTCACGATCACACCGTCGGCGTCGCAGGAGACGATCGCGTCGGAGATCGCGTCCAGCAGATCCCCTTGCCGGCGGGCGTCCTCCAGCAGTTCGAGGGTCGCGGCGAACGCGTGGCTGTGCTCGATCACCCCGCCCGCGACGGTGGCCGCCGCCTCGACGAACGCCCCGTCGGCGAGCGGGACCGGGCCGCCGCCGGGCCGCAGCACGCCGAGCGCGCCGACGACCGCGCCCCGCACGAGGACCGGCACGACGCGGGACTCGACCGGCGGATCGGCGCCCGGCCCGTGCAGCGCCGTGACCACCGAGTCGAGCAGCGCACCGGCCAGCGCGGGCTCGGCGCCGCAGGGCACGGTCCGCACCACCGGAACGGCGCCGGCGGGACCGGCGAGCGCGCCCGCGACACAGCAGTCCGTGAGCTCCGCGCCGATGGCGGAGACCAGACGCTCCAGCAGGTGGCCGTCGTCCGGCGGCGCGTCCAGCAAGCGCACGCAGACGTCTGCCACCGCACGCAGGCGGGACACGTGCTCTTATCGGCGGGCCGGCCCGCGACTGAAGTGATGTGCGGCAGCGGGTTAGGGTGCCGTGGTGGTCGATGTACTGGATCCGCAACGGGACCTGTTCGACGTGCCGGACGACGTTGCGTATTTCAACGCGGCCAGCCTGTCGCCGATGCTGCACGCGGTCCGGGAGGCGGGGGAGGCCGCGCTGCGCCGGCGGGGCAGGCCGTGGACGATCCGGGAGGCGGACTGGTTCACCGACGTCGAGCGGCTGCGGTCGCTGCTCGGCGCGCTCGTCGGCGCCGACGCCGAAGGGGTCGCACTGGTCCCGGCGACCAGCTACGGGTTCGCCGTCGCCGCGGGCATCCTCGCCGGCGACCGGCCGCGGCAGATCCTGGTCCTCGCCGACGAGTACCCGTCGGGGGTGTACACCTGGCGGCGGATGATCGAGCGCACCGGCGGCGGCATCACGACCGTGACCCGCGAGCCGGGGCAGACCTGGACCGACGCGGTGCTCGCCGCGATCGACGAGCGGGTCGACATCGTGTCCGTGCCCAACGTGCACTGGACCGACGGCGGCCTCGTGGACCTCGACCGGGTCGCGGCGCGCACCCGCGCGGCCGGTGCCCGGCTCGTCGTCGACGCGAGCCAGTCCCTCGGGGTGATGCCGCTGGACGTCGCCGCCCTCCGCCCGGACTTCGTCGTCTCGGTCGGCTACAAGTGGCTGCTGGGCCCGTTCGGCCGCGGCTACCTGTGGGCCGCCGCCGAACACCGCGACGGCCGGCCCCTGGAGGAGAACTGGATCGTGCGCGCGGACTCACACGACTTCGCCGGCCTGGTCGACTACCGCGACGAATACCTGCCCGGTGCCCGCCGGTACGACCAGGGCGCCCGGACCCTGTTCGAGCTGACGCCGATGGCGATCGCCGCGCTGGAGCAGATCCACGCGTGGACCCCGGCGCGGATCGCCGCCACCCTCGCCAGGATCACCGCCGACGTCGCCGGCCGGGTCACCGCCGCCGGGCTCGGCGTCACCGCGACCGAGCCGCGCGGCCCGCACCTGCTCGGCCTGCGCGTGCCGGGCGGCGCGACCGACCGGGCCGCCGCCGCGCTGCGGCAGGCCGGCTGCTTCGTGGCCCGCCGCGGCGACGCGCTGCGGGTGTCGCCGCACCTGCACGTCACCCCCGCCGACGTCGACCGCCTCGTCACCACACTGACCGCCGCCGTCTGACGCCGGTCCGCCCTGCCGGCCGCGGCTTGAGCCACCGCCGGACCCGCGAAGGTGAACATAGGGTTGCGGCGAGGTGAACAACGGTCGATGATCGGGGCTGCTCAATGGCAACGACGCCATCGAAGGGAGTGCCCATGGCTGGCATCGACCGGCGGACTGCGTTACGTGGCGCCGCCGCGATCCTGGGCGGCACCGCGCTCGGCCCGTTCGCCGGGTTCGCCGCGCGCGGCGAGGCCGCACCCGCACAGCACGACCGCCCCCGCCCGACCCTCGGCCCGGTGCCGGACCACCGCGACGGCGCGGTCCGGCTGTGGTTGCCCGACGGCCTCGAATACCGCTCGTTCCACGACACCGAGACACCCGTCGTGCTCGACGACGGCACCACGCTGCCCGGCCGGCACGACGGCATGGCGGCGTTCCGGGGGCCGCGCGGCAACTACACCCTGATCCGCAACCACGAGGTCAACGGCCCCGGACCCGCGTTCGGCGACGCCTCCGCCGCCTACGACCCGATGGCGCAGGGCGGCACCACGACCATTGAGGTGACACCGCACGGCGAGGTCGTCAGGTCGTACACGAGCATCAACGGCACCCAGATGAACTGTTCCGGCGGCCCGATGCCGTGGGGCAGCTGGGTCACGTGCGAGGAGACCGTCAACGGCCCCGACGTCGGCGCCGACTTCACCGGCGTGTCCAACGTGCCGCTGCACAAGCCGCACGGGTACGTCTTCGAGGTCCCGGTGCGGGGGACCGCCGAACGGGAGCCGATCACCGCGGCCGGCCGGTTCGCGCACGAGGCCGTCGCGTTCGACCCGCGCGAGGGTGTGCTCTACCTGACCGAGGACGACTTCGGGTTCGCGTCCGGGCTCTACCGTTACACGCCGCGCCAGAACCCGATGCGCGCCGGCCGCCTCGGCAACCGCGGCCGGCTGCAGATGCTCAAGGTGAAGGGGCGCCCCAACCTCCACCTGGAGGCCGCGCTGCCACCCGGGTCGGCGTTCCCGGTCGAGTGGGTCGACATCGACGACCCGTCGCCGGTCTACCCGTACACACCCGGCGAGCCGGCGCCGACGACGAACAACGACGCCATCAGTCACGTCGCCCGGCAGGGTTGGGCGCGCGGCGCCGCGTACTTCTCGCGGCTGGAGGGCGCCACGTACGACCGCGGCGTCGTCTATTTCACCTCGACGCAGGGCGGCGGCCCCGAGGAGACGAGCACCGGCCCGATCGCGAACGGCTACGGCAACGGCAACGGCCAGATCTGGGCGTACCACCCGCGCGAACGGGTGCTGCGGCTGCTGTACCAGTCGACCGGCCCGGACGTGCTCGACTTCCCCGACAACGTCACCACCAGCCCCCGCGGCACACTCGTGGTCTGCGAGGACAACATCAACGACAACTACCTGCGCGGGCTGACCCCGCGGGGCGAGCTGTTCGACATCGCACTCAACCGGCTCGTCAGCGGCACCGGTACCCCCCGCTACGACGACGAGTTCGCCGGCTCGACGTTCTCCCCGGACGGGCACACGCTGTTCGTCAACATCCAGGCCAGCCGCGGCATGACGTTCGCCATCTGGGGCGACTGGCGCAGGATCGGCGTCTGACCGGCGTGCGGGCCGTCTCTCACGCCTCCACGCGCGGGGCGGCCCGCAGCACGCCGTGCGCGAGCAGCGCCGGGCCGCACAATGTCGCCGCGGTCGTCAGGGCCGCGGTGAGCTCCGGCGCGCCGGGCTCGCCGACCGCGACGCTCAGTGCCACGCCGGCCTGCGGTTCGGAACTGGCCAGATCGGCCAGGGACCAGGCGGTGAGCCAGAGGCCGGTCAGGTCGGACAGCGTCACGGCCGCCGCCGTCGCGACCAGCGCCGCCCCCGCGGCGACCAGCCAGCGGTGGTCGGCGCGCCGACCGGCGAGGATCAGGCCGGTGAGGCCGGCGGCGGTGGCGAGCAGCCCGGGCCAGAGCGTGCAGAGCGCCGAACCGACCCGCCACGGTTCGGTGCCGAACCAGCGGTCGGCGCCGGCCCCGGCGGCGATCACCACGGCGACGACCACGGTGCTCACGATCCGGGCGCGCCGGTGCACCGGGGGCAGGGCATACACGGCGCCGGTGAACAGGACCACCGCCCCGAGCTGGACGCCCGCGGCGACCAGCCCGCGCCCCAGCCACCAGCACGTCGTGTCCCGCATCGCGACCAGCGCCGCGGTGCCCGGCGGGCCGTACGCGAACCAGCCGACGTCATCGGGCGGGTGGGCGTAGGTGGCCTGCCGCACCAGCGCGGCGGCGGCGGACAGCACGCAGCCGGCGGCCAGCGGCCACCGCAGGCGCGGTGCCGCGGCGCCGGTCGCGACCTGCCACGCCAGCACGCCGAACGCGACGGCGGCGCACCGCAGCGACACCTCCGTCGCGGACACCGTCGCCGCCGCAACCGCCAGCCCGGCGGTCACCACGTACACCAGCCCCAGACGCACCGCCGAATCCTGCCACAACGCCCGTCGATCGACGGTCCGCCGGCGCGGTTGCTAGATTCCGCCGGTGACCAACGTCGATGTGCTGGTGCTGCACGGGCCGCCGGGGTCGGGGAAGACCACGCTGTCGAGGTCCGTGGCGGAGCTGCTCCGCGTGGCCGAGACGGCCAACGCGGTCATCGACCTTGACGACCTGAGCATGGTCTATCCGTTCCCGGAGCGGTCCTTCGCCCGTGACAACCTCAGGGCCATCTGGCCGAACTACGCCGCGATCCCCGAGCTGAAGCTGGTCATCCCGAGCGTCATCGTGGACGAGGACGAACTGGTGCAGCTGCGCGAGTCGGTGCCGGGAGCGCGGTTCGCCGTGTGCGAGCTGACCGCGCCCGAGGCCGTCTTGAAGGCGCGCGTCACGGCACGGGAGCCCAACGAGTACTGGCAGCGCAAACTGCGAGACTTCGTCGACCTGTTCCTGGGACGCGACGACCTCGCGAAGATCCGGGACTTCCAGGTTTCCACGCATGACCGGTCGGCCGAAGAGGCGGCGCGGGAGGTCATCGGGAAAGCCGGCTGGCAACGCTACGTTCAGCAATCGTGACCCGGGGCGGGAAGCCGCGGGTGACGACCAACTGTGGTGGGACCGCTGGCATGGCTACCTTTCCGCCGTGCCAGCGGCCGGTGGGTGTCCTCAGGCGAATCAGGTGGTGGGCTGGCCGAACCAGCGGGCGAGGTGGTCGTCCAGGTCCTGCTGGTCGTCGCCGATCCAGGCGACGTGGCCGTCGGGGCGGAGCAGGACGCACGGAACGTCCAGCACCGCGGTGGGATCCGCGAGGTGGTCGACCCGGTCCGACCAGCCGCCGGCGCTCAGGCGTTCGGTGCGGTCCAGCAGCAGGCCGCGGCCGCGGTGCAGCAGGCCGTAGAGGTTGCCCTGTTTGACGTCGATGTCGCGCAGGCGGCGGCCGAGCAGGTCCGGGCCCGCGCCGAAGTCGTAGCGGATGTCGACCGCGGCGAGCTTCTCGATCAGGTAGCGGTTCACCTCGTTGAAGTCCATCAGTTCGGTGAGCAGCCTGCGCACGGCCTGCGCCCCCGGCCCGGTCGACGACAGCTCCATCTGGGCGCGGGTGTTGTCCAGCACGTCGGCGGCGACCGGATGACGCTCGGCCTGGTAGGTGTCCAGCAGCGTCTCCGGCGCCCAGCCGCGGACCTGCGCGGCCAGCTTCCAGCCCAGGTTGAACGCGTCCTGCACGCCCAGGTTGAGGCCCTGCCCGCCGGTGGGTGGATGGATGTGTGCCGCGTCGCCGGCCAGCAGCACCCGCCCGACCCGGTACCGCTCGGCCAGCCGCGTGGCGTCCCCGAAGCGGGACAGCCAGCGCGGGGAGTGCACGCCGAAATCGGTGCCGGCGATGCTGCGCAACTGCTGCCGGAAATCCTCGAGGGTCGGCGGTTCCGCGCGGTCGCTGACCCCGGCGGCGGGGACCACGACGCTGTAGACCTTCTCACCGAACGGCCTGAGCCAGAACGGCCTGATGGTCTCGCTGATCTCGGCCACCTTGGCGGCGATCTCCGTCGGCGGCGCCGCTACTTCCATCTCGCCCATCAGCGTGTCGGTCCGTGCGGGCTCGCCGGGGAAGCCGACGCCGAGCAGCTTGCGCACCGTGCTGCGCGCGCCGTCACAGCCGACGAGGTAGCGGGCACGCAGCCGCTCCCCGTCGGCCAGCTCGACGGTCACACCCTCGTCGTCCTGTTCGAAGCCGGTGACCGCGCAACCGCGCCGGACCTCGGCACCCAGGCCGATCGCATGCGCCTCGAGCAGGTGTTCGATGACCGGCTGCGGGATGCCCAGCAGGTAGGCGTACGTGGAATCCAGGCCCTTGGGCGCGGGTTTGTTGATCGCGGCGAAGAAGCCGCCGGCCGGACGCTGTCTTCCGTGCGGGAGAATGCGGTCCAGCAGTCCGCGCATCGCCATCAGCTCGAGACTGCGCATGTGCAGCCCGACGATGCGCACGAACGACACGGGCTCGGTCTCCTTCTCCAGGACGAGGACGCGCACGTCGTGCAGCCGCAGCTCGGCGGCCAGCATCGCACCGGTCGGCCCGCACCCGGCAATGATCACGTCGAACGTGCGGGGCGTGCGATCGGCGCCGGAGGCCGGCGACGGGAGTCCGGGGACGTCGCCCTCGGTGGAGTCGCGCCCGGCCGTGTCGTTCGACGGCGGGGCGGTGAAGTGCTGAGAGTCCACAGGTGTTGCCTTTCGGGAGAGCCTTGTTGGTGCGGCGCTCCCGGCGACACCTACGTCAGTCGCCTGGCCGTGACGGGAAGGGGGAGCACCCACATCGATCCAGCGTTCATGGGTCTCACCTCCTCAGGCGGTGTCTCGGTCAGCTGCAAGCTACAGGCCCGGGCATCGTCGCGTCCAATCGTTTCGACCGGGAACCTCACCACCGCCGCCGAACTACATCGGTGTACTTCTCGATCATTCCTTCCCGCTGGTCGCGACCCTGTCGTAGCGTCGGGAAATGAGCACGGCGGCGATGCAGACACCCGACGGCACGTGGCGCGTCGAGGTCGGCGGCGTCGGGTCCGTCGCCTGGTATACGTTGATCGGCCCCGGCGTCACGCGGGCCGTGCCGAGCGTCGACAAGCTCGCCGATGTGCTGCGTGAGGTCGGCGTCGAGCTCGGTGACTTCGTCGAGCCGCAGGCCGCGTCGGAGGCGGCATGACCGGCCGCACAGGAGCCGGTAATCTCGCCGCATGTCCGCCTACGGTCCCGCCCTGTTCGTGTCCAGGAAGGACGGCGCGCAGCTGCCGGAGCAGGAGCGGGAGACGATCCTGCGCCTCGCCCGCGCCGCCGCCGTCACGGTGCGACTGAAGGACGAGCAGCGCGCACCGGCCGAGCCCCGCGTCTACGACTACGACGGCTACGAGCCGGGCGCGCTGGGGATCCTGCTGTACTCCGGATATGCCTACGGGCAGATGCCTGAGGAGATCCAGCAGGACCAGGACGAGGCGTGGGAGGCCGAGACCGGCCGGGTCGGCGCGGAGATCGAGCGGCAGGTGCCCGGCGTCTACACGTTCGTCGGCTACGGCGTCGAGGACTGACGCTTCCGCCGGGGCAAACGCCTTTGACCGCGGCAGGTGGCGTGCGGGACGCTCACGGGCGTGCAGCGAGTCCTGATCGCCCGAGACCTCATCGCCCTGCCCGCCGCCGGCACGCCCGCCGCGCAGGCCGCGTCGCTCGCCACCGTGGCGGCCAACATCGCCCACTACGGGTTCGCGCTGTCCGCCCGGGCGTATGCGGCGCTCGGCGAGGCCGGGGAGGAGCAGCTGCGGGACTGGTGGGCCGGGGTCGAGCCGGTCCTCGCCGCGCTGACCGGCGACGACAAGCGCATGGCGGAGTTCGTCGTGTACAAGAACTTCCCGGCCGAGGTCCTCGCCATGGACGAGGTCGAATACTGGACCCGCCAGATCCTCATGTACTGGGGCCTGCCCAACCACCTCGTCACCGAGGACGCGGTCGAGCGCGCGCCGCTGGGTGACCTTCCGGCGCCGCGGGTCCTGCACCCGGCCGACGACGCGGCGCTGCCGCGCATCCTTGACGGGCTCTTCGCGCTGCCGGCGCGCTGGACCGACGCCCAGTGGGACGACGTCGCCGCGCTCGTCCACGGGCCCGTCGACCTCGCCGAGGTGTCCTTTGTGGACAACCGGATCCGGCTCGCGGTGCGGCTGCTCGAAACCGGCGTCGCGGCGCGGGTCGGCACCGCGACCGACGTGCTGCGGCTGGCGGTGGCGCTGTCCGGCGGCGACCCCGGCCTGCGCACGACGCACCGGCTGCGGCGCTTCAGCCGGGCGGAGCGGCGGTATCTGCTCGGCATGCTGGAGGGCGCCACCCACCTGCTCGACGACGTCGCCCGGCGCCGCGAGCCGTTCAAGCGCCTGCTGTTCGCCCTGCACCCGGGCGACTACCGGGACACGTTCCCGCGGGTCGTGGAGGTGCACCACGTGCTGTACACCGGCGTCCCGGTCGGCGGGTTCGCCACCGACGTCGAGCGGCTGCTCGCCGAGCGCGACCCCGCCGCCGCGGAGCTGCTCGCGACCCGGCCCGGCGAATACGCCCGCCGGCTGCACCAGCTCATCCTCGTGTTCGGCACGGCACCGGGCGTCGAGACGGTCGTGCCCCGCCTCACCACCCTGCAGCTGCTGAAGCTGCAGCGGCACCTGCAGACCGTCGACGCCCGGCAGTGGCGGATGTTCCCGCCGCGCGGCAACTGGTCGAAGGCGCAGGTCGTCGAGGCCGACGAGCGGCGGCAGCTGCCCCGCGCCCCGCGCGACGCGGTGCTCGCGGTCATCGGCGCCGAGCTCACCCGGCGCCTCGCCGGCGTCGGCCCGGTCGCCCTCGACCCGGCGACGGCGAAGGTGAAGCTGCCGACGAACGACGCCGAGCTGGCACCGTATGGCCGCGGCACCGTCTTCGACATCCCCGCCGGGGTCCGGTTCGTGCGCACCGCCTCCTACTGGGCGTCGGGCCCCACCGGGACCAACATCTGGTATGACAACAGCTGGAACTTCTTCGACGCCGGCTGGTCGCCGGTCGGCGAGTGCTGCTGGGACAGGGTCCGGTTCCGCGACGCGGCGGTGTTCTCCGGCGACCCGACGAACTCCAAGGACCTCGCCGGCCGCGCCTGCCAGCTCATCGACCTGTATCTCGACGAGCTCGCCGGGACCGGCGTCCGCTACGCGGTGTGGAGCCTGCTGTGCTACTCCCGCCGCACGTTCGCCGAGGCCACCGACGTCCACGCCGCCCTGCAGTGGGGCGAGGAGCCGCAGCAGGGCACGCTGTTCGAGCCGTCCCGCACTACTCTGTCGTTCCCGGTGCGCGGCGCCAACCTGACGAAGTTCATCGCCTATCTGGACCTGGCCCGCCGCGAGCTGGTGTACCTCGACGCGAACCTGCGCTCCCGGGTGCAGTCCGCGTCGCACAACGGCACGCTGCTCGCGGAGACCATTCCGGCGTACCTGGAATACCTGGAGAGCCTGCCGAGCGTGCACGACCTGTTCCGGCCGGCACCGGCGGACCCGACCGGCATGCCGGTCCGCTACGACGACGCGGACGCGGCCATCGACGGCGGCCCCGCCTACGTCTTCCGTCCGTCCAATCAGGACAGTGTTTTCGACCCCGTCGATCTGGGACGGATGCTAAGCTCCGATGGCGAGGCCATGGTGGTCCTTCCTTCTCCTTAAAATCGCTTCGGCGGTTTTGTCTCCTAGGGCCGCCGCTTTCCTCGCACCTTGCACGGCATGGGGTTGCATGCGGCGGGAGACCGCCGACGGCCGGAGGGGTATGGCTGGCACTACCCCAGGACTCGCCCCAGCATCCTGGTTCGGGCCGGTCGTCCCCGCCTAGCTTGAGCGCATGACGTCGACGACCACACTGCCCCGGTTTCTCAGCTCGGCCGTGCTCACCAACCTGCGGGGCCGGCCATGAGCAAAGGAATCGCCGTGAACCGGACCGCGGCGGCCCTCGCCGCCCTGGCCGCCGGGCTCCTCGCCGCCTTCGTCATCGCCCCACCCGCGCTGGTGGGCGACTTCACCGACGAGCGGGACCTCACCGAAATGTTCCGCGGGGCGTTCGTCGAGTACTGGGGCACCGGCGGACGGAACCTCACCCCGGGCCTGCAGACGCTCGTCGACGACTGGTTCCGCTACCACCTGGTCAAGGCAGTGACGGCCGCGCTGCTCCTGGCGGTGCTTGTCGCGCTCGGCGCGGTGCTGTGGAAGACGTTCCAGGCGGCCACGGGACGGCGGCGGGCCGCCGTCGCGTCGGCCGGCGCCGCCGTGACGCTCCTCGTCCTGTCCGCCCTCGCCGTGGTGATGGCCAACATCCAGGGCATGGCCGCGCCCTTCGCGTCGCTGCTGCCGATGCTGGTCGACGGCGACCCGGCCGACCCGGCGCTCGCCGGCACCCTTGACCAGGTCAGGCAGCGGCTCGCCGACGCCCCGTCCGCACCAGCCGCCGGCGTGATGGTGGACGCCTTCGGCCACTACCACGCGGTGATGGCCGTCGTCGCCGCGGTCGTGGCCGCCGGCCTCCTGAGCGTGAGCGTCGTGTCGTGGCGGCGGTTCGCGCGGACGCCGTCCCCGGACCGGCCGCAGCGGCGCGCGGTGGCGTCCTTCGCCGTGCTCATGCTGCTGGCGGCGCTGGCCGTCACCGTCGTCGCCGTGGCCAACACCACCGTCGCCGCGGACCCGGTGCCGGCGCTCGCGGCGCTCTTCGACGGTAGCTGGTGACGGTGCGGACACCCATCGTTCGTGACGAATCGGTATTTCCCGGCCACCCGTAAAAAGAATCTCCCGATCCGTCCAACCGGACGGCCCCGACAGCGTCTTACCTTTCGTCACCCGGCGGCGCCGGATGACGAACAGAGGACGGGGGCGGGCGGTAATGGCGCTGTGGGGTGCCGGCCGGGCGGCGGCTGATCCAGACGCCCGGCGGGAGTTCTTCGTGAGCCATTACCCCCGGTTGGCCGGCTGGGTCCGCCGGCAGGTCGACGACGACGACACGGCGCACGACATCGCGTCCGAGGCGTTCACCCGCCTGATGTCACGGTGGTCCGCGGCGTACGACCCGCACGCCTACCTGTACAAGACGGCCATCAACCTGCTGCGCGACCACTGGCGCCGGGCGCAGAAGGAACGCCGGGCGTTGAGCGTCATCGCCGCCGACCAGCACCACGGCCCCGACGGCCGGCCCGACCGGGCGACGGACCTGCGCGCCCTGCTCGAACCGTTGCCCGCGCACCAGCGCACCGCGCTGCTGCTGCACCACCTCGCCGGATTCTCGATCCGGGAGGTCGCCATGATCGTCGGCCGGGCCGAGGGCACGGTCAAATCAGACCTCTTCCAGGCAAGGGCGCGGGTCCGCGCGGAGTTGGGTGGCAGTGATGGCTGACCATTTCGAGGACTGGCTGGCCGGGCACCAGGTCGAACCCCTCGCCCCCGGCCCGGACGCCTACCAGCGCGTCGCCCGCTCCGCCCGCCGCCGGCGGGCGGGCCGGGCCGCCGCCACGGCAGCCGTGGTGTCGGTGGTGCTGGCGGCCACCGCCGGCACCGCGTTCCGGTTCGCGCACCCGCCCGGCCCGGTCGACCCTCCGGCGACGACCCCCACGGTGGCCACCCCGTCGCCGACCCCCGCGGGCGCCGCGCCCCCGTCGCCGCCCGGCTCCTCGCCGCCGGCCTCCTCGCCCGGCACCGACTCGACCCGGCCGGTGACGGGCCGGTGCCGGACCGGCGAGCTCCGGATCACGACGGCGCCGTCCCCCGGCGGCGCTTCCGCCGGCAGCGTCTGGGAATGGTTGATCTTCACGAACACCTCGGACCGGACCTGCACGCTGTACGGGTTCCCGGGCGTGTCGTACCTGAGCGGCGCGTCGGGCACGCAGATCAACGACCCGGCGGCCCGCGACGGCGGCACCCCGGTGCGGGTGACGCTGGCGCCGGGGCAGGGCGCGCACGCGGTCCTGCGGACCGGGCATTACGCGGCGTATCTGGACACCTGCAATCCGGTGCCGGCCGCCGGGTACCGCGTCTACGTGCCGGACGAGACGGCCTCCGTGTTCGTGCCCAGGCCGTGGACGGTGTGCTCGACCAACGGCGTCAACGGGCTGACGGTCAGCGCCATCTATCCGGGCACCACCGAGTAGGCCGTCCCGATCGGTCCCGGGGGACGATCGGCGCCGGGGCCCTCGGGGCGGTACGGTGCCTCGGCAGGCGGATGACGCTCAGGTCCGGCGGGTCGCGGTCGATGAGCACTCCGGACGATGCGCTTCGAGGGCGGGTGCAGATGACCGGAACGGGACGGCCGCGGCCGGCGGCGCGTCTGCGCGACGCCGTGTTCGGACCCTCCTATGCCGATGTGACCGCTCAGGTCGTGATCGTCCTGATCGCGTGGGCCTGGTTCGCACTGAACGTGCGGGGTCCCATCGGACCCGCCGCGCTCGGCTGGGTGCCCAACCTGTGCTCCGCCGTCCTCGCCGGCACGGCACTGTGGACCATCGGCGCCGACCCGCGGGTCAACCGGGCCGCCGCCCGGTTCTGGCGATACCTGGGCGCCGGGACGCTGCTCGTCGGGCTCGGCTCGGTCGTGCGCGGCGTCCAGGCGATCGCCGACCCGGGCGGGCGCATCGGCGCGGTGGACGGCGTGGTCTTCCTCGCCGCGGTGCTCCTGGAAGGCTGGGCGCTGCTGCGGCTGCCGCTGGGCCTGGACGGCCGGCCGCGCCGGGTGACGTTCCTGCTCGACGCCTGCACGGTCGTGGCCGCCGGCGGGCTGTTCCTGTGGCAGTTCTGGCTGCGCCCGTCCCTGGAGCAGGAGGGCGGCAACCGCACCGCGTTCTTCACCGGCCTGGTCACGCTGGTCGTGGTGCTGCTGGCGCTGTTCGCCATCGTCAAGGTCGCGCTCACCGGCGGGTCCACCGTCGACCGGGCCGCGCTGCGGTGGTTCGGCCTCGCCATCGTCGTCGGCGCGCTCGCGTCCGCGCCGGAGGCGCTGCTGCCGCCCGGCGCGCCCAGCCCGAGCCAGCTGGCCGTGCCGCTGAGCTGCCTCTTCGCGGTGTTCGCGGCCCGCTGCGAGCGCCGCGCCCGGCCCGCCGGGGACGCCACCGTCGTGCGGCGCGGCAGGCGCAGGCCGTTCAGCGTCATGCCCTACGTCGCGGTCGCCGCGAGCAACGTGCTGCTGCTGTACGTCATGACCTCCGACGACGCAGGGGAACGCTTCGGCGTCGCCGTCGGGGTGGTGATCCTCGCCGTGCTGGTCGTGGCCCGGCAGATGCTCACGTTCCAGGAGAACACCCGGCTCGTCGCCCGGCTCGACGCCGGCATGGTCGAGCTCGGCGACCGGGAGCGCCGGTTCCGCTCGCTGGTGCAGAACGCCTCCGACCTCATCACCGTCACCGACGCCGACGGGATCCTCACGTACGTCAGCCCCGGCGCGACCCGGCTGCTCGGGCTCCCGGCGGAGCAGTGGCCAGGCCGCCCCGCCGGCGACATGCTCTACGTCGACGACGTGGGGGAGGTGCTCGCCGCGTACGAACGCGTCATCAGCGAACCGGACGCGCCGGTGGTGTTCCAGGCCCGGCTGGCGCACGTCGACGGCAGCTGGCGGTGGGCCGAGATCACCATGGCGAACCTGCTGCACGACCCGGGGGTGGCCGGCATCGTCTGCAACTCCCGCGACGTCACCGACGCCCGCGACTTCCAGCAGCGGCTCAGCCACCAGGCCAGCCACGACGCGCTCACCGACCTCGCCAACCGCAGCCTCTTCGGCGAGCGGGTCTCCGAGGCGCTCGCCGCGGGGCCGCCGGAGCGGCTGCGGGTGCTGCTCATCGACCTGAACGAGTTCAAGACCGTCAACGACACCCTCGGCCACGCCGTCGGCGACGCGTTGCTGGTCGCGGCGGCGGACCGGCTCCGCGCGGCCGTGCGGCGCGGCGACATCGTCGCCCGGCTCGGCGGGGACGAGTTCGCGATCCTGCTGGAGCAGGCCGACGACGCCGCCGCGCGGACGGTGATCGCCCGCATCGCGGCCGCCTTCGAGGAGCCGGTCGACGTCGACGGGCACCGGCTGCGGCTGGCCGCGAGCATCGGCGTGGCGCTGGGCACCGTCGCGGCCACGCCGCAGGAGCTGCTGCGCCGCGCGGACGTCGCGATGTACGCGGCGAAGGCCGACCGGGACGGCCCCCGGATCCGCCACGTCGACTACGCGGCGCCGCTGGACGTGCCGGTCCGCGCCCGCGCGACCCTGGAACGGGACCTGCGCACCGGCATCGACGAGGCGCAGTTCTCCGTCGTGTACCAGCCGATCGTCGCCCTCGGCGGCGCGGACCTGGGCGCCGGCGGGGTGCCGGCGATGGTCGAGGCCCTGGTGCGCTGGGAGCACCCCGAGCGTGGGACGGTCCCGCCGGCCGACTTCATCCCCGTGGCCGAGTCGACCGGGCTCATCGTGCCGCTGGGCCGGTGGATCCTGGAGGAGACCTGCCGGCAGGCGGTGCTGTGGCACGACGCGTACCCCGACGCCCCGCGGCTCAGCGTCAACGTGTCGGCCCGGCAGCTGCAGGAGGCCGACTTCGCCGCCGACGTGGACCGGGTCCTCACCGCCACCGGCCTCGCCCCGCACCGGCTGACCGTCGAGATCACCGAGACCGCGACGCTGCACCCCAGCTGCGTCCAGTCGGTCCACGCCCTGCGCGCGCTCGGGGTCCGCATCTCCCTCGACGACTTCGGCACCGGGCACTCCAGCCTCAGCACCCTGCAGTCGTGCCCCGTGGACGAGATCAAGCTCGACCGCGCGTTCACCGGCACGTGTACCGCCCCCGACGACCGCACGGTTGCCGCCGCGGTCATCCAGATGGCGCGGGCACTGCGGATCGCGGCGGTCGCCGAAGGCATCGAGACCGAGGCGCAGGCGCAGCGGCTGCGGGAGCTCGGCTACCCGCACGGCCAGGGCTACCATTTCGCGAAACCGCAGCCGCCGGAGCGGATCGCCGCGCTGCTGGAGGCCGGCAAGGCGTACGCCGCCGCCCGTTAGTCCCGCCGGCTTTTCACGAGGTTCAGCAGCTCGTCGACCGACCACTGGTCGTAGGCGTGCTCGCCGTACTTCGATGCCAGCACCGCGCCGTCGGGGGCGATCAGGAAGTCCGCCGGCAGGCCGAAGCGACCGCCGGCCGGGTTGAGCGACGGGGGCCGTTCGCGGCCGCGCAGCAGCGCCCACGAGCTGCGGGCCACCGCGCGCAGGATGGTCGGCCACACGCGTGGGTTCAGCAGGGCGCGCCGGGCCGACTCGACGCCGAACTCGCGGTACAGCCGCCGCTGCGGATCGGGCACCACCGCGAACGGCAGGTCGGCCACGTGCTCATGCAGGTCCGCCGCGGAGGAGTGGAACACGACCACCTCGCGGACGCCGGCCGCCGTGATCTCGGCGTGCCGCCGCACGATCGAGCGGAGGTGCAGGTTGCAGACGGGGCATCCGGCAAAGCGACGGAACTGCAGGTGCACCAGCAGGTCGGGGTCGGGCACCGCGACCGGCGCTCCGACGACGACCTGCAGGCGGCGCGAATCGACAGCGTGCATGGCAACCTCCGGTAAGCGTACGTTGTACTCCTACGATCGTAGGCGTAGGTCGTACGCTGTCAAGTGCCATGCCTCGCCCACGATCACTGACGCCTGAGCAGATCGCCGCCGCGGCGCTCGCGGTCCTCGACCGTGCCGGCCCCGGCGGGCTGACCATGCGCGCCGTCGCGCAACAGCTGGGCACGAGCGCTATGGGCCTCTACCGGTATGTGCACGACCGCGAGGAGCTCGAAGGCCTGGTCGTCGAGCTGGTGCTGGGCGCCGTGGACCCCACGCCACCGGCGCACGGCACCTGGCAGGAGCGGGTGACGGTGATGGTGGACCGGGTCCGGTTCGCGGTCGGCGCGCACCCGGCCGTCGTGCCGCTCACGATGACGCACCGGCACCGCTCGCCGGCCATCCTGCGCTGGTCGGAGACCGTGGCCGGGATCCTGGCCGAGCCCGTCACCGACCCGAGGCGGCGGGTGCTCGCGCTGCGCGGGCTGCTGTCGTACCTCATCGGCGCGATCCAGCTCGAGCACCTCGGGCCACTGTCCGGCCCCGGCACGGTCGCCATCGCCGGCCTCGACCCTGCGGCGTTCCCGAACATGCGCGACCTGGGCGCCGAGGCCCGCCGGGTCGGTCCGGACGAGGAGTTCCACGGCGGCCTCGCCCTGTTGCTCAACGGCATGGACACCTAGGAGGCAGGCATGGCGCAGCTCGTCGACTTCGCAGCCGGGGCGCCGCAACCGCGGGCCATCGACGTGCGGTGGATCTCGGGATCACCGTCGGCGAAGCACAACACCGATCCGGACATCCAGGTGCACGCCTACGACGCGCACACCTACATCCTGCGGCAGAACAAGGCCGTGCACTACGAGGCGCCGTTCCTGTTCCTGCTGTTCGGCAACGAACGGGCGATGCTGCTGGACACCGGGGCGACCGAGTCCTCGCGGTATTTCCCGTTGCGCTCCACCATCGACGGGCTCATCGAGCGGTGGCTGGAGGAGCACCCGCGGCAGGGGTACCAGCTGCTGGTGCTGCACACGCACAGCCACAGCGACCACGTCGCGGGCGACGGCCAGTTCGCCGGCCGGCCGGACACCACGGTGGTCCCGGCCGACCGCAGCGGCGCCTGGGCGTTCTTCGGCTTCGACGCCGACCCGCAGCGCGTCGCCCGGGTCGACCTCGGCGGCCGGGTCCTGGAGTGCCTGGCCACCCCGGGCCACGACGAGGTGGCGGTGACGTACTACGACCCGCACACCGGGTTCCTGCTGACCGGCGACACGGTGTACCCGGGCCGCCTGTACGTGGAGGATCTCCCCGCGTTCCGCGCGAGCATCGAGCGGATGATCGCCTACGCGGACAGCCACCCGGTCACCCACGTCCTCGGCTGCCACATCGAGATGACCAACGAGCCCGGCATCGACTACCCGGTGCGCACCACCTACCAGCCGGACGAGCCGCCGCTGCAGCTGACCGTCGAGCACCTCCGGCAGGTCGGCGCCGCCGTGAGCGAGATCGCCGACCCGGCCGACCGGCACCCGTTCCCGAGGTTCATCATCTGCCCGGACGGGTAGCCGCCCGGCGCCCGCCGGCGCGCATCTAAGCGGCGGCCCATGCGTACGAGTCGTCGTTGTGTCAAATGCCAGTGCCCACGCCTGTGGCACGTCGACCCCGTCATGATTCCCGACACCGACAGCAGCAATGTCGTCGACCTCCTGCCCGGAGTCGCCCGGCTCGCGTCCGGCTGCAGCGCGGGGAAGTGTCGCCCAGCCGACGTATCGGCGCGGTGACCGCGGCCGTCCTCCCAGGCGTGGCAGGCCAACCCTCGCCTGCCCGGGAGGAGGAGCGATGTGTGACGTGGTCGGCTGCGGGGCGAAAAGCACCGGCGCGGTGAAGATCCCGACCTTCCCGGACGTCGGGCTCTGCGCCGCGCATCAGCTCGCGCAGCGGCACCGGTGCGCGTGTTGCGGCCGGGTGGTCCGTGTCGGCGCGGCGAAGGTGGTCGACGGCGAGCGTCAGGTGATCGAAAGCGAGCACTACGACGGGACGCACGGCATCGACCTGTGCGCCGGCTGCGACGCGACCCGCGAGCGCTGCCCCGGCTGCGGCAAGACGGTCGGCGCGAAGAACAGGGCCGTCATCGAAGGGACCGTGCCTGTCGGCACGCCGCAGGTCCGCGTCTGCGGCACCTGCCGGGCGTCCGCCGTGCAGTGCGCGGCGTGCGACAAGCTCGTGCGCATGGGCGCGGACACCCGGGTCGATCCGCGCTCCGTGTCGCTGCCACAGCCGAGCAACATCGACCTCTGCGGTGTGTGCGTGCCGAGGCGGCGGACGCCCTGCGCCGGCTGCGGCAAGGTGGTGAAGGTCGGCGTCAAGGACGTGGCGCCGCTGACGGCGTACCACAACCGCGAGCTGTTCCTGTGCGGCGGGATGTCGGGCTGCGCCGGGAAGGTGTCCAGCACCTGCACGCTGTGCGCGGCGCCCGTCCGGTTGACGACCGGCACGCTCACCGGCGCGATCGAGATCCTCAACAAGAAGGACGAGGTCGTGGCCGCCCGGTGCCCCTTGGACGCCAAGGATGTGCTCGCCGAGCGGCCCAAGGCGGAGAAGTACTTCGACGAGGTCCTGGGGTTCATGGACGAGTGGGCGCAGGCGTGCGGGTCGAGCCTCCCGACGGACTTCCGCGGCCGGGTCACCTGGCAGCTGGCCGGCGACCATGAGCTGGCCGGCGACGAGCTGACGCAGACGCTCGGGCTCTGCGTGACGCGCGGCACCGCCAAGTACCACAACATCAAGGTCCTGACCCACCTGGCGCCGCTGCGGTTCCAGCGCACCGCGGCGCACGAGCTGGCCCACGCGTTCGCCAACGAGATCGGCTTCGGGACGCGCTCGTACATCGAGGGCTACTGCAACTACGTGGCGTCGCGGTTTCTGCAGCGGGTGATCGACCGGGACACCACCCGCCGTGCGGCGGCGGCGGCGCTGCTCGCCGAGCTCACCGGGAACACGGACCTGACCTACGGGGCGGCGTTCGTGAAGATCAGCGCCAAACTGGCGACGAGCCCGGCCGAGGCGGTGAAGTTCCTGCGGAACACGGCGACCATCGACTGACGCACCGGGCCGCGGCGGCGCGGCCCGGTCTGGTTGACTGGGGCGTCCGGACGCCGTGAGCCGGACGAGCCGCATGAGGGAGCCGGACCTTGCCCGCAGGAGCCGCAGGAACCCCGCGAGCCGCTGGAACCCCGCGAGCCCGGGCCGCGCGTGGGACGCGGAAGGTGGTGCCGACGCTGGACGTCGAGACCGAGCTGTGGGGCAGCGGCCACCTGACCGTCGCCGGGATGGACGAGGTCGGCCGGGGCGCGTGGGCCGGGCCGATCACCGTCGGGATCGCGGTCCTCGCCCACGGCTGCCCGCCGGTCCCGGAAGGCCTCGCCGACTCGAAGTTCCTGTCCGAGGCGCAGCGGGAGCGGATGGTGCCCGTGGTGCGGGAATGGGTCGGGCACTGGGCGATCGGTGCGGCGAGCGTCGAGGAGATCGACCGGCTCGGCGTCACCGCGGCGCTGCGGACCGCGGGCTGGCGGGCCCTCGCCGCGCTGCCGCGGCATCCGGACGTGATCATCCTCGACGGCGGGCACGACTACCTCAGCGACCCGATGGAGGAGACGCTGTTCTGCCCGGAGCGCAGCATCCCGCCGGTCCGCACCGAGGTGAAGGGCGATGCCCGCTGCGCCGTCGTCTCCGCGGCGTCGATCCTGGCGAAGTCGCACCGTGACCTGCACATGGCCGCTTTGGCCGCGGATTTCCCGCAGTACGGGTGGGAGCGCAACGCCGGCTACGGGGGCGCCGCCGAGCACCTGGACGGGGTCGCCGCGCACGGGCTCAGCGTGCACCACCGCCGCTCGTGGCGGGTCGACGTGGCGCTGCCGGCCGGAACGACGGCATCATGACGACGGCGGCGGCGATGCGGGCCGAGGCGACGGCCCTGCTGCGGGCGGCACCGGCGGCGGGGCTGCCGTTCGCCGACGACGCGCACCGCCGCTGGATCGAATACCGGCCACGCCCGCGGCCCGGGGTGAGCCTCGGCGCGCTGGACCCCGACGGTCGCAAGGTCGCGCACCGGCTCCTGGCCACCGCGCTGCGCCCGCACGCGTTCGCGCAGGCGACCGTGATCCTCGCCCTCGAGGAGGTGCTCGACCGCGAGGAGGGATACCGGCGCGGCCGGCACAGCAACGACTACACCGTCGTCGTGTTCGGCACGCCGGCCGTGGGGGAGCGGTGGGGGTGGCGGTTCGAGGGGCACCACCTGTCCGTGACGATGACCCTCGACGGCGACACCGTCTCACCGGCGCCGGTGTTCCTCGGTGCGAACCCGCTGGCCACCTGGTACCGCGGCCGCCCCGTCGTGCGTCCGCTCGCGCCCGAGGAGGACCTCGGCTGGGAGCTGCTCGACGCGGTGCCACGGCCGCTGCTGTCCCGGGTCGTGCTGGACCCGGCCGCGCCGCCGGACATCCACAGTGGACCGAGGGCGGCGCTGCGCCCGATCCCGTCCGGGATCCCGGCGGTGGAGCTGCCCGACCCGGCCCGGCACCTGCTCGACGACCTCGTCGCGGTGTACCTCGACCGGCTGCCCGCCGACGTCGCGCCCACGGTGGACCGTGACCGGCTGTCGTTCGCGTGGGAGGGCGCGACCGAGCGCACCGGCCGGCACTACTACCGGGTGCAGGGCCCGGACCTGCTCATCGAGTACGACAACACCGCCGACGACCTGAACCACGCCCACACCGTGCTGCGCCGCCCCGGCGGCGACTTCGGCGCCGACGTCCTCGCCGCCCACCGCGCCGACTGGCACGCTCAGTAGACGAACGGCCAGCCGGCCGCGTCCCAGCCGAGGCGGTTGACGCCCAGGAACGACGCGCCGCTGTCGGCGTAGTAGTGGTAGACCAGCACGTCGCCGTCGGTGTCGGCGATGACCGCCTGGTGGCCCGGCCCGTGGATCGAGCCGTGGCCGGCGAGGACCTGGGTGCCGCCACCGGCGGTCATGGCGGTGCCGTTGCGGTCGGTGTAGGGGCCGGTGACGCTGCCGGACCGGCCGACCATGACCCGGTAGGTGCTGGCGGCGCCCTGGCAGCACACGTCGAAGGACACGAACAGGTAGTAGGTGCCGGCGTGCTGGAAGACGAACGGGGCCTCGACCGCACCGTTCGCACCCGTTCGGGTGGACAGTGCCCGCACCGCCGTGTCGGTGGTGGACCGCCGCCCGGTGGCCGGGTCCAGCCGGATCAGCTTGATCCCGCTCCAGAACGAGCCGAAGGTCAGCCACCACTGCCCGGCGGCGTCGACGACGAGGTTCGGGTCGATGGCGTTGTAGTTGACGCCGGTGCTGCTCTCGATGACCAGGCCCTGGTTGGTCCACGAGCCGGATGCGCCGGACGGGCTGGTCGCCAGGAAGATCGCCGACCGTTGGGACCCGAACGTCGACGCCGAGTAGTAGAGGTAGTACTGGCCGTTGCGGTAGGAGATGTCCGGCGCCCACAGGTTGGCGCTGCCGCCGGTGTACGCGGTCGTCCAGGGCGCGCCGCCGGGCCAGACCGCCCCGGCGCTGCGCCAGGCGACGCGGTCCGTGGACGTCTTGAGCGCCAGGTTGTTGCCGGTGGCCGCGAGCAGGTACGTGCCGGCCGGGGTCTTCGTCACCGACGGGTCGTGCGCCCCGGTCGAACCGGTGACGGTGCCGGGGTTGGGGTACGCGGCCGGCGGGTTCGACGCCGGTGCGCTGGACGCCGGCGGTGTCGTTCCCACCCGAATGAGCTGGAACTGCTGATGCGTGGCGTCGGTGTCGGTGGACTGCGACACCCGGGCGTTCTCGGCGCCGGACGCCTGCCAGACGTCCAGGGCCTTGCCGCTGTTGCGGTTGATGAGCTGGACGTAGCCGCCGCTGACGTCCACGACGGACCACTGCTGGTTGGTGCCGCCGTTGCTCGGCCACTGCACCACGTCGGCGCCGTCGGCGGTGGACCTGGCCGAGACGTCCACGACCTTCCCGCTGTGCCGGGCGCGGAGCCGGTAGTAGCCGCTGCCCGCGTCGACGAACTGGAACTGCTGGCTGGTCGCGCCGGTGCCGGCCTGCTGGACGATCCCGGCGCCGTCGGCGGTGGACGCGCCGGCGACGGCCACGGTCTTGCCGCTGTGCCGGGCGGTGAGCTGGTAGTAGGCGGCCGGGTCGATCGTCGCCGCGCCGACGGGCTGCAGCACGACGACGGCGGCGCCGGCCGCCACGGCCGTCGCGGCGGCCAGGCCGAGCCAGGTCCTGCGGGAGGTGGTCACGGCCACGATTGTTAGCGCTCTCATGCGCAACGGTCAATGGATCGTGCCCGGCGAACGCGGCGTGACGTGGAACTTTCAGGCTCAGGTGCCGCAGAAGGTCTGGTACGCGCCGAAGTCCGCCGGTGCCGGCGCGGCATAGCGTTCCAGCCCCGGGCGCTCGGTGTACGGGTCGCTCACGACGTCGACCAGCCGTGTGAACGGTGCCAGGTCGCCGTCGGTGGCGGCGGCGAGGGCCTCCTCGACGAGGTGGTTGCGGGGAATGTAGACGGGGTTGACCCGGTCCATCGCGTCCGCGTCGGGGGCGAGGGCCAGCCAGCGCTGGGTCCAGGCGCCCGCGAGGGGGCCGGGCAGCAGCCGGTGGACCGGCTCGGCGTCGCCGCGGGCGGCCGCGGCGAGGGCGCGGTAGGCCGACGTGTGGTCGACGCGGCCGCTCTCCAGCAGCGTCAGCAGGTCCTTGACGAGCGCCGCGACGACCTCGTCGTCGAGTCCGGCGGGCAGGCCGAGCTTCGTTCGCATGCCGGCCGACCAGACATCGTCGTACCGGCGGCGAAAACCGTGCAGAGCATCCGTCGCGAGCTCGATCGCCCGCTCCTGCTCGCCGTCGATGAGCGGCAGCAGTGCCTCGGCCAGCCGGGCCAGGTTCCACTCCGCGACGACCGGCTGGTTGCCGTAGGCATACCGCCCGCCGTGGTCGATCGAACTGTAGACCGTGGCAGGGTCGTAGGCGTCCATGAAGGCGCAGGGCCCGTAGTCGATGGTCTCGCCGGAGATCGTCATGTTGTCGGTGTTCATGACGCCGTGCACGAACCCGGCGAGCATCCACTGGGCGACCAGGGACGCCTGCGCGTCGACGACCGCCTCGAACAGCGCCAGGTAGGGCCGGTCGGCGCCGGCGGCCGTGGGATGGTGCCGGGCGATCGCGTGGTCGGCGAGCCGCCGCAGCAGGTCGACGTCGCCGGTGACATTCGCGTACTGGAAGCTGCCGACCCGCAGGTGGCTGGACGCGACCCGGGCGAGGACGGCACCCGGCAGCAGCGTCTCGCGCCGCACCGGCCGCCCGGTGGCCACGACGGCGAGGGCGCGGGTCGTCGGGATGCCGAGCGCGTGCATCGCCCGGCTGACGACGTATTCGCGCAGCATCGGCCCGACCGCGGCGAGGCCGTCGCCGCCACGCGCGAACGGCGTCCGTCCGGAACCCTTCAGGTGCAGGTCACGGACCTGCCCGCCGGTGCCGATCTCGCCCAGCAGCAGCGCCCGCCCGTCGCCGAGCCGCGGGGAGAATCCGCCGAACTGGTGCCCGGCATACGCCTGCGCGACCGGCGTGGCACCGTCGGGCAGGGCGGCACCCACCAGCAGCCGCACTCCGTCGGGGCCACGCAGCCAATCGGGGTCGAACCCGAGCTCGGCGGCGAGCGTCGCGTCCAGCGCGAGCAGCCGCGGCTCCGCGACCTCCTCGGCCTGCCAGGGCACCGCCATCTCTGCCAGGTCGCGGGCGAAGCGGTTGTCGAGGGTCACGGTCGCAGCGATGCTCACCCGGTCGAGGGTACGTCGGGCGTCAGGCCGGTTCGCGCACGCCGCCTGTGTCGCCGCCGTCCCCGCCGTCGCCGGGCATCGGCTCGACCGGCGCCTCCGGTAGCTCGTCCGGGGTGTCGGGCAGCAACTCACCGGCGTCGTCCGGCACGGGCTCGCGCGGATCGATCGGTGGGTAGTCGTCGGGGTCAAGATCCGGATTCGCCATGCCGCCAGTATCGGCCACGACGGGTCGGCCCGCCCGTTACCCGGCGGATCAATGTTGCTCCGGCGCCAGCGTCTCCTGTTGCTCCGGCGCCAGGGATCCACCGGACGGCCGCCCGGCCCGGCCGGGCAGCAGCAGGCCGATCGCCGCGACCGCCAGGGCAAACCCGGCCGCCAGGCCGAACACCACGGCGTAACCGCCGGCCGTCGCAAGCACCGCCAGCCCGATCGACCCGCCGACCTGACTCGCGGTGCTGGCCAGCCCACCCGCCGTGCCCGCGTCGCCGTCGGGGACCGCGGCGGTGGCCACCGCCATGAGGGTGGGAAACGTCAGCCCGATGCCCACCGCGACCAGCAGCATCGGCCCGAGCAGGCCCGTGACGTAGCCGCTGCCGGCGCCGGCCCGGGCGAGCCAGCCGAATCCGGCGACGAGGAATGCGCAGCCGGCCAGCACCAGGGCACGCGCGCCCGCCCGCGGCAGCAGCCCGGCCGACACCCGGGCGACCACCACGAACGTCACCGCCGCCGGCGTCTGCCCGAGCCCGGCGTCCAGCGCGCTGTAGCCGAGGACGTCCTGCAGGAACAGCGCCGTGAAGTACCACATCGCGATGGCGATCCCGCCGAACAGCAGCAGCATGCCGTTGCCGGCGGCCACCCCGCGCAGCCCGAACAGCCGCAGCGGCACCATCGGGTGGGTGGCGGACCGCGCCTCCACCACGACGAACGCGGCCAGCAGCAGCACGCCCACCGCGACCGGCCCGGCGACCCGCCCGGACGCCCAGCCGTGCCCCGCGCTCTGCATGACGCCCCAGACCAGTGCGGTCAGCCCGGCCGTCCCGGTGAGCGCGCCGGTGAGGTCGAGCGCCTCCCGCCGCCCGGTCCGCGCGGCGGTCAGCGACGCCATCGCCACCGCGATGAGCACGGCGCCGATCGGGACGTTGATGAGGTACACCCACTCCCACGACAGGCCGGTGGTGATGGCGCCGCCCGCGATCGCGCCGACCATCCCGCCGACACCGCCCGCGGCGGACCACGCGCCGAACGCCCGGGCCCGCTGCCGTGGGTCGGTGAAGGCGGTGCCGAGCACCGCGAGGGTTGCCGGGGCCAGCGCCGCCGCGCCCAGTCCCTGCGCGACGCGCGCCGTCACCAGGACCGCCGGGGTGCCGGCCAGACCGGCGGCCAGGCTCGCGGCGGAGAACAGCGCCAGCCCGGCGACCAGCATCCGGCGGTGGCCGAACAGGTCGGCGGCGCGGCCACCCGGCAGCATGAAACCGGCGAAGGCGAGCAGGTAGCCGTTCACCACCCAGGCCAGGCCGGTCGGCGTGAAGCCGAGGTCCCGCTGGATCGAGGGCAGGGCGACGTTCACGATGGACACGTCCAGGATCACCATGAACTGGCAGGCGCACACCAGCGCCAGCACCGTCCAGCGCGGTGGGGTGCCGGTCATGCCTGCCGTCCCGCCATGGCCGGGTGGCCCGCCCCGTGCAGGCGGACGGTGACCTGGGTCAGCCGTCGTCCCTGGTACCGCGCGGCCTCGAGCGTGGCGGCGTCGGGTCCGTGGCCGGTCGGGCCGGTCACGGACGACGTGCCGTAGGGGTTGCCGCCGGCGGGGTCCCGAACCGCGTCGGCGTCCCGAACGCGACCGCGTCCGCCCAGGCCAGGTCCTCGACCGGGGCCTCGGCGACGCCGGCGTGCCACGGCTTGTCGTCGGCTCCCTCGGCGACGGCCTGCGCGAGCGCGTGGACGGTACCCGTGGCGCTGTAGTAGATGACGGCGACCTTCACGGTCACGGCAACCCCCGATGTCGTAGAATTAGTTACGCGCATAATGTTATGCACATAACTAAGTTGTCAAGGAGCGCTGAGTGGACTTCGCCCAAGCCGACGCCATCAACCAGGCGATCCGCCTGCTGAGCCTGCGGCACCGGGCCCGGGCGGCGGCCCTGCTGGTCCCGCTCGGGCTGCACCCGGGCCAGGAGACGCTCCTGCTGGAGCTGGCCCGGACCGGCCCGATGATCCAGGCCCAGCTCAGCGAGACGCTCGGCTGCGAGCCGCCCAGCGTCACCCTCATGACCCGCAAGCTGGAGGCCGCCGGGCACATCCGCCGCGACCCGGCACCCACCGACAAGCGGGCCACCGTCGTCACCCTCACCGACCGCGGCCGCGCCCTCGCCGAGCAGATCAAACAGCTGTGGTGCGACCTGGCTGAGGAGACCGTGGTCGGCCTGTCGGCCGAGACGGTCGCGGAACTGCCCGACGTCCTGAACACCATGACCGGCAACGTCGACGGCAGGCGCCGCCGGCCGGCATAACTCGTTGGCCTCGACCGTCGGACCGATGCGATGATCGTCGTCGGGTCGCTAGCTCAAGTGGTAGAGCATTCGGCTGAGTAGCGCGTCCGCTCTCCGCCTGCGCGGTCATGGGAGTGCTTCCTTCTCCTTGTTGGACCGAAGGGTTCGGGGTTCGAGTCCCCGGCGACCCACTGTCACCACCAGCGCAACGGAGGCGCGCGTGCTCGAGCAGCTGATCATTCAGAAGACCCTGCGCGTCCCGGCGAGCACCGGCCCGGCCGGCGACGGCACGCCCGTGGCCCGGCAGCTGGATGCGGCGCTGCTCGACGTCGGGTTCTCCGCGTCGCGGGCGCTGCTGGAGCACGTCGGCGCCCTGGCACCGGCCCCGGCGATGGATCTGGCCGCCACGGTCGTGTCCGCGGTGCGCGAGCTGGTCGGCGACCACGTGCAGCACAACGCCTACTTCATCGGCTTCCCGCACGACGTGCCGGACACCGTCGAGTTCTGGATTTCCCGGCTGCGGGCGGCCGTCCTCGCCGGCGGCAACACCGCGACCGACGCGCAGCTGCGCGACGCCGTCGTCTCCGGCGGGGTGAACCTGCTCGACCTGCCCGGCTACGGCACCTACCAGCACACCTACGCCGAACTGCTGGCCGCGCACGACGCGCTGGTCGCCTCGGCAGGTGACCGGATGACGCTGCTGCGGCTCGGCGACACCGCCGAGGTCGAGGCGGTGGCGCTCTACCTGGCCCTGGCCGGCAGCACCACGCCGCACGGCGAGGCGGACCTCGCGCTGCTCAGCCGGCTCGCCGTCGCCTGCGTGGACAGCGCGCAGCCGGCCGAGATCCCGGTGCGCGAGCACCGCGCCGTGCTCAACGGCGTCCGGCTCGTCCTCGGCCGGCCGCTGGTCGGCGTGGACACCACGACCGACGTGCTGCGCCTCGCCTGCCACGTCTCCGGCGGGGACGGCTCGCTCGCGACCCCCACCCGGTTCCGGTCGTTCCGGCGCCCGGAGCGGCGGATCCTGCTGGCCGCACTCAACGAGGTCGTCCGCGCGAGCCCGGCCAAGCTCGGCGACGTCACACGCTACGCCGAGCGGTGGAAGCGGCTCGGCGAGCGGCTGCACCCGCACGAGCACGCACAGTGGCCGCACGCTCGCGAGGTGTTCGCGGTCGCCCGCGGTGAGCGGCGGGTGCACAACCTCGCCGGCCGCGCGGAAGCGGCGTTCCGCGCCGGAGCCATCGCACCGGCCGCGTCGGTGCTGTCGGCCGCGCCGGGCCTGCTGCTGCGCTCCGCGGACCGGCTGCTGCGGCTGGCACCGGCGTCGGAGCGGGCCGCCGTGGTCGAAGCGGTCACGGACGCGCTCGGCTCGGCGTCCGGCCGGGTGCTCTGCTCACTGCGGGAGCACGTCGGCAACCGGCTCACGCCCGCGTCCGCCCGGATGTACGCGAACCGCTCGCGGCGCGCGTGGATCGGCCCGGACGAGCGGCCACCGCTGCCGGCCGGGCTGGTCGCGCAGCTGACGTCGCTGCTGGACGCGGAGATCAGCGCCCGCCTGCCGGAGCCGGCGCTGCCGCTGCTGGTGGACCCCGACGTGCTCGACGTCGCGCTGCCGCTGTCGGGCAAGGCGTCCGCCGGCGGATTCGCGGTGCTGCCGCGCGGTTCGCGGGCGCCGGTCTCCGGTGAGCTGCTGCGCTTCTTCACCTACTGGCGCCAGACCAGCCGCCGCACCGACTTCGACCTGTCGGTGCTGCTGCTCGACGAGCAGTTCAACACCGCCGGCCAGGTGTCCTACACGAACTACCACCACGACGGCATCGTGCACTCCGGCGACATCACCGACGCGCCGAACGGCGCGACCGAGTTCATCGACGTGCCCCTGACGGTCAGCGCGCGCTACGTGGTGCCGCAGGTCTACATCTACTCGGGGGAGTCGTTCGACGAGGTCGCCGAGTCGATGTTCGGCTACCAGACCCGCACCCGCGACCAGCGCGGCGCACCGTTCGAAGCCCGGACCGTGCGGGCCCGTTCGGACCTGCGCGGCCAGGGCCGCATCGCGCTGCCGATGGTGTTCGCCAACGGCGAGCGCGGCTGGCAGGCCGTGTGGCTGCACCTGTACCTGCAGGGCCGGCCGAACTTCAACCGGGTCGAGGAGAACATGTTCAGCACGGCCGACCGGGTCCGGGCCGTGCTGGAACGGCGCTACCTCACCGTGTCCTACCTGGTCGACCTGTGGCGCGAGCGGGCCGAGGTGACGACATGGGACGGCCGGCTGCCCGACGAGCCGGTCACGTTCATCGGCATCGACGCACCGGCCGACCTGCCGGAGGGGTCACAGACCTATACGCTGGACCGGCTCAGTGAGCTGATCCCTGGGTGACGCGACGGCCGAGGCCATGCGGGCGCTTCCTGCTATTCCGTTCGATTCGGGAACCTCCGCGCAAGCGGAGGATCTGGTATTCAGCACCCGCGCTTTCCTCGGCCGTCCCGGCTTTCCCCCGCCGGCGGCCACCACCCTGAACCAGTCGCTGGTCGCTAGTCGCCGCAGGAGGACGCGTCGGCGACCTTCGCCAGCAGCCGCCCGAGCTGATCCCGCTCCTTGGGGGACAGGGCGGCGAAGAGGTCGTCGTCGGCGGCGCCCAGGGACCGCGTCGACGGCGTGCAGCGGTTCGGTGCCCTTGGGCGTGATCGTGACGATGTGGCGGCGGCGGTCGGCGGTGTCCCGCTGCCGGGAGGCCAGGCCCAGGCCCTCCAGCTCGTTGAGCACCGCGACCAGCGTGCTCGGGTCGACGCCGAGGAGGTCGATCAGCGCCTGCTGGTTGACCGGCCCGTCGGCCAGGTGCGTCAGCGTGAAGACGGACCGCATGTTGAGGCCGTGGGCGGCCAGGGCGTCGCGGACGTGGGCACTGGCGACCGCGCCGCGACCGGCGAGAAGCACGCCCAGCTGGGCCGGTAGCGCGGTACGCGCGGTCGATGCTGTCGTGTTCGGCCTGGCGGTCGTCAATTCCGCGGTGGCGAAGATCCGGGGAGTGGAGCGGGTCGCTGCCGTGCTGACCGCGGCGGGCGTCCCGCGTCGTGGTTCGTGCCGCTGGCCTTGCTGAACCTAGCCGGCGCGGTGATCACGCACGTGCGGGTCAAGGACGTCAAGAACATCCCCGTGCCGGCCGCGCTTCTCGCATTCGCGGCGCTTACGCTCGCCGACGCCTCAGCCTGAACGCGGCCCCGGCTTGGCGGTTCCCCATCGGCGTGCTGGCGCGGCAGGGACTTGGCCTGTTGCGGTGGCTACGGGCAGTTGTGGCTGGTGCGGTTCTGGGTGGGGGACACCGGGCCGGCGGTGCGGATCGGGCCGGTGCTCGCGCTGCCGTCGCTGGTGATGCCGGAGGGGACGCCGTCGAAGACTGACTCGACCTTGTCGTCGGTGCCGCGGGTGTGCTTGCTGTCGCGGGTGTCGTCGTGCTGTTCATAGTGCAGGTGTTCGATCTTTGTCGAGCCGGTCTTGCCGACGTGGCCGAGCAGCTTGCCCTGCGGCACCACCTGGTCCTGCTTCACGTCGGGCCAGGTTTGGAGGTGTCCGTAGGAGCTGAACCAGCCGCCGCCGTGGTCGATGATCACGCCGAAGCCGAGGCCGCCGCGGGTGCCGACGGTGCCGGGTGCGGCGGGGGCGCCGCCTTCGAGGGTGGCCTGCCAGCCGGCCCACGTGACGGTGCCGGCGGCCGAGGCGAGGACGGGCCGGCCGGCGCTCGGGCCGCCGTTGAAGAAGAAGTCGATGTCGTAGTCGTCGTGTCCGGCGTACGTGGTCAGGCTCCATGACTCGCCGCAGGGGAACGGCAGCTGGAACGCGGGTCGCGGGCCCGGCCGCTGCGGGTGCCCGTCGGCCCGGCGGGCGAGCACGACATAGGACACGATCACGCAGACGGCGATGACGCCCAGCATCGTCACCCGGTAGATCTCACGCGCACTCATCCTGACGATCAATCTACCTCGCCGCCGCAACGCATTGTCCCGGGACAAGGTGTGAAACGTTCACGATCCGGCCCGCGCCGGCGTGCAGCGGCCGTCGGCGTCCGTACCAGCGGAAAAGCGTTATGACGGCGGGCTGCGGGTGGTCCACGCGCATTGACACTGTTCAGCGGCCGAACCTAGTGTCCGCCCCGCCGGTCCCGGGTCACGGGCCCCGCTCTTCCGACGTCTCGAGGTAGGCCATGAGGAGAAAACTCAGTGTGCTCGGCGCTGTGCTGCTCGCCGTCGCCGCGTCCGTGGTGTTGTTCATGCAGCCCGCGTCCGCGGCCGTCGGCCTGCACATCAGTGGCCGCAACATCGTGGAGGCGAACGGCCAGAACCTGATCATGCGCGGGGTCAACCACCCGCACGTGTGGTACACCGGCCAGACGTCCTCGTTCGCCGCCATCAAGGCGGCCGGTGCGAACACGATCCGGGTGGTGCTGGGCACCGGTAAGCGCTGGGGCCCGTCCAACGACGTCCCCGCCGTCATCACCCTGTGCAAGCAGAACAAGCTCATCTGCGTGCTCGAGGTGCACGACACCACCGGCTACGGTGAGGAGGGCGCGGCCGCGTCCCTCGACGAGGCGGCCAACTACTGGATCAGCCAGAAGGCGAACCTGGTCGGCCAGGAGAACTACGTCGTCATCAACATCGGCAACGAGCCGATCGGCAACACCAACCCGGCCCAGTGGACCGCCGCGACCGCCGCCGCCGTCGCGAAGCTGCGCACCAACGGCTTCGAGCACCTCATCATGGTCGACGCCCCGAACTGGGGCCAGGACTGGCAGAACGTCATGCGCGACACCGGCCAGACCGTCCTGGACGCCGACACCAAGCACAACACGGTGCTGTCGATCCACATGTACGCCGTGTACGCCAACGCCGCCACGATCACCGCCTACTTCGACGCGTTCGCGGCGAAGGGCTGGCCCCTGGTGGTCGGCGAGTTCGGCTGGAAGTTCAGCTCCGGCGAGGTCGACCACGAGACAATCCTGTCCGAGGCGCAGGCCCGCGGGCTGGGCTGGATCGCCTGGTCGTGGAGCGGCAACAGCGACCCGATCCTGGACATGACGGTCAACTTCAACCCGGCGCAGCTGACCACGTTCGGCGACCGGATCGTCAACGGCGCCAACGGTTTGAAGGCCACGTCCCGCGAGGCGTCCATCTACAGTGGTCAGACGACCAGCGCGTCGCCGTCCGGGTCGCGCAGCCCGTCGGTGTCGCCGTCGGCGTCGCGGAGCCCGTCGACCTCGCCGTCGGCGTCCCGTAGCCCCTCGTCCTCACCGGGCGGCACGAAGGCCTGCACCGCGACCTACGCGATCGTCGGCCAGTGGCCGGGCGGCTTCCAGGCCGAGGTCAAGGTCACGGCGGGCAGTGCTGCGATCTCGGCGTGGACGGTCGGGTGGACGTACACCAACGGCCAGACGGTCGCCAACGCCTGGAGCGCGACGGTGACAAGCTCGGGCGCCGCGGTCACGGCCAAGAACGTGAACTACAACGGGACGGTCGGGGCCGGCGCGACGACGTCGTTCGGGTTCCTGGGTTCGTGGAACGGCACCAACAGCGTCCCCGCGCCGCTGACCTGCACCGCCAGCTGACACACCGCACCCCAAGGTGGCCGGTCGGGCTGACCCCCGGCCGGCCACCGCGTGGTTGTAGGTCTGGCTGTCAGCCGCGGGGGACGTCAGCCGATCAGGTCGAACTTCTCCCACGGGCCGATGGCGGTGCGGTTGGCGATCAGCGAGGCATTTCCGGCCTGCTCCGCGGTGACGTACCTGCCGTTGACGTTGGCCTTCAATGACACGCTGCCGTCACCGTTGCGGATCAGTTGGAACTGCTCCCACCCGCCGACCGCGTCCCGGTTGGCGATCAATGGCTGGGCGCCCGCGTTCTCGGCGCAGACGTACCGGTTGTTGACGCGTGCCCGCAGCGCGATGGAGCCGCCGCTGACGTCGAGCAGATCGAACTGCTCCCAGGGCCCGATCGCGGCAGCTTTGGCGATAAGTGGCGCGGCACCACCGTTGTCGGCACTGACGTACTTGTTGTTGACCCGGGCCCGCAGGCTGACCACCCTGGTCTGGGGTTGGGAGGGACTCAGGCTGCCCGGCACGGACCGCAGCGCGGCGTACCACTGGTTGCCCATCTTGGTGTAGCCGGCGGCGTTGGGGTGGATACCGTCGAGGAGATCGGCGGCAGCGACGACGGCGTGCATGTCGACCACGTGGGTCCGGGGACCCTTCTGTGCCACGATGCCGGGGATGGCGGCGTTGAACGCCTGGACGCGCGTCTCGAGCGTAGGGTTGCCCAACGGCGTGATCTGCGCGACGAAGAGTTCGACGGTCGGCGCCGTCGCCCGGATCTTGTCGATGAGCGCGGACAGCCGCGCGGGAGCGTTGGCGACGTCATAATTGCCGTTGATGTCGTTGGTACCGATGTGCAGCAGGATGGTGCGCGGGGTGTACGTCTGCAGCCAGCCCACGATGTTCGCGTCGAGCTGATCGATCCGCCAGCCCGAGTGACCCTCGTGGTCGTGGTCGCCGAGGCCTGCCGGGCCGTTGAACCCGGAGCCGACGAAGTCGACCTTGTAGCCGTCCGCGAGGAGGCGCTGCCACAGCGTGATGCGGTAGCCGCCCGGCACCTGGGCCCCATCGGTGATGGAGTCACCGAGCGGCATGACCCGCACGCCGCCGTTGGACTCGGCCAGGGCGGGTGTTGCACTGGCGGTGAGCGCGGCTGTCGCGCCCGCAGCCAGAGTGAGACTGAGGCAGCCGGCAGCGAGCCGGCGCATGATGCGTCGCATTGGTTTGGATTCCTCCACTAGCTACCGCATTGGCGGGGTGACAAGGTTGTCGACACCGCCTGCCGTAGCGGTGTGGCCTCGTCCGCACCGGTACAGATCCCTGCCCTCAGGTGCCGAGCACGCAGTGTGGTCCTTGCGTGCGCCCAAGGCGGGTCCGGTGTCGCAGCATCGAGTGTTGGCGATGGCCGCGCCGGTCACCAGCCGAGTGGCCAAGCCAATGCGACGAACGCGACGAACCGTGCGCCGAACGGTCCGGACCGCACGTCCACCGCCACCTGAGCGGCGTCGCCGTCCTCATCTTCGTCGATCCAGGTGTCGTGCCAGTGGTTGCCGGGCACGCGCATCGCCTCCAGCGCGGTCAGGGCCTCGGCCGCCAGGTCGGTGTCGAGGTCGGCGACGAGGCTGTTGCTGGCCTCGTTCGCGTCGGCTCGTCCAATCGTTGCGAGCTGCCCGGCACGCTCAGCGCGATGAGCAGGGCCGCCGCAACGATGTCCTCCGGGAAGACGTCCACGTGAGGCTGTCCTGCGTGCGGGGCGGCCTCGAAGATCTCGTGGAATTCCTTCCGCCGCTCCTTGTCGTTGCGCTTCGCCATGAAGTCGATCAGGTCTTGAGCACCGTCGCCGGCGAACGGATGCGATCCCCAGGTTCCCATCCATCACTCCGGTCGGTCTACGCGGCCAGCATCTTCTGCACGGCCTGGCGGGTGACGCCCATCTCGCGGGCGAGGTCGGCCTGGGAGTGACCGTTTCGGATCAGTTCCTGCAGGATGCCGCGCCGCTCGGCGGACAGCTGTTGGGCCAGCCTGGCGTGGTGCAGCGCCTCGGCACGGACTTCGTGGAGGCGGCGGAACAATGCCTGGTCGTCGTTTTCGTTCATACCGGCAGTGTGTCAACCCCCAGTTGTCATGTCAACCCCCGGTTGTCACACGGCTTGGGGATGTTGTCGTAGTGTGGCCGACTTTGCTAATCACGGGAGGTTGCGATGAGCGGGTATCCACCGGAGATCACGGAGCGCTTCCACGGCACCCCTGAGCAGCTGGCGGCCGGTGTGGTCGGTGAGGTGCCGCGGCGGTGGCAGGCAATCGTCGTGGAGGAGTACGACCCGGCGTGGGCGGGCCGGTTCGACGACGCCCGCGCGGCGCTGGTCGAGGCGGTCGACGTCGTCGAGATCGAGCACGTCGGGTCGACGGCCGTGCCGGGGCTGGCGGCGAAGCCCGTCATCGACATCGACCTCACCGTCGCCGACTCGGCGGACGAGGCCGGATACGTGCCCGCGCTGCTGCGGCTCGGGTACCGGCTCGTGCTGCGGGAGCCCTGGTGGCACGGGCACCGGATGCTGGTCAGCGCCGAGGACGACGTGCACCTGCACATCTGGCCGCCGGGGGTGCCGGAGCCGGTCCGACACCGGCTGTTCCGCGACTGGCTGCGCACGCACCCCGACGACCTGGAGCTGTACGCGCAGGCGAAACGACAGCTGGCACGGGACACCGTGGAGCGGCCCGGCGACTACAGCCTGGCCAAGAACGACGTCATCGACGCCATCTTCGCAAAGATCTTCGCGGCCGGACCCGGTTGATGACGTTGCCCAGCCCAAGGGGCACGGGACTACAGTCGTCGCAGAGACCACCTACCCCGCTGGAGCACCGATGTCAGCGTCAACGCCCGGCCCGCCCGTCGATGACGACGAGGCTCGGCTGCGGGTCGGGCCGCCCGCCGATCACGCCGCCGGGCTGCGGGCGGTGCGGCTCAGCATGACGAACGCGGTGCGGCAGATGGGGGTCGTCAAGGCCACCCGGAACCTGCGCGCGCTCAACCAGGTCGACGGCATCGACTGCATGAGCTGCGCCTGGCCCGACCCGAAGGGGCACCGGCACACCGCCGAGTTCTGCGAGAACGGCGCCAAGGCCGTGGCCTGGGAAGGGACCCGGGAGACCGTCGAGCCCGGGTTCTTCGCCGCGCACTCGCTGACCGACCTGGCCGGGCGCACCGACCACTGGCTGGAGCAGCAGGGGCGGCTCGTCCACCCGATGGTGCGCCGCGACGGCGCCGAGCACTACGAGCCGATCTCCTGGGACGACGCGTTCGCGCTCATCGGCACGCACCTCAACGGGCTCGCCGGCCCGGACGAGGCCGTCTTCTACACGTCCGGGCGGGCCAGCAACGAGGCGGCGTTCCTGTATCAGCTGCTGGCCCGGGCGTATGGGACCAACAACCTGCCCGACTGCTCCAACATGTGCCACGAGTCGACGTCGGCCGGGCTGGCCCGCACGATCGGCGTCGGCAAGGGCTCGGTGTCGCTGCAGGACCTGCACGAGGCGGACCTGATCGTGGTGTCGGGGCAGAACCCGGGCACCAACCATCCGCGGATGCTCACCGCGCTGGAGACCGCCAAACGCAACGGCGCGAGGATCCTGGCGATCAACCCGCTGCCGGAGGCGGGGCTGCTGCGTTTCGACAACCCGCAGAAGGCGCGTGGGCTCGCCGGGCGTGGCACCGGGCTCGCCGACGAGCTGCTGCAGATCCGCTCCAACGGTGACCTCGCGCTGTGGCAGGCCTTCGGGCAGCTGTTGCTGCTCGCCGAGGACGCCGCGCCGGGCACGGTGCTGGACCGCGCCTTCGTCGAGGGGTACACCACCGGCTTCGAGGAATGGCAGCGCCATGTGCGCGCCGTCGACCGCGCCGCGGTGCTCGCCGCGACCGGTCTGACCTGGGCGCAGATCGAGACCGCGGCGGCGATGCTGGCGTCGTCGAAGCGGATCGTGCACTGCTGGGCGATGGGCATCACCCAGCACCACAATGCGGTCGCCACGATCAAGGAGTTCGTCAACGTCGCCCTCGCCCAGGGCATGATCGGCAAGCCGGGTGCCGGCCTGTGCCCGGTCCGTGGCCACTCCAACGTGCAGGGCGACCGGACCATGGGCATCTGGGAGAAGCCGCCGGCGTTCTTCCTCGACGCGCTCGGCGCCGAGTTCGGCTTCGCGCCGCCGCGCGAGCACGGGTTCGACGCCGCCGACGCGGTGCGGGCGTTCCGGGACCGGCGGGCGAAGGTGTTCGTCGCGCTCGGCGGGAACTTCGTGGCCGCGATGTCCGACACGGACGTCACCACCGAGGCGATGCGCGGCGCCGAGCTGACCGTGCAGATCTCCACGAAGCTCAACCGCAGCCACGTCGCCGCCGGCCGCACGGCGCTGATCCTGCCCACCCTCGGCCGCTCCGAGCAGGACCTGACCGGCGGCCGGGTGCAGCGGGTCACCGTCGAGGACTCGATGTCGGAGGTGCACGCCTCGCGGGGTCGTTCGGCCCCGGCCGGTCCGCTGCTGCGCTCCGAGGTCGACATCGTCTGCGGCATCGCCGCCGCCACGCTCGGCGACCGGCACGGCATCCCGTGGCGGGACTTCCCCGTGGACTACGACCGCATCCGCGACCGGATCGGCCGGGTCGTGCCCGGCTGCGCCGACTACGCGGAGCGGATCCGGGCCCAGGGCGGCTTCACGATGCCGCACGGGCCGCGGGACTCGCGCACGTTCCCGACCCCGGAGGGCAAGGCCGTGTTCACGGTGAGTCCCCTGGAGGTGCTGAGCGTGCCGCCGGGTCGCCTGGTCCTGCAGACGATCCGCAGCCACGACCAGTTCAACACCACCATCTACGGCCTCGACGACCGGTACCGCGGGATCCGCTCGGGGCGCAGGGTCGTGTTCATCAGCGCCGAGGACCTCGCCGAGCTCGGGTTCGCCGACGGCGACTTCGTCGACCTGGTCTCGGAGTGGACGGACGACCGGGTGCGCCGGGCCGAGCGGTTCCGGCTCGTGCAGTACAGCACCCCGAAGGGCTGCGTCGCGGCCTACTACCCGGAGACCAACCCGCTGGTGCCGTTGGACTCGCAGGCCGCGGTGAGCGGCACGCCCACGTCGAAGTGGGTCGTGGTGCGACTTGAGCGCGCCGCCGCACCTGCGAGCGATCAGCGATAGGCGATGTCCGAGGCGCTGGAGAAGCAGCTGACGCCGCCGGCGCCGTTCGACCGGGTTCGCTGTTGTCGACGGCGCGGCGCTGGTACGCCCACCGCGCCGCTCGCCAGCGCACCACCGGTGGACACGACCCGGGGATCAGCTCACTTCGGGCGGGTGTCCCGGCAGCAGGCGCGGCAGCCGCAACGCCCCCATCGTCGTGCCGGCGGCCGTCGCCGCGAGGACGATGCCCCAGGCGACCGGCCCCAGCGGCCGGCAGCCGAAGAACTGGCTCAGGCCGGGGGTCTGCACGACGCCGACGAGCGCCGCCGCGGAGGCGCCCGCCGCGCCGAGGACGATCCGGTCACCGCCGGAGAGCAGCGCGGTCTGGCCCAGCTGCGCGCCGACGAGGGAGGCGAGCGCCACGGTGCTGGCCCGCCCGGCCGTCCCGGTGGCCTTGGCCGTCAGCCAGGCCCCGGCGGTGGCCGCCGAGGTCGCGACGGCGCGGCGGATCACGTCACCGGTCAGCGCCGCGCCGAGCGAGGCCTCCGGTCCTTCGCGGGCGAGCTGCTCCGAGCTGACGTGCCGCGGTGGCCGGGCGGCGACCGTGATCGCGGGCAGCAGGTCCGTCATGAGGTTGACGAACAGGATCTGCCGCGCGTTCAGCGCCGGTGTCGCGGAGACCACGGAACTGCCGACGGTGAACAGGATCTCGCCCAGGTTGCCGCCGAGGAGCAGGGCGAGCGACTCACGGACCGACGCCCACATGGCGCGGCCCTCGACCACCCCGTCGGCGATCGTCTCGATGCGGCCGTCCATCACGATCATGTCGGCCGACTGGCGGGCGGCGGCCGTGGCCTGCTCGCCGAGCGCGATGCCGACGTCCGCGAGCCGGATGGCGGGCGCGTCGTTGGCGCCGTCGCCGGTGACCGCGACGGCGCATCCGGCGCGGCGCAGCGCGCGGACCACCGCAACCTTGTGCGCCGGGCTCACCCGCGCGAAGACCGAGGCCTTGGCCACCAGCGCGTCGATCGTCGCGTCGTCGGCGTCGTCGAGGTCCGGCCCGGTCACCACCGTCCCGCCGTCCAGCAGGTCGAGCTCGGCGGCGATCGCCGCCGCCGTGCTGGGATGGTCGCCGGTCAGCATGACCACCTTGATGCCGGCACGCCGCAGCCGGTCGACCGCCTCAGCGGCGGTGGGGCGCGTCGGATCGGCCAGCCCCAGGAGACCGAGGAACTCCAGGTTGTCGACGCGTTCGTCGTCGAGGCGGCGCCGCGCCGACGCCGCCCGCTCCGCGATCGCGAGCACCCGCAGCCCCTGCCGGGCCATCCGGTCGACCTCCGCCTCGATCTCCTGCCGGTCGGCCGGTGTCAGCGGCCGGGCGGTCCCGTCGAGGCGCCAGGTCACGCAGCGCGGCAGCGTGATCTCCGGTGCGCCCTTGACGCTGATCACCTGGCCCGTCCGTGCCGTACCGAGGACGGCGTGGAACCCGCGCGCCGGCTCGAAGGGCAGCTCGCGGACGGATTGCCAACCCTCGGCGCCCTCGTCGGTGCCGCCGCCCGCGGCCGCGGCGCCCACCACGACCGCCTGGTCGGTGGGGTGCGGCAACGCCTCCTGCCCGTTCGATGCCGGGCTCGCGCGCAGCGCGGCGGCGAGCATCGACCGGTGCCCGGGGGCGAGCCGGTCGATGGGCAGCTGCACGCGGCCGTCCGAGGCGCTGCGCAACGCGATGCGGCCTTCGGTCAGGGTGCCGGTCTTGTCGAAGCAGATCACGTCGATGCGGCCGAGCGCCTCCATCGACCGGGGATCGCGGACCAGGATGTTGCGTTCGGACAGCCGGCGGCTGGCGCTGAGCTCGGCCGCGGTGGCGATGAACGGCAGCCCCTCGGGGAGCGCGGCGACCGCGAGCGCGACCGAACTGTTGATCGACTCGGCCAGCCGGCCCCGGAGCAGGCCGGCGGTGAGCATTGCCGCCGCCGCGGCACCCGCCGCCGGCAGCGACGCCTTGGTCAGCTCGCGCAGCCGCTGCTGCACGCCGCTCTTCGGCGGCTCCTGCAGCGCCATCCGCGCGCTGCGGCCGGCCTCCGTCCGTTCCCCGGTCGCCACGACGACGCACGTGGCCGTCCCGGCGGCGACCGTCGTCCCGGCGTACGCCATGCTCGTGTGCTCGGCGACGGAGGCGGCGCGGGTGGCGGCGACGCCCTTGGCCACGGGCACCGACTCGCCGGTCAGCGAGGACTCGTCCATCTCCAGGCCGGAGGTCTCGATCAGCCGGCAGTCCGCCGGCACCGCGTCGCCGGGCTCCAGGAGGATGACGTCGCCCGGCAGGAGCTCGTCGAGGCTGCCGGCGCGGTCGACGCCGGCCCGGCGCAGCCGGATCCGCGGCGACGCCGCACTCACCAGCCGGCTCAGGGCCCGCCGGGCGGCCAGGTCCTGGACGCTGGACAGCAGTGCGTTGGCCACGATGACCGCGACGACCAGCGCCGCGTCGCTCTTCGCCCCGATCATGGCGGAGACCCCCGCACCGGCGGCGAGGGGAAGCGTCAACGGTGTGTCCAGCTCGGCCACGACGGTGCCGAGCAGCCCCGGCGCCGCCGTCGTCTCGGCGTCTGGGGTCTCGGCGCGCCGGCGCTGTTCGCCGGCCTCCTCGCCGATGCCCTGCGGCGACGTGTCCAGGATCCGCATGACCTCCTCGACGGGCAGTGCGTGCCAGGCGACGTCGGCGGCGGACACCGGCGCCGGGCGGCGGCCCAGGCCACGCGCCGACCACACACCGCCGAGGACGTTGGCGGCCAGCGCGACCCCGGTGGCCAGCGCCCCGCGGCGCGCGCCCCGCGGTGCCGGGTCGGCGAGCCCGAGCAGCAGGCCGGCCAGCGAACCCTGCGACGCCACCAGGATGCTCCGCTTGCCCACCGCCTTGGCCACCGTCACCGCTTCGAGCAGCAGCCAGGCCGGCTCCAGGCCGGGCCCGCCCATCAGGTGGGCGCCCCATGGCGGGCGGCGATCCTCCCGCAGTACGCCGAAACCGCAGTCCGCGGCGGCCAGCGCGACGTCGTTGCGTTCGGCGACGAGCATGACGACGTGGCCGTCCCGCTGCAGCGTGCGGATCGACTCCGCCAGCCGGGATCCGCCCGCGACGGAGCCGTCCGCCGGCACCCGGCGACGAACTTCGGCAGACGCCCCGGCGAGCAGCACCCGCCCGGCCTGCCGCCCGGCGGCGATCACGGCCGTGGTCAACGGATCCAGCGCGGGCTCCACCAGGACGAGCGCCACGGGCTGCCGGTCGTGGGTCAGTGCGTACACCTTCCCCTTGACGCCGTCGGATGAACGCGCGTCGTCGAGGACGGCCTCCGGGACCGGTGTGTCCAGGCGCTGCGGGTCGGTGAGCGCCCAGCCGCCGGCGTCCTCGCTCGTCGGCAACGCGCCGCGGTGGCCGTCGACGAGCTGTCGCGCGGCCTCCCAGGCGGCCTCGACCGTGCCGTGCACGGGCACGACGTGACTGATGACGTGGCGGTCCCCGGTCAGCACCCGGGCGTCAATCACCACCGTGTCGACCCGGTCCAGCCGGCGCAGCGCGTCCGGGTCGCGGACGAGCACGTCGCGGCGGGCCAGGAGCCGGCCGAGCTCGGCCGCATACGCCTCCCGTCCGGCGTGCGCGGGGACCGGCGAGCCGGCCGCAAGTGCCCTGGCCGCGCGCCGGACGCCGCTGGGCAGCAGCACGAGCCCGCCGGACACGAGCAGCGTCAAGGCGCTGATCCGGCGCGCGTACTGCTCGATCGCCCCTTCGGGCAACGCCGCCGGCCGGGCGCCGTCCAGGCTGCCGACCCGGCTCGCGCCGGCCTCCCGGGGCAGCTCGGCCCCCCTGCGCCGCCACGTGTCCCGCTGCGCGGCGATCTCCCGCAGCAGCACGACCCGCATGACGGCGTCCGCGAGCGTGTACACCCCCGTCTGGCCGATGGTGTTGATCACCGTGGTGGCCGTGGACACCGTCAGGTCGGCCCAGTGACGGCCGACGGCCCGGTGCAGCCTGGCACGCAGCCCCGGTATGTGATCGACCATCGCGACGATGGCGGCCAGCTCACGTGGCGCGGCGGGCAGTCGCAGGCCCTGCGCCACGAACGCTGCGGCGGCACCGAGCACGTCGACGACGAGCGTCACCAGGTGGCGGCTCTCCGCGTCGAGATAGGTCGGCCCGGCCGCACCCGCGGCGGGGACGTGGTCGGACTCGGCCGCCGCGACCGCTTCGATGAGGTCGTCGAGATCGAGCGAGTCCTCGTCATAGCTGATCAGCAGGCGGCCGAGGGCCGCATTCCACGCCGCCCAGTCCACGCCGTGCAACGTTTCGAGCGCCTTCTCGAGCAGGCTGCCGTGTTCGTCGCTGATCAGGTGCTTCCGGGCGCCGTACACCTCGATGTGGGCGAGGCCGTCCCGGGCCCACGCTCTCCGCCGGCCGCGGCGCGGCCGGCTCCTTGAGGGCGCCGTCACCGTGCCGTGGCAGTGGCCGGAGCGGCCGTCGCCCGCTGCTTGCCCTTGGGCGCCTCAGCGGGGGCTTGCGACTCGGCGCGCCGACCGGTGTGGGTCGCCACCCAGACGCCTGCCGCGGCCGCGACGGCGACCGGCCATTCCAGCACGCCGAGCACGGCCAGCGCGCCGACGCCGCCGTAGTACAGCAGTCGCCTGGGCTCCGGTACGGCGGACACGAGGGTGCGCGTCGTCCACGTGACATTCGTGAGGACCGACCGCGCCGCCGGACCGGCCACGTGGACGACCGGCACCTTGACGTGCGGCATCGGGACGTCCTGCCAGGTCACCAGCTCGGACTCGGCCTCGGGCCGGGCGACCGTGCTGGTGGGCGGGAGTTCCTTCACCCGTGCCGGTCGCCGCGCGGCCGCCGTTGTGGAGGCGGCGGCCTTCTGCGCCGGGCTGCGGCGCCGGGCTTGCGCTGAGCGGCCAGCTGAGCGGCCAGCTGAAGGGGCGGTTGAAGAGCCGGTTGAGGGGCCAGTGGCAGAACGGGCTTCTTTTCTCGTTGCTGTGGTCACCATGGGATGAGCACCTCCACGGGAGTCGGCCGAACGAAAGCCGCTACCCCGACGGTGCGGGATCAACCCACAGACCGGCGACGGGATTGCCCGGTCAGGCCGGGCGGCTCACGGGGCGGCTCACGAAGCGGCGGACCGCGGCGACGATGAGCGAGATCAACAGGGCGCTGACCACCTCGACCGCAATCGCGGCGAGCAGTTCGGACATGGCGGTGCTCCTTCGGTTTGTCACTGCGCCGGAAACGTAGGTGCGGTAGGTGAACGCCGGGGTGACACCGTCGGAAAACTGAGGATTTCTTGCGGGTGGCAGTGGCCCGGGCTGGTGGGTTCCTCGGCTCGGGCCAGAGACCCGGATGCGGCAGGGGCACGCGACCGGCCGTCGCGTGCCCCTGCGGATGGCTGCGTCAGGCGCCGGGCGGCGGCGGGGGCGGCGGGTCGACCGCGATGCCGATCTGGGCCCGGGTCGAGTAGTTGCCGGCGCCGTCGAAGGCGCGGACCGTGACGATGTAGGTGCCGTAGCCGCTGTAGGGCACGTAGGCGGTGGTGTTGCCGACCAGGCTGATGACCGCGCCGTTGAGGGTGACCTCGTAACCGGCGACGAACTGGTTGTCGGTGGAGGCGGTCCAGCCGACCGTCCAGGAGCCGTCGGTCACGCCACGCAGCGTGAGGCCCGTCGGCTGGCTTGGGGCGGTGGTGTCCGGCGGCGTGCCGAGGCCGAGGACGGCGAAGGGTGAGCGGTTGCCGGCGGCGTCGACGGCCCGCACCCCGAACGACATGACCATCGGTGGTGGTGTCGGCATGCTGTAGCTGGTCGTCGTGACGGTCGCGATCGGGGCGGTGCCGGTGTTGCTGTAGATCTCGTAGCCCACGACGCCGCGGTCGTCGGTCGAGGCCGCCCAGGTGAGGGTGAACGTGGTGGCCTGTGGGGTCCCGCGCAACTGCGTCGGTGCGCTCGGCGGACGGACGTCGCGGGCCGGTGGGCGGCCGTCGCACGGCGCGGCGTTGAGCAGGCAGCCCTGCGGCGTGCCCTGACCGGAGGTGACCCAGCCGAAGCTGGTGGAGGCGCCCGCGGCGAGGCTCGCGTTCCACGACGCGCCGACGACGACGTAGTGGCTGCCCGAACGGGTCAGGACGGCGTTCCAGTAGTGGGCGATGGTGGTGCCGGCGGGCAGGTCGAACTCGACCCGCCAGTTCGGCAGCGCGGCGGCGTCGCCGCTGGTGACGGTGATGCGGCCCGAGGAGCCGCCGGGCCACACGCTTTCCTGGACGAACACGGCGGTGGGGGCGGTCGCGGCGCTGGCGGGCGCGGGGTTGAGCGTGATCGCGAGGACGGCGGCCGCCGCGAGCGCGACCGTCCTCGACAGGAATCGACTCATGTCGATACACGATACGTGGATGGCGCAACGCCGGGCACGGGTTACGTCTGCCAAAAGCATACCGCACGCATCGGCGCCGATCACTCGGGTGAACAGCCCTGTTGACCTGGGGTTTCTTCGTCGTACGGTGGTCGCTCCCGACTCGCAGGAGGTATGTGTTGCTCGATCCCGGCATGGTGACGTGGGCCTGCGTGGTGCTGCTGCAGGACCGGCCGCGACGGTATGAGCTGGTGCAGGCATACCGCATCATGACGACAGTGCGACCGCAGGTCTACCGTCCCCGGCTCGCCAGGGCACTCGGCGACCTGGTGGACGGCTTCACCGCAGCGGCGCCGGAGGACGCCGTCGAGGCGCTGCTGGCCGAGGCTACGACCAACCTGCTCACCTGGGCGAGGAACCTCGCCCGGACATCGGAGGACATCCTCACCGAGGTCGTGACGCGGCAGCGCCGGCGCCGCGCCGCGGACGACGACGGCCCCGACTGGGACCTGCTCGCCGTGGCCGTGGCCCTCGAGGAGGCCGGCCGCGCCGACGCCGCCCTCACCGCGATCCAGGAGCTCATCACCACCGAACGCCGGCGGCGCACGGTGCGGCGCAGCCGCCTGGCGATCGCCCTCATCCACTGTGCCGGCGTGCTCGAACGCCGCGAACGCTCCCACGACGCCGCCCAGCTCAGGGCGGAGGGCGCCAAGCTGCTCGACACGCCGGACCAGCCGCGCAGCAACGGGATCGCCGCGCGGCTGACCGGCACCGCGATGCCGGTCGCGATCCCGAAGCCGGGACGTGGCGTGCCGGGGAACACCAGGACACCGACGCCCAGCAGGTGACATCGGCCCGCGCGGGTCACGGGCAGCCGTGGCCCGCGCAGGTCCGCTGCCGGGCCAGCGCCGCGGCGAGGGCGGCGGTCGGCGGGTCATTGCCGGCGGCAGCGTCGCCCAGCAGGTTCGTCAGCTGCCACGGGTCGCGGTCGAGGTCGTAGTACTCCCGGTCGGTCACGGCACCCGCGTCGTCGTAGATCTCGGTGTACCGGTAGCGCCCCGGCACGTAGGTCGACGCCCACGGCGGGATGCCGGCGCCGTTGGCCGGGTCGCGCCAGTACTCCGTGAGCAGCGCCGTGCGGTCGCCCGGCTCGAGGAGGTTGTGGCCGTCGACCTGGTAGCCCGGGGTCAGTCCGGCCGCGGCGAGCACGGTCGGGGTGATGTCGAGGTTCGCCGCGAGCCGGGGGTCGCTGCCCCGCGCCAGCCGGCCCGGCCACGACATCAGCAGCGGGACCCGCTCGGCCTGCAGGTATGGCATGAACTTCTCCGGCAGGCCGTGCTCGCCCCACAGTTTGCCGTTGTCCGACATCAGGATCACCAGGGTGTTGTCGAGCTCGCCGCGGGCCTCCAGCTGCCGGCGGATCGTCTCGATGGCGTCGTCGACGGAGCGCAGCGTGCGCAGCTGCCCCTGCCGCTCCTCGGCGCCCTGCTCCTGGGTGCGGTTGAAATGGCGCACGTACGCGGGTTTGTCGCTGCGGTCGGTCTCGCGGGTCGCCGGGTTGCCCTCCCACGGGTAGCTCAGGTTCGCGTACCGCGGCTCCGGCACCTGCGGCGCGTGCGGGGCGGTGAAGCCGGCGTAGATGAACCACGGCGTGGCGTCGTCGCGCTCATACCGGTCGACGTACCGGTTGACCTGACCGCCGATGAACGTGGTGGAGTAGGCCGCCTTGGTCGCGACGCCGTCGACGACGAAGTCCGCGCCGGTGTATCCGCCGCCGGTCAGCGCCCAGTTGTCGAAGTTCGGCGGGCGCTGGGTGATGTCCCAGGCGTTGAAGAGCTTGCCGACCGCGGCGGTGCGGTATCCGGCGGTGTGCAGCTCGTGCTGCACGGTCCGGGTGTGGTCGAACCGGTCGATGACGCCCTGCTGGGTGACGTGGTGGTTGTGCGCGTACCGCCCGGACAGGATCGTCGCCCGGCTCGGACAGCAGCTCGGCGTGCTCACCATGGCGTTGGGGAAGGTGCGGCCGTGACCGCCCAGCCAGTCCAGGGCGCGCGGCATCACGAACGTCTGCCCGGTCCGCGCGTCGTCCATGAGCAGCAGCAGGACGTTCGGCCGGGCCGGCGCGGCCGCCCGCACCGCCTGCGCGGGCGGCACCACCGCGACCACCGCGACCGCCACCACCACAGCCACCCATGCCCGCATTACCACTCCAGGTATTCACTCATACACGCTGAGCTACATACCCTAGCCGGGCGTTTCCTCGAAGACGGCCGATTCCGGGACTCGGATCGGGCACCACGTCGCTGGGCGCTCAGCGGAACAGCGGGTTCCACTCCTGCCGCCGCACGACGGTCACGCCCGGCGCCCGGTAGTACGGGTCGTCGTCGATGATCGCCTCGAACTCCTCCGCGGTCACGTCGAAGACCAGCAGCGCGCCGGTCTCGTCCGGGTACGGCCCGGCCAGGATCAGCCGTCCGGCGGCGTGGTGGGCCTGCAGCCGTTCGCGGTGCGCGGGACGCACGGCGAGCCGGTCGGGACTGCCGTCGAAGGCGAGCTCAAGAAGGAACACCCCGGCCATGGTAGGGCAGCCGCGGCCGCCCGAACCGGGCGGCCGTCAGCGCACGACGACGAGGTTGGCCATGTCGACGTCGTCCTCGGTCACCACCGCCAGCCGGCCCGGCACGGGCGCCGGCGGCGTGACCTCGCCCAGCTCGTGCAGCCGGGTGTGGACCTGGACCTCGACCCGGCCACCGGCGAGGCGGGCCAGCTCGGCCGCGCACCGCTGCGCGGCGGGCAGCGCCCCGTTGACCGCGAGGGTCTCCTCGCCGCGCTCGTGCAGGACCCGGCCCAGCTCGACGGCCGCGTCGTCGGGCATCGGCAGCAGGTACAGCGGATACGGCGCGACCGGCGCCGTGCGCATCCCCACCCCGACGACGGCCCCGGCCCCGTCCCGGACGACCAGCCACCAGAAGTGCCGCGGCGGCCCGCCGGCCGGCCACGACCGCGACCGGTGCGCGTTCGCCGTCACGACCGTGCTCAGGACCGGGTCCGCGGCCAGATGGTCGTCTGCCGCGGCAAGGAACCGCGCCGCGTCGGTCGTGAACTCCAGCGCGCTCATCCACGTACCGTAGCCAACGTGATGGTGTTGGTACCGGCCGATCCGCTGCGCCCGCGCCGACCCGACGAGCACTTCGCCGCGGAGGCCGCCGCCGCCCGCGCCGCGGGGCTGGACGTCGGCGTCGTCGACCACGACGGCCTGACGAGCAGGCACGCCGCCCGCCGGGCGGTCCTGCACGTGCCGGAGGCGCCGGATGCGGCCGTCTACCGCGGCTGGATGCTGCGCGCCGAGCAGTACGCGCTGTTCGCCGACGTGCTCGCCGAGCGCGGCGTGACCCTGCGCACCAGCGCCGAGCAGTACCGGCAGGCGCACGAACTGCCCAGCTGGTACGCGGCACTCGCCGAGGTCACCCCACCGTCGACGTGGACCACCGGCGACGACCGCGACGCGTTCGAACGCGCGGCCGCGGAGCTCGGCCCCGGCCCGGCGGTCCTGCGCGACTACACGAAGTCGATGAAGCACTACTGGCACGAGGCCGTCTACATCCCCGACCTCGCCGACCCGGCCGCCGCGTGGGCGGTCGCGTCCGGTTCCGGGAGCTGCGCGACGACGACTTCACCGGCGGCTTCGTGCTGCGCCGCTTCGAGCCGTTCACCACCGCGGAGGTCCGCACCTGGTGGGTCGACGGCAGGTGCCGCCTCACCGGCCCGCACCCCGACACCCCGCACGAGCCCCCGCCCGCCGGCCTCGACCTGTCCGCCGTCGAGCCGCTCGTCGCCGCCCTGCGCCTGCCGTTCGTGACCGTCGACCTGGCCCTGCGCACCGACGGCGTATGGCGCGTCATCGAACTCGGTGACGGCCAGGTCAGCGACCGCCCCACCACCGTCGCCCCGGACACCTTCGTCACCGGCGTCCTCCAGCCGACCTGACGCCCCTCCTCCGGCAGCGGCTGCCGCGCGGCCACGACGTCGATCGCGTCGCGGGTGCCGTTCGGACGTTCGCCGATCGGCTGTGGCAGATGTGCGACCGAGCCGTTCGGACCCGGACAGGGCGACGGCGATGATGGGGCGGTGGGGGAGAACCGGTGGTCACCGCGCAGTGGCGTCGAGGTGGGCCTGGCGGTGCTCATCTTCGGCTGCCCCCTCGGCTGCATCGTCGCGGGTCTCGTCGAAGGGCTCGGGCCGGGGGTGCTCATCGTCGTGGCGGTGCTCGCCGCCGGGGTCGGCTGGCTGAAGTGGCGTGAGGTCCGGGCCGGCAGGGCGGAACGCCGGGCGGTGGACGCCGTGTACGAGCTGTACACCGACGCGCTGGACCGGGCTGAACGCGGCGACCTGACCGGCGCCGTCGAACGGTTCGAGGAGGCACTGGCAGCGCCCGGCGGCGACGACTACACGACGGAGCTCATGCAGGGGCTCGCCGCCGCGCACCTCGCCCAGGGTGCTCCCGGCCGGGCGGTCGCGGTGTGGCGCAGGGCGTACCAACTGCACCGCGACGAACAGGGCGACGACGCCGTATCGACCCTCGCGGCGGCGAACGGGCTCGCCGCGGCGCTGCTGATCCACGGCGAGCGGGCCGCGGCCGGCGAGCGCTACCGGGACACCCTCGATCGCTGCCGGCGGCTGCTCGGCGACGCGCACCCGGAGACCGTCGCCGCGCTGAACGGCGCCGCGAGGACCGCATCACAACCGGAGCCGCCGCAGCCGCAGTCGCCGCACGAGCAGGCCGCGGAGCTGTACGAGCGGCTCTTCGGCCCGTCGCACCCGGACACCCGCATCGCCCGGCAGGCCGCCCCGCAGGACCCGGCCACCGCCCGCCTCGCCGCCGGTGACCTCGCCGGCGCGCGGACGCTGTGCGAGCAGGCCGCCGGGACCCCGGCCGGGTGCAACGACCTGGCCATGGTGCTGCGGGAACAGCGGGACCTGACGGCGGCGTACCGCGCCTACGAGCGGGCCGCCGAGCTGAGCGACCCCCTCGATCCGGAGCATCTGGCCGCCCGCAACGGGATCGTGCGGGTGATGCTGCTGCAGGGCGACGAGACCAACGCCGCCACCGAGCTCACCGCCGTCGTGGAGGCGTGCGTCGCCCGGTTCGGCGAGCAGCACCCCGAGACGGCCGCCGCCCGCCGCAACCTCGACCGCCTCAGCGGAGGGTCTTCCTGAACCAGTGGCCGGCATACGGGCTGTCGTTGAAGGCGGGGACCTCGTGGAAACCGTGCCGCGCATACAGGGCGCGCGCCTCGACCAGGTCGGTGCGGACGTCGAGCCGGAGCGCGGTGACGCCGTCGGCGCGGGCCTGCTGCTCGGCGACGTTCAGCAGCCTCCCGCCGAGACCCTGGCGGCGGACGGTGCCCGACACGTACACCCGGGTCAGCTCGCCGACGCGGATGCCGCCCTCGGCGACGTAGCGCAGGCCGACGCAGCCGGCGACCCGGTCGTCCAGGGTGGCGACCCAGAACCAGCCGGTCGGCGGCTGCAGGTCCTCGTCGGGCTCGTCGGTGAGGATCTCGTCGATCTCGGCCTCGGTCAGCGGGCGGCCGTAATACCGCCCGGCGATGTCGTGGTAGTAGTCGCGCAGCGCCTGGCGGGCCGGCGCCTCCGCCGGCTTCACGACGGCGACGACGAGGCTGGTGTCGGGATCGGCCATCACCCGCCCATCATCGGCTGGCCCGCCGGGGATTCGCCACCGGATTGCGGATCGGCAGCGGTGCGCGGCCGTGGCATGATGCGAGGCACCCGATGAGCCGAAGGACCCGATGAGTGCTGGACTTGCGGCGGAGCTCTGCTACGTCGACGCGGTGCGGCCGCGCCCGGTAGACGTCCTGGCCGGCATCCGGCGCTACTGGCCGTCGGTCGAGCTCGTGGACGGCACGGGCCGCGGCGGCGGGCTGATGGTCGCGTTCCCCGAGCTGAGCACGGACACGGGCATCCGCCTGCTCGTGTCGGTCGGGCGGTCGGTGCCGCAGCCGGGCGACGCCGGTGGCCGCCGGGATCTCACCCAGACCTGGGAGTGGCCGGACGCGGCGGTGGCAATGGCGAAGGTGCGGCACACCGTGACGGTCACGGAGGTCTTCGGTACGTCGTTCGCCCCCGCGAACCGGGTGCGGGCGTTCATCTCGGCCGTCCGGGGTCTCGCCGAAGGCCCGGTGCCGGCCGGGATCTGGTGGCCGGCCGGCGGCGTCGCCACCCCGCCCGAGGCCCTCGCCGTCCGCCCCCTGGCGGGACTGGTCAACGTGCGGCTGTTCAACGTCGCCGGCAGTCCCGGCCTGCTGCTGATGGACACCCTCGGGCTCGCCCCGCTCGGCCTGCCCGACCTCGAGTGCGTCTTCAGCGGGCTGCCGGAGGAGCACATGGCCGGCTACCTGACCGCCGTCGCCGAGGACCTGGTCGCCGGGCACACGATCCGCGGCGGCAGCCTCATGCAGGGCCTGATGCGGGACCAGCGCTGGCGGGTCGCGTCGGCGTCGGCGTCGGTCGGCCCCGACCGGCCGGTGCTGTCGATCTCGCCGGGCGCGGGTGCCGGCGGAGGCCGCTGAGGCCGGCCGTCAGCCGCCGTCCAGCGTGGCGCGGACGTGCCGCCGGGCGTCGTGGATGCGGGACTTCAAGGTGCCTGCCGGAATGTTCAGATGGCCGGCGATCTCCTCGTAGGAGAGCTGGCAGAGGTCGCGCAGGACCAGCGGGGCGACCAGCTCGGCCCGGTGCGCCTCCAACTGCTCGAGGGCGTCGAGGAGGTCCAGGCGCGAGCCCGCGATGACGCTCGTCGTGCGCGGGTCGGGGTCATCGACCGGCAGCTGCGGCGTCGCCTGCTCGCTCGCCCTTGTGCAACCCTTCGGCCGTGTCGAGGGTGGACCACGCCTCGATCGCGGACAGCCCGCGCTCCGGGGAGGCGTACACCCTGCCCCAGCCGGCCGGGGCGTCGCGCAGGAACGCCTGGGAGCAGAAGGAATCGTCGAACGGGCCCAGCAGCCCGATCGCGACGGCCTGCGCCTTGGTCATGCCGAGCCGCAGCGTGCCGTACTCCAAGGGCTGGTTCGGTTGTGGTGTCGCAGGGTTCGATGCGCCCCGCCGGAGGTTTGTTCGCCGGCACGGAGTCGTGAATCCGTCGGGCACGATCTTGCCCGGTTGCGCGGCGCACCTGGTTCCCGGCCCGGCCGCCGGGGCTGGCCCGTAATGTCAGTCGGCATGAAGCTGCGTGAGGACGAGGTGCTGGTGCCGTCGCCCGGCGGCGCGATCCGTTCGGTCGTGCTGCGCCCAACGGGGGACGGGCCGTTGCCCGGAGTCCTGCTGTACACCGACATCTTCCAGCTGACCGAGTCGACCCTGCGCACCGCGCGGCGGCTGGCCTCGGCCGGGTTCGTCGTCTGCGTCCCGGAGATCTACCCGCACGGTGACCTGGCCGGCGTCGCACTCGAGTTCGACGACGCGGGCAAGCAGGCCGGGCTCGCGGGCGCGGCCGCCACCACGACCGCCGGGTTCGACGCCGACCGCGTCGCGGTGCTGGACTACCTGGAGCTGCGCGCCGACACCACGACCCTGCTCGCGACGGGCTTCTGCATCGGCGGCCACCTCGCGTTCCGGGCCGCCCTCGACCCGCGGGTCGCGGCGACGGTGTGCTTCTACCCGACCGGCCTGCACAACGGCGCCCTGGGTGCCGACGCCGACGCCGGTTCCCTCGCCCGCGCCGCCGACATCCACGGCCGGCTCATGCTCGTCTTCGGCGCGCAGGACCCGCACGTGCCCGCGGCCGCCCGGGTCGAGATCTTGGCCGCGCTGTACACCGCCGGCCTCGACGACCTCGAGCTGCACGTGTACCGCGGCGGCGAGCACGCCTTCATGCGTGACGTCGGCGCCCGGCACGACCCGGTGCTCACCGACCTGGCCCTGACCGAGGCGATCTCCTTCTTCACCGCCCGCTGACGCCGTCGACCAGCCGGCGGTCAGCGTTCGGTGCCGACGCCGATGCGGCGCTCGTTGCCCGGGTCGTTCGGGCCGAACCACACCGGGACGTGGTCGCCCTTGCCCGGGATCGACAGGCGGCTGACCGTTTGAAGCGCCCCGCCGCAATCCCCGCCGCACCCCGACGGCAACCGGCGTCGCCCACGCTGTGAAGGACACGGCGGGGAGACGCCCCGGCCCTTCGTTGGTGGTGTGCATGCGTCTCACGGCATTCGGGCTGGCGGCCGCGGCCACCGTCGCGTTCACCGCGCTGGCCCCCGCGACGGCCGCCGCGGCCGCGTCGCTGCCCGGCACCGTCTCCTCCGGCAAGACCCGCCTGGCCGTGCGGTCCGCGCCGACCCCCGGGTCCGCGGCCGTCGGGTCGCTGCGCAACGGGGCAAAGCTCGCCCTGGTGTGCTCGGTGCAGGGCCCGAAGACGAAGGGCCGGGTCCGCACCACCGACCGGTGGGACCGGCTCATCAGCGGCGCCTACGTGTCCGACGCGTACGTGAGCCGCCGCAAGGCGCCGCCGGCCTGCCCCGCGCCGGTCGTCACCCCCACGCCCGCGCCGGCCGTCACCCCGACGCCGGTGCCGCCCGTGATCGTGCCGCCGACCGGTGCCGTGGCCGTCGGCCTGTGGGTCGCGCCGGTGCCGGGCAAGGGCACCAGCGGCTTCCGCACCGTCTCCCGCCCCACTCACGACGGCATCGACATCATGGCCGCCCGCGAGACGCCGATCCACGCGACCGCCGACGGCACCGTCATCACCGTCGTGTGCAACACGTCCGGCCCGTCCTGCGACGTCGACGGCTCGCCGAGCATCAAGGGTTGCGGCTGGTACGTCGAGATCCACCACGCCGGCGACGTCACGACCCGCTACTGCCACATGGTGCGCCGCCCCGACGTGGTCGTCGGCCAGCAGGTGACCGCGGGGCAGCGCATCGGCTCCGTCGGCACGTCCGGCAACTCGTCCGGCCCGCACCTGCACTTCGAGGTCCACTTCGGCCGCCCCGCGACCCGTCTCAACGCGATCGACCCGGTCGCCTTCATGCGCACCGCCGGCGCCCCCGTCGCGTAGGGCCTGCCACGGGTCCTCTCGGCCTGGCGCTCGTCGCCGCCCTGCGCCGCGCGCTCAGGCCCGCTCAGCGTCGGCACAGGTGCGCACAGCGTGATCTCAGCGATCGCTGTCAATGCTGTCCGGGTGGCAACCACCGTTGAGAAGACCCGGACGTTCCCGACGGTCTGGATGGGGTACGCCGCGGCCTGCTGGTCGCTCGGGTACGGGATCCTCGGCCTGTACTGGTGGTCGGGCGGCGCCGGGTTCCCGTTCGCGCCGATCGACGACGACCACAGGTCCGGGTCGATCCTGGAGGGCAGTGACGCCGCCGTGGTGGCGCCGGTCATGGCCCTGCTCGGGCTGGGCGGTGCCGCGATCGCCGTGTACATGGCGCGTGCGCCGCGAGCCGTGCGCGGCTCGTGGGCGGTCATCGGGTTCGGCTGGGTGATGGCGGCCGGGCTGGCGCTGGTCCTGCCCGACTACACGCTGCTGGCGTTCGTGGCGTTCGCGCCGGCGCTGCTGGTGTTCGTCTTCACCGGCGTGCCCGGCCCTCAGGACGGCGTCAGCGACATCATCTACTGGCACCGCGGCAACCTGCTGATCCTGTTCGCCGGCGGGGTGCTGTGGGCATGGGCGACGGTGCTGTACCACCGCCGGATCCGTGGCGCCTGCGTGCGCTGCGGCCGCGTCGAGGGCCACGCCGACCACGAGCGCGCGGACCTGCTGCGCTGGGGCCGGTGGGCGGTGCTCGTGGCCGTCCTCGCCCCGGTGCCCTACGAGATCACCCGGATCGCCTGGTTCCTCGGCGTGCCACTGGGGATCCCGCACGACTTCCTGGCGATGATGCAGGACACGCCGGGCATGCTGGAGGTCGGCCTCGGCTGCGCGCTGGCTTCCATCGGCGGCGGCATCCTGACCCACGGACTGGTGAGCCGGTGGGGCGAGGTGTACCCGCGCTGGATGTTCTGGCGCGCCGGGCGCCGGGTGCCGCCCATGCTCGCGGTGATCCCGGCCGCGGTGGTCGCGGTGGTGCTCGTCCCGGCGGGGTTCATGAACCTGCGCGCGCCGGTCACCGCCGGCACCTGGGCCACCACCGCACCGGGCGTGCTGTGGACCGTGTGGGGCGTGGCGCTCGGCGCCGCCGCGATCACCTACCACCTGCGCCGCCGCCCACCGTGCCGGCACTGCCACCAGGGCTGACTCGAAGCCGGCCGGCACGACCTCACCGCATCGACGGAACAGTGTCCTGGGCCGGGAAGTCGCGTCGCGTGCGGGCCTCGGTGGCGAGCAGGGGCAGGGGAGCGATGACGTACAGGACGGCGAGGGCCCACATGGCGGACCGGTTGCCGAGCGTCGAGGCCAGGAGGCCGGCGGTTGCCGCACCGAACGGCACGGTGCCGAACACGAAGATCCGCGACGCCGCGGTGACCCGGCCGAGCAGGTGCGCGGGAACGAAGGTACCACGGAACGTCATGGTCATCACGTTCGACATGGTGGCTCCGGCCAGCGCGATGAAGGAGCCCGCCGCGAACAGCGCCAGGCGCCAGCCGTGGCCGCCGAGCGGCAGCAACAGCACGAACGGGGCGGCCGCGACGTTCGCCACCAGGTAGGTGCGGGCGCTGCCGAAGCGCCGGGACACCCGCGAGGCGAGCGCGGCACCGAGGATGGCGCCGAGGCTGCCCACGCCGATCACCAGGCCCGCGGTACCCGGCGCGGCGCCCTCCGCACGCACCAGGAAGACGACCCGCAGCGCAGTGATGCCCAGCATCGCGAAGTTGGTCACCGCCGCCACCACCAACATGGCCTGCAGCAGGCGTCCGCGCATGATGAAACCGATGCCCTCGGCGATCTGGCGCAGCATGCCCGGGCGGTCGCCCGCGGCAGGGCGTGGCTCCGGCTCGGACCGGAGGCCGAGCAGGCAGGCCGCCGACACCAGGAAGGTGACGGCGTCGATGAGGATGCCGCTGACCGGGCCGGCCGCCTGGGCCAGCAGCCCGCCGAGGCCCGGCCCGACGACCAGGGCGACCGATGCGCTGGTCTGCAGCTTGGCGTTGCCTTCCATCAGGTCGTCCGCGCCGACGAGACGGGGCAGGAACGCGTTGAACGCCACGTTGGCGAAGACCCCGGCGACCCCGGCGAGCAGCGCGACCACCAGCAGCATGGTCATGGTCAGCACGCCGGTCCAGGCCGCGACCGGGATGACGACGAGCACCGCCGCGGCACCGACGTCGGCGACCAGCAGCGTGCGCCGGCGCGGCCACCGGTCGACCCAGACACCGACCGGCAGCCCGATCAGCAGCCACGGCAGCCATGTGGCGGCCGTGAGCAACGCGACCATGGCCGGACCGGCATGCAGGGTCGAGATGGCCACCAGCGGAAGCGCCACGGTGGTCATCGCGGAGCCGACCGCGCTGGTGGACTGCCCGATCCACAGCAGACCGAAGTTCCGCGTCCGCAACAACCCGCCCACAGGCCTGCGCCCGCGCCGTGGATCGTCGATCACCCGGGCAGAATCACACGACGGGCCGGAAACGTCGACGGATTTCGCCGGCCCCCGCACCGCTGGTGAGAGTCCGGTAGGACGATGGGCGTCATGAACATCGACGCGTCGGGCTCCGCGGCTCGGCGGAGCTGCGATCCTCGCGACCTGTCAGCGCTGATCGGACTGCTTGCCGTCATCGAAGGCGAGCTGACGGGCGGCGGGATCTCCGGGCGCCTGTCGGCGCGGATCCAAGACCGGTTCGAGCGGGCAGAGATCCTTGAACCCGGTGGGACGGAGCGGGACCTGCGTCAGTCCATCAACGACCTCAACCACCGACTCCGCTATGCCCTCGGCGAGTACGACCAGCCGCCCACGCCTCGTGAGACGCCCGAGTAGTTCGAGCGGGGCGGTCAGGTGCCGGCGGTGCTCATGCGGCCGGATCGTACGTAGTGCTTGTTCGGGCCGCGCTGCCTGGGGACGCGGACGCCGTCCTCGATGTGCCGGAAGATGAAGCCGACGATCATCGCGCCGGCGCTGAGGGCCGCGCCGATCACCGGGTAGCCGTCAGTCCTCTTCCATGGCCCGGCTCGGGCGGCCGGGGAGCGCGGGTGGACGGGGCCGGCCGGCGCGGCGGCGTTCGACCTGGTCGTGGCCCCACCGCAGCAGGTCGTCCGCGGTCCGGTCCCAGGCAGGGTCGGCGGTGACGGGGTAGTCGCCCTCCAGGGCGGTGATGATGCCGTTCCACACCCGGCCGAACTCGCCGCCCCCGGTGAGCCGCAGCAGTTCGACGGGCGTCGTGAGGCCGCCGAGTTCAGGGAACGACAGGTCGCCGTGGCGGGGGCCGGGCGTGAGGTACGTCAGTGCCCGGGCGAACGCGTGCAGCAGCGCGGACTCGCCGGGCTCGTACACCGCACGGCTGCCGTCCGGGGTGCCGGAGCCGGGTGGCCACGGCTCGGTGTACCCCTGCACCATGAGCAGCGAGCGGATCTGGTCCCAGGTGTCCACCGGCCAGGGGCCCGGTCCGACGGTGCGTTCCAGCACGGCACGGACGCGCTGGGCGCGGGCCTCGTTGATCGTGTGGACGACGGCGTCGGCGGGGCCGGCCGAGTGCGTCGGGTCCGTGATCGTCAGCCTGTCGACGGTCTGCAGGCCGCGGTTGACGTCGAGGAGCAGCACCTGCGCCGAGTTGTTGCCGTGGTAGGACAGCCGCAGGTCGACGAAGTCGCACAGCGCGTACTGCCGGATGGACCGCGGGCGCCGCAGCCGATCCGTCCGGGTCACGGTGACCAGCCGACCGTCGAACGACAGCCGGGCCTGATCTGCGCGCACCTCGAGGGGCGGCGGGCTCCCTGCAGACATCCATCAATGTTTTCACGGAACACCCCCGCCGCGGCAAATCACGATCGGGAAGTGGGATCCGCTGACGGCGTCGTTTCTGTACAAGACGGCCACGCCGCCGCTTCCTAACCTGGGCGTCGCAAATGCGTCCGGCAACGAGGGGAACGGGTACATGCGTGAACTGGTCTACACCGGGTTCGTCTCGCTCGACGGGGTGGTGGATTCCCCCGGCGGCGGGCCGGGGGAGGAGCACCGCAGCGGCGGCTGGGTGGTCAAGGACATCGAGTTCCTGCCCGAGGCGTTCTCGCTCAAGGGTGAGGAGCTGCAGGACACGACGGCGCTGATGTTCGGCCGGCGCAGCTACGAGGTGTTCGCGCCGCTGTGGCGCGAGTCGGACGACCACGCCGCGTACAAGGAACTGCCCAAGTACGTGGTCTCGGGCACGCTGCCCGACGACGCCCTCGTCGAGGGTTGGGGTCCGACGACGATCCTGCGCTCGACCGGCGACGTGGCCGAGCTGAAGCAGGGCGAGGGCGGGGCGATCTTCATCCATGGCAGTGCGGAGCTGGCGCGGCGGCTGTCGGACGCGGGCCTGATCGACCGGTACAACCTGCTCGTGTTTCCCGTGCTGCTCGGCGCCGGCAAGGGCCTGTTCAGCCGGTCGGACAAGGACAAGCAGGCGCTGCGGCTGCGGGAGTCGGCGGCGTACCCGAACGGCATCGTCAAGATGGTCTACGACGTGGTGGGCTGAGCCACGTCCAGGGCGATCGCCCCGCCGGTCCCGTCGCGCAGCTGCCGTGCCGTGCGCCCGACGTACCGGCGCAGCGCCCGGGCCAGGTGCGGCTCGTCGAAGTAGTCCAGGCCGGCGACGACGTCGGCGACCGGGGCTCCGGCGGCCAGCAATCCGGAGGCGGTGCGGGCGCGTTCGATCTGGCGCACCGCACCCTGGGTGAGGCCGGTCGCCGCCCGGAACCGGCGTTCGACGGTGCGTCCCGACATCGCCGGGTGCTGGCCGCGGCGGACCTCGGCGACGAGCGGGTCGCGGACCACGGCGCCGGCCCGGACGAGCCGGGCGACCAGGGCCTCGGCGTCGTCGGGGCGGGGCGTCTGCCACCGGGCGCCGTCCAGCCGGAAGGTCCTGCGCGTGGTGTCGGGCAGCTCGAGGCCGCCGTCGACCAGGGCCGGCGTGGGTACGACCCGCAGCGACGTACCCACGGCGAACTCGATGCCGGTGAAGGTCGCGCCCTGCGGCACCGGCGCGGTCCCGGTCCGGGTCTCGGGGCCGCTGACGCTTGCGTGCGCGGTGCCGTCCAGCTCCCAGAACACCAGCCCCCAGCTGACGGTGGCGACGGAGGTCATCTCCGCGACCTGCTCACTCGTGCAGGTCCACACGGTGTCGACCCACGACGAGTCCGACGTGCGCGTCTCGAACCGCAGTGCCATGCCTCTGCTCGCCTGCGCCTACTCGTCGGCTACCAGCAGGCGGTAGCCCGCGTCGAGGTCCTCGCGGGCGAGCAGGTCGCGGTGGCGGTCGTGCCAGCGGCCTGATTCCAGGTCGGCGGCGAGCCGGTCCAGCCCCGGCCGCAGCACCGCGTCCCCGGTCTGCGCCAGCACCGAGATGCTCGAGCGGACCGCAGGGTCGAGGTACGCCTCGGGCCGGCGCCAGTACGCCGCGCCGAACCCGTCGGTGCAGTCGTGGGGCACCGGCACCGGCTCGACCCGGGCGCCGCCGAGCAGCGCGGCGAGCCGCTCCACCGGCACGGCCCGCGTGTCGTCGAACGCGGCCGCCTCCGGCAGGTACTCCTTCACCAGCCAGAACGACCGGAACGCGGGCTGATCCCAGGTGAGCACGACGATGCGGCGCCTGGTGACCCTGCGCAGCTCGGCGATCCCGGCCTCGAGGTCGGTCCAGTGGTGCACGGTGAGCAGGGCCATGACCGCGTCGGCGGCGCCGTCGGCGAGCGGGAGCGCCTCCGCGCACGCCTGCACGACCGGCGCCGCGCCGGGCGGACGCTGCCTGATCATGACCGAGCTGGGCTCGACGGCGAGGATCGTCTGTGGCGGCTCGTAGGAGCCGGCTCCGGCGCCGACGTTGACGACCGACCGGGCGTCGCCGAGCGCGGCGGTGATGTGCGCGGCGATCCGCCGGTCCGGTTGACGTTTCGTCGCGTACGTCGAGCCGATCGCGTCATAGATGACCACGGTGCCAGTGTCCCATTCCGGTCAGGCGGGCGTCGGCCCCAGCAGGTGTTCGAGCAGCCGGGTGAGGGTGTCGCGCTGCGCCGGGTCGAGCCGGTCGGTGATCTCCGCCAGCGACTGCCGGACCTCCCCGTAGAGCCGGTCGGCGAGCTCCAGGCCGGCGGCGGTCATGAAGACCTCGACGGCGCGGCCGTCGGCCCGGCTCCGCCCCCGTTCGAGCAGCCCCCTGCGCTCGGCGCGGTCGACCAGGCCCGACATCGTCGACTTGTCCAGCCCCAGGAAGTTTGCCAGGTCCGTCATCCTGGCCCGGCGGTCGCGCAGGATGCCGAGCGTCCGCAGCTGCGTCAGCGAGAGGTCGTGCCGTGCCCCGACCCGGCTGAGCACGCCCATCACGACATAGGCGCTGCGCGCCAGCGCGTCCACCAGTGCCACCTCGGCCGGATCCGTCACGGCACCACCATACTTGACATAGTTGGTATTACCAACCATCCTGACCTCAGGTTGTTTGTAGTACCAACTAAACGGGAGGAGCGCCGTCATGCACGCCGCTGTCGTCACGGTGTTCGACATGCCACCGCAGTACCGTGAGCACCCGGATCCCGCGGCCCGCCGCAAGGACGAGGTCGTTGTGGACGTGCTCGCGGCCGGCCTGCACCCTCGGGTCCGTTCCCAGGCCGACGGCTCGCACTACACGAGCACCGGCGAGCTTCCGCTGATCCCGGGCATCGACGGGGTGGTCCGGGACCCGAAAGGACGGCTCAGGTACACGGTGCTCGACGACACGAACCTCGGCACCCTCGCCGAGCGGACCGTCATCGACCTGAACCGCAGCGTCGTCCTGCCCGACGGCGTCGACCCGGTGCAGATCGCCGCCGCGATGAACCCTGCGATGTCGTCCTGGGTCGCGCTGCGCCGCCGGATCAACTTCCGCCGCCGGCAACACGTCCTGGTGCTGGGCGCCACCGGCAACGCCGGCCGGATGGCCATCCAGGTCGCGAAACGGTTCGGCGCCGCCCGGGTCACCGCCGCCGGCCGCGACGCGTCCCGTCTCGCCGGGCTGGCCGCCCTCGGCGCCGACGCGACCTGCACCTTCGAGGAGCTCGCGCAGGCCGCCGACGCCGACGTCGTCATCGACTACGTGTGGGGCGAGCCCACCGCCCAGGCCATGGTCGCCATGCTCACCGCCCGCGCCGACCGCGGCCGGCCGCTGACCTGGATCCAGATCGGCTCGGTGGCCGGCCCCACCGCACCCATCCCTTCCGCGGCGCTGCGCTCGGCCCGGCTGGACATCGTCGGCAGCGGCATCGGCTCCGTCCCCGGCCGCGACTTCATCAAGGAACTGCCCAAACTGGCTGCCGCGGTCACCTCGGGCGCCTTCGACGTCCGCGCCCGCGCCGTGCCCCTGGCCCAGGTCGAACAGGCCTGGACGTCGACGCCGGGAACGACCGACCGCATCGTCCTCGTGCCCTGACACCTGATGTTCGCGAGTGCCGGCGCCGCCGGTCGTGTTCGCGAGTGCCGGCGCCGCCGGTCATGACGAGCGCAGGTGCTGTTCGATCCGCATCAGCTTCTCGACGTTGAGGTCGGTCTCGTAGCAGGCCGGCCCCGGGTCGGTGAAGAGCTCCGGGTGCACGAAGACCCTGCGCTCGCCGTCGAGGCGGCCCTCGATCATGCCGATGACCAGGATCGTGCCGGCCGGGATCCGGTCCGGCCGGATGACGACGCTGTGCAGGGCGTCCGGGTGCGTGCGGCGGTATTCGAAGCTCTCGTACGCCGTGATCAGCGTCGACCACGCGCGGCTGTCGCGGGTGCCGCGCTGGTCCGCCGGGCACTCGCCGGGCCGGTGGCCGGGCAGGACGACGGCGTGGATGCCGGCCGCCCGCAGCGTCTCGGTGGCGCCGGCCGGGTCGCTCGCGTCGTTGATGGTGAACGTCATCGAGCCGTCGCCGTTGGGGCTCAGCGCGTACGCCGGCCTGGCCTCGGGCTGGGCCACGGTGAGCGCCACCACGGTCGCGGCGACGGCGGCGACGGCGACGCCGGCCAGGGCCAGCGCCGAACGGGGCCGGGTCCGGGGCGAAGGTGCGGGCTGGTTCTGCTGCAGCTCGAGGAAGGCGGTCATGACCTGCTCCTTTCGGGCGAGAAGCCGGTCGGCCGGGAAGTCGGGCGGTTCGGGCCTCATCGGATCGGGTCTCATCGCGTCCCTCCCAGGGCCGGCCGGGACGGCGCTGCGCCGTCATCCGGTTCGTGTCCGCGGCGCCCGGCCGCTTCCCGGGCTCCGTCCTCGCCGATCTCGCTCCGCAGGCGGGCCCGGGCCCGCGACAGCCGGGAGTGCACGGTCCCGACGGGGATGCCCAGCGCCGTGGCGGCATCGGGCGGGCTGAGCCCCATCCACGCGCACAGCTGCAACACCGCCAGCTCACGTTCGGGCAGCCGCTCGCAGGCCCGCCGTACGGTCGCCATCCGCCGCTGCGCGTCCACCCGCTCCGCGACGTCGTCGCCGTGGTCGGGGCTGTCGCGCAACGGGGGCAGCCGGGCCAGCGCGGCCCGCCGCCGCCGGTTGGACCGCCACTGGTTGCGCACCAGGTTGTGCGCCACCCCGAGCAGCCACGGCAGCAGGCTGGCCTCGGTGAGCTCGGTCCGGCCGCGCGCCGCCCACACCTCGAGGAAGACCGCGGCGCTCAGGTCCTCGGCGAGCGCGGCATCCCCGGTCCGCCAGTAGCAGAACGTGTACACCGGCCGCGCATGCCGCGCGTAGAGGTCCCCGAACGCGGCGGCGTCGCCGGCCCGCGCCCGGTCCCACAACAGTCGGTCGTCGTCATCCATCACCATTGCGGTGTCCGCCGCCGCTCTCCGCTTCCCACGCCCAGGTCACGGTTGTATAACGCCGCGGTAGGGTCGTCCGGACGGCATCCGGTGCGGCGCCGTGGCGTTCGCCGACCAGCGGGCGGGATGCGAGCGAAAAATCCCGGGACGCGGTGTCGGATCGAGGCCGAGGCGTTCGTAGCAGGGGTGAGGTCCGCCCACGACGGGCGGCCGCCGTACTCGCGGAGGAGAGCACCATGACTGCCACCTACACCTTCGACGTCTTCGCCACCCTCGACGGCTTCGGCTCCTACAACAGCAGCGGAGACTGGGGCGGCTACTGGGGCAAGCAGGGTCCCGAGTTCCTCGACCGGCGCCTGGCCCAGTACAGCGAGGACCAGCGGCTGGTGCTCGGCGCCAACACCTTCCGGGACTTCGTGCACTTCCTCGGCCCGGCCTCCGAGGAGTCCCCGGTGAACGACCCGATCAGCACCCGGATGAAGCACCTGCCGACCACGGTGGTCTCGACCACGCTGCACGCACCCCTGGACTGGCCGGACGCGACCCTCGCGAGCGGCGACGCCGTCGACATCGTCGCCCGCCTCAAGGAGGAGTCCCCGGTGCCGTTGCGCTCGCACGGCAGCCTGTCGCTGAACCGGGCACTGATGGCCGCCGGCCTGGTCGACCGCGTCCAGCTGACGATCTTCCCGGTGATCAGCGGCCAGACCGGCACCGACCCGATCTTCCAGGGCGCCGCCGACTTCGACCTCGAACTCCTCGAAAGCCGGACACTCGACGGCCGCATCCAGGAACTCACCTACCGCCCCACCCTGCACCCCTGACGACGCGGCCCGCTTGACCTTCCATCGGGTGGAACCTTCAGGCTTTGCGCCATGGATCGTGATCCGGATCTCTACACCATCGGGCAGGTCGCCCAGCGTGCCGGCGTGTCGGCCCGCACCGTCCGGTTCTGGTCGGACCGGGGCGTACTGCCACCGGTGGACCGTTCCAGCGGCGGGTATCGACGCTACGACGAGGCGGCCGTCGCCCGCTTGGAACTCATCCGGACGCTGCGTGACCTGGGCCTCAGTCTCGACGCCGTCGCTGCGCTCCTGGCTCGGCAGGTCACGTTGACCGATCTTGCGTCGGCGCACGTCAAGGCGCTTGACGCCGAGATCCGCACGTTACGGCTCCAGCGCGCGGTCCTGCGCGCTGTTGCCCGCCGCGAGAGTACGGCCGAGGAGATGACCGTGACGTACAAGCTCACCAGAGTGTCCGCACAGCAACGCCAGCGCATCATCGATGACTTCGTCGCCAACGCGTTCGGCGGCATTTCGGACCCGGACAGCGCCGTCGTGGCCGGCTGGATGCGGGAACTGCCCGCTGAGCTGCCCGACGACCCGACCGATGAACAGGTCGACGCCTGGCTGGAACTTGCCGAGCTGGTCGCCGACCCCGAATTCCAGCTCAAGATCCGAGTCATGGTGCTGAGCGCCGCCGAAGACTCACGCCTGGAGTTCGGGTTGAACATCCGACCGCTCGTGCTGCTCCACGCCGGAGACGCCGTCGAGCGCGGAGTCGCCTGCGACTCGGCCGAAGGTCGCCGGACAGTCGACCGGATCGTCCCGACCGACCTGCCCGTCGACGAAACGACCGAGCTCATCGCCTGGCTCGAGTTGGTCGCCGACCTCCGGGTCGAGCGCTACTGGCAGCTCCTCGCCATCCTCAATGGCACCTCCGTGGGGCCGCCGGCCGTGCCCGCCTTCGCATGGCTCCTCGCCGGGCTGCGAGCGCACCGACTCCCGGCTTAGAGCGTGCGGCCGGGCCCTGATCGCCGGGCGTGGATACGATGTGGCCCGACCACGGGGAGGTCGGGTTGGACCGACGGTTTGCGGCGTTCGTCGTCGCGACGGCGATGCTGGTGGCCGGGTGCGGCAGCGAGCCCGAACCCGACCGCTGGTCGCGGGACCGGATCCAGCCGGCAACCGGTGACTACCCGGCGCCCGCGACACCCGGCCCGACCACCGTCACCCAGGAGATCCCCGCCCCGTTCGCGGTCGCCCCCGGCCGGTCCTGCACCGGTTCGCGCTCGCCGACGGCCGGCCGACCGGCTGCGTGCCCGCGCCGTTGCGCCGGCCGTTGCCGTACGAGCCCGGCATGGCGTATTTCGTCGTCGACGACGGCTATCCGATCCTTGCCGACCGGCGCATGACGTACGCCGGTGAGCCGTTCGTGCTCGTCCTGCCCGGCCGTGACCTCGCCGGCCGCTGCGGGTAGCCGGCTGCTAAGCCGCGCGCGGGTGACCAGATCCACGTCGTCCACCGCGACCTGCCGTCGGTGGATGTCCTGCGCTGAGCGCGGAATCGCTCGCGCCGGCGCGGTGGCGGCTGGCAGGGTGGCCGGATGGATCCGAGCTTCGGCGGTGAGGTCGCCGCCTGCTACGCACGGTACCGGCGCGGGTATCCGCCCGCCGTGCTCGACGCGCTCGTGGGCGCGTTCGGGCTCACCGTCGACGACGTGGTGATGGACCTCGGCTGCGGCACCGGCCAGCTGACGTTGCCGCTGGCCGGCCGGGTCGGTGCGGTCCTCGGCGTGGACCCGGAGCCGGACATGCTGGTGCTGGCCCGGCGCGCCGCCGAGCAGCGCGGCGTCACGAACGCGGCCTGGATGCTCGGCGCGGACCGGGACCTGCCCGCCGCGGGCCTGGTGCTGGGTGCCGCGGCGCTCGGCGCGGTCACCATCGCGGTCGCCATCCACTGGATGGACCGGGCCGCCGTGTTCCGGGCGGTGCGGCCGCTGCTGCGGCCCGGCGGTGGCGTCGCCGTCGTCACCAACGGCGCGCCGCTGTGGCTGCAGGACAACGACTGGTCCCGGACCGCGAAGGAGCACCTGGAGCGGCTGCTGGGCCGCACCCTCGCCGGGACGTGCCAGACCGACGACGCGGGGCGCGGGCGCAACCGCGACGCCCTGCGGGAGGCCGGATATCAGGTCGTGGAGGCCGAGATCGGCTACGACGCCACGCTGACGGTCGACGAGCTCGTCGGCGGGCTGTTCTCGGCCATGTCGCTCGCCGAGCTGCCGCCGCAGGCGCGGGCGGAGTTCGCCGACGGGCTGCACGAGGCGCTCGGCCATACGGAGCCGCTCACCGAGCACGTCCAGGTCTGGTTGCAGACCGGCACGGTGTAGGGCTGGCGCTGGTCGATCGCGGTCGCGAGGTGCGCCGGTATGCTTCCGGGGTCACGTCCAGGGCGCCGAAGGATCAGCCGTGTGGTTCGCGATATTGGGGCCGCTGCGGGTGTCACGCGACGGCGAGGCGGTGCCGGTCGGCGGGCCCAAGCAGCGGGCGCTGCTGACCCTGCTGCTGTTGCGCGCCAACCGGGTCAACACCACCGGATGGCTGGTCGACGCGCTGTGGGACGGGAACCCGCCGCCGAGCGCCGAGGTCACGCTGCGCACCTATGTCGCCGCGCTGCGGCGGGCCCTCGAGCCGGGCCGGGGCGCGCGGGCCCAGGGCCAGATCGTGGTGAGCCACGGCGGCGGCTATGAGCTGCGGGTGCCCGACGACGCCATCGACGCCGTGCGGTTCGCGGAGCTGGCGGACGCGGGCGCGCGGGCCCTCGCCGGCGGTGACTCCGTGGCCGCCGAGCAGCACTACACGCAGGCGCTCGCGTTGTGGCGCGGCGACCCGCCGGCCGGTGACCTGTCGGCGGTGCGGGCCGAGGTGACCCGGCTCGCACAGACACGCCTCGCCGTGGAGGAGGGGCGCTGCACCGCGGCCGTGGCCGCCGGCCGGCACCTGGCCGTGCTGCCGGACCTGCGCCGGTACGTCGCGGAACAGCCCGCCCGGGAGGCGGCGCGCGGGCAGCTGATGCTGGCGCTGTACCGGGCCGGGCAGCAGACCGAGGCCCTGGCGGTGTTCGACGAGGGCCGCCGGTTCCTGGCCGACGAGTTCGGCGTCGACCCGGGCGCCGAGCTGCGCGCGCTGCACCAGCAGATCCTCGCGCACACCGTGCCGGACATTCCGCCGGACCGGCGGGACGCGGCCGATGGGCGGGATGTGGTGGATCGGCGGGACGCGGTGGATCGGCGGCCGCGCGGGCTGGTCGGGCGGGCCGTGGAGCTGGCCACCCTGGACGGGCACCTGGACGCGGCCCGGCGCGACGGCGGGCGGATGGTCGCCGTCGTCGGCGAGGCCGGGATCGGCAAGACGACCCTCGCCACCGCCGTCGCCGACCGGGCCGCCGCCGCGGGCATCCCGGTCGTGTGGGGCCGCTGCCCCGACGTCGGGCAGGCGCCACCGTTCTGGTTGTGGAGCCAGATCGTGCGGGGCCTCCTCGCCCTGCCGCACGCCGGGACCGCCGGCGCGGCCCTCACCGGCTTCGTCGACGGACCGTCCACACAGGACGGCGGGCTCGACCCCGCGGCCCGCTTCCGCGCCTACGAGGCGGTGTCCGACCTGGTCCGCGCCGCCGCCCACCCGGCCGGACTGGTGCTCGTCCTGGACGACCTGCACGCGGCCGACCCGGACTCGCTGCTGCTGACCCGGTACCTGACCACCACCGTCCACACAGGACGCGCGCTGGTGGTCGCGACGCTGCGGCCGTACGAGCACGACCCCGGCCTCGTGGCGACCCTGAACGACCTGGCCCGCGGCGCCGGGTCCGGGCAGCTGCGCCTCGGCGGGCTCGACGCCGCCGCCGTCGCCGACTTGGTCGTGGGCCGCACCGGCGCACCGGTGGCGGACGAGATCGTCCAGCGGTTCGCGGAACGTACCGGCGGCAACCCGTTCTTCCTCACTGAGCTGCTTGCCCGGCCGGGGGAGGAGCTGCCGCCGAGCGTCCGCGACGCGGTGCGGCTGCGGCTGGACGGGCCCGACCCCGCCACCCGCGAGTGCCTCGACGTGCTCAGCGTCGCCGGCCGGGAACTCGACCTGCACCTGCTGCGGGCGGTGACCGGCGCCGACGCCGCGCGGCTGCTCGCCGGGCCGGCCGCGGCGCGGCTCGTCACGGAGGCCGCCGCGGGGCCGGGGACGGTTCGCTTCCGGCACCCGCTGTTCGCCGAGGTCACGTACGCCGAGCTGGCCGCACCGAGGCGCGCCGCGCTGCACGCGAGGCTCGCCACGACGGCCGCGGACCAGGGCGGGCTCACCACGGGCGAGATCGCCCACCACTATGGACAGTCGATCGGGCTCGGCCACGCGGAGGACTTCCTGCGGTGGACGGTGCGGGCGGCCGACGACGCGGCCCGGCGGCTGGCGTACGAGGACGCGCTCGCCCACCTGCAACGCGCCGCGGACCGCCTCGCGCCGGACGCGGCGACCGCACCGGACGCGGCCGCCGCCGAGCTCGGCGTGCAGCTGCGGCGGGCGGCGCTGCTGCAGATCACCGTCGGGGTCGGCAGCGACGCGGTCGCGGCGGTCGCGGCCCGGGCCAGGTGGCTGCTGCCGTACACGGGGGCTGGCACCGACGTGCGAACTGCGCTGTGGACACTCGGCGAGGTCGCCTGCAACCGCGCCGAGTACACCGTCGCCGAGGAACTCGCCCAGCGCCTCACCGAGGCCGTGCCGCCCGCCGGTGCCGCGCCGTCCGCCGAAGCCGCGCAGTCCGCCGGAGACGCACCTCGCACCGGCGCCGCGTCGCCCGCCGGAGCTGCACCGCACACCGGCGCCATGCCGCCAGCCGGCGCCGCGACACCGGCCGGCGGGCTCGTCGCGGTCGCCGGGCCGTACCTGCTCGGCGTCGTCTGCTACTTCACCGGCCGCCTCGGCGACGCCGACGGGCACCTCAGCACCGCCGTCGAACGGCTCGCCGCCGTCGACCCGCGGCACCTGCGGGAGCAGGCAGGCAGGACGCCGGTGCTCGCCGCGTACAACTTCCGCGCCCTCGTGCGGTCCCTGCGCGGCGACCCCACCGCGGCGCTCGCGGACCTCGACGCGGCACGGGCGCTCGCCGAGCACAGCGACGACGCCTACGGCCGCGCCAACGCCGCCCTGTACGCCGCCTGGACGGCGTTGCAGGAGCACGACGTCGACGCCGGCCGGGAGGCCGCCGGGCGGTGCCGTGAGATCGGCGCGCGGCAGCGCATGCCGCACTTCGTCACCACCGGCGACTTCCTCGCCGAGTGGGCGGCCGTGCGCGGCGGCGAGCACGGCCGGCTCGCCGCGATGCGGGCCGCCGGCGAGGCCATCCACCGGCTCGGGCTGCGCGCGACCCGGACCATCACGATCGCCGCGATGGCCGACGCGCACCTCGTGGCCGGCGACCCCACCACCGCCGCCCGGCTCGCCGGCGTCGGCCTCGCCGAAGCCGCCGCGGTCGGCGAACAGGTGCTCACCGCCGAACTGCGCCGCGTGCGCGGCCTCGCGACCGGCGACGCCGAGGACGTCCGGGCCGGCGCCGAGATCGCCGCCGCCCAGGGCGCCCGGCTGCTGCTCGCCCGCATCGACCGCGGATAGGGATCCACAGCGGTTCCACACGGTCTCCACAGCGCCCTGCTGCACTGTCGGGCATGGACATTGACGTCGTCGTCGTTGGCTGCGGGCCGGTCGGCGCGCTCACCGCCAACCTGCTCGGGGTCCGCGGCGTGCGGACCCTCGTCGTGGAACGCGGCACCGAACCACACGGACAGCCGCGGGCGTTCTCCTGCGACGACGAGGCGTTGCGGGTGTACCAGCAGGCGGGGCTGCGCGACGAGGTGGCCGCCGACATGTACCCGCCGCCGGTCGTCGAATACGTCAGCGGCAACGGCCGGCCGTTCGCGACGATCGCCCTCGACGAGATCGACTTCGGCCTCGGCAGCGAGCCGCTGCACTTCTTCGACCAGCCGTGGCTGGAGGCGTCGCTGCGTGGCGGGCTGGACCGGTTCCCGCACGTCGAGCTGCGCACCGGGGTGGAGCTGACCGGCCTGGACCAGGACGCCGACGGTGTCACCGTGCGGCTGCGCGACACCGCGACCGGCACCGGCAGCACGGTCCGGGCCCGGTACGTGCTGGGTTGCGACGGCGCCCGCAGCACCACCCGCGTGGCGGCGGGGATCGAGCTGAGCGGGACGTCCTACGCCGAGCCGTGGCTGGCGATCTCCGGCGACGTCGCGCCCGGCGGCGTCCGGCAGCCGCGGACAAGGTTCGTCTGCGACTGGCGCCGTCCCGCGTTCGTGTCACCCGGCGCGTTCGGCACGCACCGCCTCGAGTTCATGCTCCGCGCGAGCGAGACACCCGAGGAGATGACCCGGCCGGAAACCCTGGAACGGCTGGTCGCGCCGTACGTCGACCCCGCCCGCTTCACGGTCACCCGATCCGTCGTGTACACCTTCCACCACCTCGTCGCCCAACGGTGGCGGGCCGGGCGGGTGTTCCTCCTCGGCGACGCCGCGCACCAGATGCCGCCGTTCCTGGGCCAGGGCCTGTGCAGCGGGCTCCGCGACGCCGCCAACCTGACCTGGAAGCTGGCGCTGGCCATCGACGGGAGCGCCGGCGACGAGCTCCTCGACTCGTACGAGACCGAACGACGCCCGCACGCCGAGGAGATGGCGGTGACGAGCGTCCGCCTCGGCCGGGTGTTCCTGGTCCGCAACCGGGTCGCGGCGTTCGCGCGCGACACCATGCTGCGCGCGGTCCAGGCCGTCCCGCGGGTCCGCCGCTTCGTGCGGCACTTCGAGTTCAAACCCGCGCCCGTCCTGCGCAAGGGGATGCTCGACGGTGGTGCGCGCCGCGGCGCCGTCGGCACCATGTTTCCCCAGCCCCGCGTGTCGGCCGCCGGGGGAGCGGCACCGGCCCGGCTCGACGACCTGCTGGGGGCGGGGTTCGCGGTGCTCGGCCCGGCGGTGACCGCCGCGACCGCGGCCGGCTGGACGGGACCGCCGGCGGTCTTCGTCCGCGTCCTTCCGCCCGGCTCGGCCGCGGGCACGGACAGCGGGCCGGGCGTCGTGGAGGTCGTGGACGTCGATGGGGTGCTCACCGCCTGGTTCGCCCGGCACCGCGCCGAGGTGGCGGTGCTGCGCCCGGACCGGTTCGTCTACGCCACCACCACTGACGCGCCGGCGCCGCTCGCCGGCTGACCCCGGTCCGGGTCAGCCCCTGGTCGTCGTGTTCCGGGGCGGCGGGCCGTTGCGGCGGCCCGGCGGTGACGCCGCCGCGGCGAACTCAACTGTCAATCCGAATCCCCCATAACCGTGCCGGCGCCCAGACCCGGTGTTCGCGGTCCGCAAGGTCCGTGTCGGATCGCTTACAGACGGCGATGTCAGCCCGTCGCGTCGCCCGCTTCGGACAGTGCTGCCTTGACGGCCGTGACCAGTCCGTCGAGCTGGCCGCGGACGCGGGCGGCGGTGAGGTGGTCGAAGTAGTCGCGGGAGCTGACGATCTCGCCGTCGCGCACCCGCAGCACGAAGATGCCGGGCAGCGCGAACGGTTCGCCGGTCTCGGTGACCGTGCCCCGGTATTCGAACTCGGCGACGATGACCTCGGGATCGGTGGTCTCGTGGATGGTGATGCCGGCCGCCCGGCGGTCCAGGTGCGGGCCGGCGCCGGTGGGCCGGAAGTGCTCGCGGAGCTCGTCACGGCTGCGCAGCGCGGGCGCGCGCAGCGGGTCGAACGGGTGCACGACATGCGTCTGTTCCGCGTAGAGGCCGGGAAGCTCGTCCCAGCGACCCTCCGCGACGCCGTTCACGAGGGCGAGGAAGACCTCGCGTGGGCTCAAGGGCCGGTCCACAGGGATGCTCCCGTCTGCCACTACTATCCGGAGTGTCGACTCCGATTATATGGAGTCTGGACTTCGGATAACAAGCGGGACCGGGAGTGACGCGATGAGCCAGACGGGTGGGCGGGCGCGACGCGTCGACGCGCAGGCCAACCGCGGCCGCATCCTGGACGTCGCCGAGGACGTCTTCGGCAAGGGCGGCGCGACCGCGTCGACGGAGGAGGTGGCCCGCCTGGCCGGCGTCGGCATCGCCACCGTCTTCCGCCATTTCCCGACCAAGGCGGCGCTGCTGCAGGCCGTGCTCATCCGGCGGTTCGACCGCCTCCGCGAACAGGCTGAAGCCTTGCTCGACACAGCGGAGCCCGGCGCCGCGTTCTTCGGCTTCTTCCGCCACCTCGTCGCCGACGCCGCCACGAAGATCGCCATCGGCGACGCGCTGCTCGACGCCGGCGGTGACGACGACGGCGAGGCCGCGCGGGCGTCGGCCGGCCTGCGCCGCGCCGTCGGCGCCCTGCTCGACCGTGCGCAGCGGGCGGGCGAGGTCCGCGACGACGTCGAGCTGCCCGAGGTCTACGCGCTGCTGGTCGCCACGTCGCGGGCCGCCGCCCACCCGAACCTCGATGCGGAGGTGAGCGCCCGGGTGCTCGACATTGTCTTCGCCGGCCTCGCACCCATCCGCCCGGCAACCGGCGCCCGGTAGGCGCGCCGCCGCGGCGGTCGGGTTCGTGACGAGGGCGGGCGGGGGTGGCGCGGAGCCCCTACGCTCGGCGGAAAGGTTCAACGGTCCGACCGGAGAGGTGGTGGTTGCGATGCAGCCAGCCATGGCTGCGGGGCCGGAGCCCGTGGAGCCGGTGCGGGGGCGCGGCAGGAAGATCCTCCTTGTCGGGCTGCTCGTGCTGATAGCCACGGTCACCGCGCTGGTGGTCACGTTCGTCGTGTTCGTCGCGCCGGCGGCCGGTGCCGCCGGCGGTTGCGGCGGAGGCTGACCCGCACGCCGAGCGGGCCGGGGACGCCGCGACGTCCCCGGCCCAACACAAAGCCGTCCGACGCAAGACCGGACCGCCACGAACGGGACCGCCGGGAACGACGGTCATCTGCGAACATCGCGGGATGCGTCGATCTCCGCACCTCGTCATCATGGGCTGGGTCCTCACAACGGCGGTGATCGCCGGCCTGTCCCGCCTCTTCAACCGCTGACGGCGGCCTTGGCCGACGAGGGCGCCGGGCGGGACAGCAGAAACGGCAGGCGTTCGGTCAGGAACTGGCGCGGGAACGCGTCGCGCAGCCTCCACAGGCCCGCGTCGACCACGAAGTGCGCCATCAGCAGGCCGGTGTACGCGCCGAACACCGCCCGCGCCACCGTGCCGCCGGCGTGCAGGTGGGAGGCGGCGTTGAGGGCCAGCCCGCCGAGCAGCGCGACGTTGACGAGGACGGCGAGGCTCACCACCGGCCCGAGCCCCGGCCGCCGGGCGCCGGCGACCAGCCCGACGATCAGCAGGTACTGGTAGCCGTGCGCAATCGTGAGCCCGGCGACGGCGGCGTACGGCGAGTCGAACAGGAACACCGGGGCGAAGAAGAGCAGCGAGACGACGTACACCGCGACGAACTGGACCGGGCGCGCCGCGGGCGGACGCTCACGCAGTACCACCACACCTGCGGCGGCGGCGAGCACGAACGCGGCGCCGGCGACCGGGAACAGCCAGCCGGCCCGCAGGTCGATCGTCAGCTGCAGCAGGTCCGGCCGGACCAGCAGGCCCGCGACCCCCGCGCCGCCCGTGGCGACGATGGCGGCGCGTTCCCGCGGGCGGACCGAGCCCGCGCCGTGCGCGACGCCGGCGAGCGCGGCCATGCCGAGGTTCTGCTTCTGGAAGTGGAAGAACTGCCACGCGAAGAACGCCAGCAGCGGCCAGAGGAACAGCCGCTCGGGAAGCGCCGCGGCGAGCGCGGCCGTGCCCGCGACCAGGCCGAGGGGCGCCCACACGTAGCGCCCCTTGTGCTGGGCGGCGTGCCGGCGCACCTCGGGCACGCAGAAGAACCACCCGGTCGCCGCGACGTGCACCGACGACCCGACGAACAGCAGCCACTGCAAGGCCCGCCCGGGCGGCGCGTCACCGGCCGGGGCCAGCGCGACCGTCACCGCGACCGCGCCCACGGTCAGCGCGATCGTGCCCAGCAGCCACACCCGCCGCAGCGAACCCGTCACACCGGCGAGAGTAGCGATGCCGCGCACCCGCGGCGTCCCGCTGACAGCGGCCCGACACCGGGCCCGGCGGGCATGCTGCCGCTCCCCGGAGCCGGGCCGGTTGCCGCTGGTATTTTCGCCGGGTGACCGATCATGGTGTGGAACTGGCGACCCGCGCACTCGGTAAGGCCGTCGCGGCGACCAGGCAGTTCCGCCCCGGCCCGCCCGTCGACGGCGACGACCTGCCGGCGAGCCTGCGGTTCTGGCTGGCGCACGACACGGCGTTGTTCGACCACGACCACGAGTCCGAGCCGCGCCGGTCGCTCGGTGAGCTCGCCGAGGACGAGTTCGGGGAGCCGTGGGGCTCGCTGTTCGCGCCGCTGTCGGCCCGCTTCCCCTCCTGCATCGTGCTGCCCGGCGGCTCCGACTCGCGCCGGATCCTCGCGCTCGGCCACCCCGATGCCGCCGGTGAGTCGCCCGTCTTCGGTCTCGACGTCGACGACCTGCCGCACATCGGGCTCATGTACCCGGGTTTCGACGTCTACGTCGCCGCCACGGCGGGCCTGCTCGACAGCGGACCCGACGGATACGAGTGGCCGCTCACCGACCCCGTGTACGGCTCCCGGCTACGCCACCACGCCGACGCGTTCCTGGGTGGCGCGTCATCCCTGCAGTGGCCGTGGTGAGGCGGACGCCCGGAGCGACTGCGGTCTTGGCGGGCGCGGTGGCCGCCGCCGCCCGCGCCGGCACGCCGCGCAGGACGACACCCTGACCTGTGGCGGCGGGGCAGCCCCACCGGCGAGGTAGGGCAGGCCCTACCAGGGGTGAGCGGGACGGCCCCACCGCAGGTCAGCGGGCTCGCCGGATCGATACGGACCGGTGCGCTCAATAGCGTTCCTGGCATGGAATCCAGGGACAACGTGAAAGGCATCGCGGCACGGATCGCGGTGTGGAGCGCCCGCCACCGGGCGCTCGCCATCCTCGGCTGGCTGATGTTCGTCGTCGGCGTGACCGTGCTCAGCGGCCAGGTCGGCACGGTGCAGGCGACCGACAGCGACTTCGGCAACGGCGAGTCCGGCCGCGCCGACCGGATCGTCGAGCAGGCGGGCTTCCCCGCGCAGGGCGCCGGCGAGATGGTCATCATCACCTCGAAGACCTCCACAGTGGACAGTCCGGAGGTGCGGGCGGCGATCGCCGAGGTCACCAAGGCCGTGCAGGACACCGGCGCGACCGACCCGGTCGCGGCGCCGCTGAGGTCCGAGGACGGGAAGTCGGCGCTCATCACGTTCGCCGTGCGCGGCGACCCCGAGACCGCCAAGGACCGCATCCAGCCGGTCCTCGACGCCGTCGCGGGCGTCCAGCGCGCCCATCCTGAGCTGTACATTGCCGAGGCCGGCGACGCCAGCGGCGACAAGCTCATCGGCGACGAGCTCGACGAGGGCCTGAACCGGCTGTCGATGCTGTCGATCCCCGTCACCCTCGGCATCCTGCTGGTCGCGTTCGGTGCGATCGTGGCGGCGCTGCTGCCGGTCGGGCTCGCCGTCACCGCGGTCGTCGGCGCCGTCGGCCTGCTCGCCTTCGCCAGCCACCTGGCGCCGGCCGTCGACACCACCATGCACGTGATGCTGCTCGTCGGGCTCGCCGTCGGCGTCGACTACTGCCTGTTCTACATCCGCCGCGAACGCGACGAGCGCCGCAACGGCGCCGACGCGCACCGGGCCCTGGTCATCGCCGCGCAGACGTCCGGCCGGTCGATCTGGGTCTCCGGGCTCACCGTCATCGTCGCCATGGCCGGCATGTTCCTCACCCGGGACACCACGTTCGTCAGCTTCGCCATCGGCACCATCCTCGTCGTCGCGACCGCGGTGCTCGGGTCGCTGACCGTCCTGCCCGCCCTGCTGTCCGCCCTCGGTGACCGGGTCGACCTGGGTCGCATCCCCGGCCTGTACCGCAAGCGCGCCGGCGGCGGCCGCGTCTGGAGCGCATTCCTGCGCCTGGTCCTGAAGCGCCCGCTGATCTCCGCGGTCCTCGCCGTCGTGGCCCTCGGCGCGATCGCCGCGCCCGCCATGGACCTGCGCACCAAGGGAGAGGGCGTGGAGGACCTGTCCCCGAGCGCGCCGATCACCCAGGCGTTCCTGGCGATCCAGGCGGCGTTCCCCGGCGGCACCGGGCCGGCCGAGGTCGTCGTCAAGGCACCCGCCGTCAGCGGTCCCGCCTGGGACGGCGCGGTGGCGGAGTTCAAGCGGCAGGCCCTGGCCACCGGGCGGCTGCACGAGCCGGTCACCGTCGAGGTCAACCCGGCCGGAACGGTCGCTGTGATCAGCGTCGGGCTCTCCGGTACCGGCAGCGACCGCGCCTCCGAGGACGCCCTCGCGGCACTACGCGGCACCGTCATCCCCGCCACGCTGGGCACGGTCCCGGGCGCCTGGGTCGGGGTCACCGGCGACACGGCCGGGTCCAAGGACTTCAACGACCAGCTCGCCGACTCCATGCCGCTGGTCTTCGGGTTCGTGCTCGGCCTGGCGTTCCTGCTCCTGCTGGTGTCGTTCCGGTCGGTCGTCGTGGCCGTCACCGGCGTGGCGCTCAACCTGCTGTCGGTCGCCGCCGCATACGGGATGCTCGTCTTCGTCTTCCAGTACGGCCACTTCGAGTCGCTGCTGGACTTCCGCGCCGCCGACGGCATCACGAACTGGATGCCGCTGTTCCTGTTCGTGATCCTGTTCGGCCTGTCGATGGACTACCACGTCTTCGTGGTCAGCCGGATCCGGGAGGGCCACGACCGCGGGCTGCCGACCCGGCAGGCGGTCACCGAGGGCATCACCGCCACCGCCGGGGTCATCACCAGCGCGGCGGCGGTCATGGTGGCGGTGTTCGCGCTGTTCGCCACGCTCCCGCTGGTGTCGACCAAGGAGCTCGGCGTCGGGCTGGCCGCGGCCGTCCTGCTCGACGCGACGATCGTCCGTGCGGTGCTGCTGCCGGCGACCATGGCGCTGCTCGGCGAGCGGAACTGGTGGCTGCCCCGCTGGCTGAACTGGCTGCCGCAGGTCTCCCACGACGTGCCCGCCGCCGCACCGGCCGACCGGGACCTCGTCACGACCTGGCGCTGAACGAGGAACCCATGCCGCGCCGTCCACCCTGTGGGCGGCGCGGCATGGCCATAGGATCTTCCGCATGCTCCGTGCCCTGCGGCACCCCACCCGCCTGCTCCCGACGGCGTTCCTCGCGGCGCTGCTCGTCGGCACCGGCCTGCTCATGCTCCCCGCGGCCCGCGCCGCCGGGGAGCCGGCACCGCCGCTGGTGGCGCTGTTCACCGCCGCCTCGTCGGTGTTCATCACCGGCATGAGCACCGTCGATCCCGCGACCTACTGGTCCCCGGCCGGCCAGGGCATCATCCTCGGCCTCATCCAGGTCGGCGGGTTCGGCATCATGACCTTCGCGACCGTGCTGGGCCTGATGATGTCGCGCCGGCTCGCACTGCGCACGCGGCTCGTCGCGCAGGCCGAGACCCGGTCGCTGAACCTCGGCGAGGTGCGCGCGCTGCTGCTGCGGGTCCTCGCCATGATGGTCGGCTTCGAGCTCGTCGTCGCCGCCGTGCTGACCGTCCGGTTCCGCACCACCTATGACGACACGTTCGGCACGGCGCTGTGGCACGGCGTCTTCCACGCGGTCAGCGCCTTCAACAACGCCGGTTTTTCGCTGTACTCCGACAGCTTCATGGGCTTCGTCGGCGACCCGTGGATCTGCGGCACCGTCGCGGTCGCCGTGATCCTCGGCGGCCTCGGCTTCCCCGTCATGCTGGAGCTGTACCGGGAGTGGCGCAAGCCGCGGTACTGGTCGATCCACACCCGCCTCACCGTGTGGGGCTCGGCGATCCTGCTGCTCATCGGCATCGGCGGGGTCACCGCCTTCGAATGGTCCAACCCGGCCACGCTCGGCCCGCTCAACTGGCGCGAGACCCTGGTCGGCGGGATGTTCGGCGGCGTCGTTCCGCGCACCGCCGGGTTCAACAGCATCGACTACGCCGCGGCGCGGCCGGAGACGCTGGCCCTCACCAACGTGCTCATGTTCATCGGCGGCGGCAGCGCCGGCACCTCCGGCGGCATCAAGGTGACCACCTTCTTCCTCCTCGCGTTCGTCATCTGGGCGGAGGTCAGGGGGCAGGACGACGTGAACATCGGCCACCGTCGGGTACCGGCGCAGACCGTGCGGCAGGCGGTCACCGTCGCCCTGCTCGGCGTCGGCACCGTCGCCGCCGGCACCCTGGTCCTGCTGCTCGTCACCGAGCTGCCGTTCGACCGGGTCCTGTTCGAGGTGACCGCGGCGTTCTCCACCGCGGGCCTGTCCACCGGCATCACCGGGTCGCTGCCGGCCACCGGCCAGCTGACCCTCGTCGCGCTGATGTTCATCGGCAGGGTCGGTACGATCACGGTGGCCTCCGCGATCGCCCTGCGGCACCGGAAGCTGCGCTACCGGCTGCCCGAGGAGCGACCGATCATCGGGTGATTCCCTTGGAGGCTGCGATGAGCAAACGCGACACCGCCGACGGTGTGGTCGTGATCGGCCTCGGTCGCTTCGGCGGACAGGTCGCGGAGTCACTGACCGAGCTCGGCCACGAGGTGCTCGGCATCGACGAGGACGCCGAGATCGTGCAGAAGCTCTCCGACGTCCTCACCCACGTCGTGCAGGCCGACTCGACCGACGAGGAGGCGCTGCGCCAGATCGGGGTCGCCGAGTTCAGCCGCGCGGTCGTAGGCATCGGCACCGACATCGAGGCCAGCGTCCTGACCGTCCTGGCGCTCACCGAGCTCGGCGTCCAGGAGATCTGGGCCAAGGCGATCTCCGCCAAGCACGGCCGCATCCTGGAGCGCGTCGGCGCCCGGCATGTCGTCTTCCCCGAGTCCGACATGGGGGTGCGCGTCGCCCACCTCGTCACCGGGCAGCTGCTGGACTTCATCGAGCTCGACGACGGCTACGCGATCGCCAAGGTCTGCCCGCCCGACGACCTGATCGGCAAGACGCTGACCGAGCTCGGCCTGCGCTCCAAGCACGGCATCACCGTGGTCGCGGTCAAGCGGGCCGGCAAGGAGGCCGAGACGGCCCTGCCGGACACCGTCATCGAGCACGGCGACACCCTGATCGTGTCCGGGCCGACGAAGAAGGTCGAGCAGCTCGGCGAGCGGCAGGGCTTCCCCCGCTGACGGCTCGTCACCGCGGCCGGCGCGACGATATGTGACCCGTTCACCGGCGGTACAAACCGACGTCGCTCAATATTGAGGACGATCCGTAGACTCGCTGCATGTACGCGGATCACCGGGTCAGGATCTGGCGGACGCTGGTCCTGCTCGCCGCGCTGACCCCGTTTGTGCTGGTCCTGGCCCGCTCCGGCGTCCAGGTCGACGTGACGCACGCGCTGGCGCTGGGCGGCGCGGTCCTGATCGCCTGGCGCGCCGACGTGCTGTCCCGCGGCGGCACCATCGTGGTCGAGGACAGCTACATCCCGTGGATGATCCGCCGGTTCGCCGGCCTGCTGCTCGCCCTGGCGGTCGCGCCGACCCCGCTCGGCGGCTGGCTCGCCGGGCTGTGGCGCGACGTCCCGGCGCTGGCCGGGTGGACCGGCGCGGCGGTCTTCGCCGTGGTCGCCGTGCTGGGCTGGCTGTTCCGCCCCGGCGACCAGGTGGTCGGCAACGCTGGCGGCCCGTTCGGCGTGCTCGCCGACCTGGTGATCGGCCCGGTGTTCCTGGTGCGCTGGCTGCTGGGCAAGGGCCTGCTGCCGTTCCTGCTCGCCGCGGTCTGGCACCCCGACCGGCGGCTGCTGCTCGCGGTGCTGCCGATGCTGGCCCTGGAGGTGCTGCTCGCCATGCGGACCGCGGTCCTCGCCCCCCGCACCACGCTGCTGGGCCTGGTCTCCGGCCGCGACCCCCGCTACTGATCCGGCCGCAGAAACAGGACCCGGGACGGTGGGTCCCGGGTCCTGCGACGTGTGGTGCGGTCGGGTCAGATGAGCCAGCGGTGGCGCTGGACGAAGGGCAGCTTCGCCCACCGGCGGCCCAGGCCCCAGGTGTGCCCGGCGTAGGCCGCGGCGAGGACGGCCAGCACCACCGCGTAGATCAGGTGGTAGTCGGTCAGCGGGTTGGTGGAGCCGCTCGCGGCACCGGTCGCGGTGTGCTGCGCCAGCGGGAACTCGGCAAGCCACATCATGGCCATGATGAGCGCGCCCGACGCCGCCGCGATCCGCAGGCCGACCCCGGCGAGCAGGGCCAGGCCGACGCCGAGCATGCCGAGCATGAACAGCCAGTTCGCCCACCAGGTGCCGGCCATCGCGTGGAACATGGACTGCAACGGGCCGACGTCGACGGAGCTGAGGAAGCCCTTCGTGGGTGAGCCGCCGTTGATCCACGCCTTCGCCGACGGGGTCGAGTACCCGAGCCCGAAGGTCTTGTCGAGGAACGCCCACAGGAACACGAAGCCGGTCGCGTAGCGCAGCACGGCGAGGCCCTTGGCCGCGGACCGGGTGAGCATCGCGCCGGGTGCCTCGACACGTTCGAGGTGGCTGACGGGTGTGTGGTGGACGGGTGCGGCGCTCATGATGGCCTCCAGTCGATTTTCCTTGACGACCTCAGTGTTGCCGGGGTGGGCGGTGGTACGCCGGTGCCGAAACTCCCGAGTCCGGTGGGCCGAAGGACCCCCGTTCGCGACGGTCGGGGTGCGAACTTGCTCAACCCGGGCCCGCGCGGGCCGATGGGGTCATCGGGGTGGGGCGCGACGCCGGTGAGCTGGCCGAGAGGGGTTTCGGTGAACCCGGAGACGTCCCTGTCCGAGGACGACCTGCGTGGCATCGTGTGGCAGGTGTGGACGGCGTATCTGCACTGCACGCCGGAGGTCGAGGACAGCGCGGAGCCGATGCCCGACACGGCGGACGTCACCGCGAGCGTCGGCGTCGCCGGCGCGTGGAACGGGCTGGCGGTGATCCGCTGCGGGCTGCCGGCGGCGGGCGAGATCGCCGGTGCGATGCTCGACATCGACCCGGCGAACGCGAACCCGGACGACTGCACCGACGCGCTCGGCGAACTGGTCAACATCCTCGCGGGCAACGTCAAGAGCCTGCTGCCGAAGCCGAGCCACCTGTCCCTGCCCCAGGTGGTCCTGGGCCGGGCCAAGGTCGTGTGGCCGGGCACGACGCCGCTGCACACGCTGCGGGCGACCATCAACGCCGAACCGACGATCCTCGGCGTCCTGCGCGGTGACCCCAAGCCGACGTGAGCCACTGGTCACCGCCGCACGGGACTTTCGTCCCTGCCGGTGGCCCCGGCGCCGGGGGACCGTGGTGGTATCAGCCGCCGGGTTCCCCAGGAGTCGTCATGACCGCCACCGGAACGTGGGATCAGGGCACGTTCGCCGCCGCCGTCGGTGCCGCGGTGTGGGCGCCGTCGATCCACAACAGCCAGCCGTGGCGGTTCCGCCGGACCACGCGCGGCATCGACGTGCTGGTCGACCCGGGCCGGGTGCTGCCGGTCTGCGACCCGGAGGGCCGCGCGGCGCGCGTGTCGTGCGGCGCCGCCGCCGCCAACCTCGCCCTGGCCCTCGCGGTCGCCGGCGCGCCCGCCACCTGCACGGTGGGTAGGTGCGGCGCCGTGGTGCACCTCGCCCCGGACGTCGCCAGGGCGGCCACCCCGCTGGAGCGGCGCCTGCACCGGCAGATCCCGCGCCGGCACACCAACCGGGCGCCGTTCGCCGAGACCCGCGTCGACCCCGGTGTCGTGGCCCAGCTGGCCCGGGCGGTCGCGGACGAGGGCGGCTGGCTGGATTTCGTCGAGGACGGGCCGGAGCTCGACGCGCTCGCGGCCCTGACCCGCCAGGCCTACGTCCACCTTCGCGCCGACGCGGGCTACGTGGCCGAACTGCGCGCCTGGAGCGAGACGGCGGACGTGGACGTCGAGGGCGTCGGGCGGCAGGCGGCCGGCACCGCCCCGCATCCGGCGGAACTGATGCCCCGCCGCGACTTCGGCGGCCCGGAGCGCGCCGCCACCCGGGACCCCACCCGGAGCCCGGTCGTCGCGGTCTACGGCGTGCACGGCGAGCCCGCCGCCGACGAGGTGCGCGCCGGCATCGTGCTGCAGCGCCTGCTGCTGCTCGCCGCCGACCACGGCCTGGCGGTGGCCATGTACTCCCAGCCGATCGAGGTGCCCGCCGTGCGCGAACGGCTGCGGCTCGCCCTGCACCGCGTCCACGACCCGCAGCTCGTCCTGCGCTTCGGATACGCCCCGACGACCTGCTACACGAACCGGCGCCCGGTCGCCGACGTCATCGACGACGCAGACGCCGGCTGATCCGGTCGCGGCGCCGGCGTCGCGGGGTCAGAGTGGCACGTGCCAGGTGACCCGGGTGCCGCGGACGGCGGCCTCGACCGTGCATTCGCCGCGCAGGTCGGTGGCCCGGGCCAGCATGTTCGGCAGCCCGTGGCCGGTCGGGGCGGCGGCGCCGGTGGCTGCCGCGATGCCGCGCCCGTCGTCCTCGACGGTCAGTGACAGCCGGCCGCGCGCGATGGCGACGGTGACGTCCACGGCGCGGGCGTGCGCGTGCTTGGCGACGTTGCTCAATGCCTCGCGCAGGACCGCGAGCAGCGCGGTGCGCTGGGCGTCGGACACCGCGGTGTCGACGGGGCCGTCGATGCGTAGCCCGGGCCGGAAGCCGAGCGCGTCGCGGGCCTCGTCGACGAGGTCACGGATCTCGGTGCGGAAGCTGTGCTGTGCCGGGCCGCGCAGCTCGAAGATGGCGCCGCGGATGTCGCGGATGGTGGTGTCGAGGTCGTTGACCACCCGTTCGATGCGGAGCTGCACGTCGGGCTGCCCGGACAGCCGGGTGGCGCCCTGCAGCTGCATCCCGGCGGCGAACAGCCGTTGGATGACGACGTCGTGCAGGTCGCGGGCGATGCGTTCGCGGTCGCCGACGACGGCGAGCATCTCCCGTTCGTCCTGGGCGCGGGCGCGTTCCAGGGCGAGGGCCGCCTGTCCGGCGAACGTCTCCACCATCGCCAGTTCGAGACCTTCGGCGATGGGGACGCTCTCCTTGCGGTAGGCGACGACGAGGGAGCCGAGGGCGACGCCGCCGACGGCGAGGGGGACCAGCAGCGCCGTGCCGGTCGACAGCGGCACCGGCCAGGACGCCGCCGTGCCGAGGTCGGTGACCACCGACAGCTGCTGGCGGCTGAGCACCTCGGTGAACTCGCTGCCGTCCACGGCGATGGACCAGCCGGCGGCGTCGTCGGGCCCGCCGACGGCCACCTCGACGGTGAGGCGGTCACCGTCGGTGAGCAGCACCATCGCCAGGTCCGCGCCGGCGACGTCGCGGGCGCGGGTGGCGACGAGGTCCAGGGCCTCGGTCCGGCGGACCTCGCCGAGCAGCACCGAGGTGATCTCGGCGGCTGCCATCAGCCAGCGTTGCCGCCGTTCGGCCTGCGCGTACAGGCGGGCGTTGTCGATTGCGGTGCCCGCCGCGACGGACAGGGCGGCGACGAGGTTCTCGTCGTCCTGGGTGAACTGCTCGCCGCCGCGCTTCTCGGCCAGGTACAGGTTGCCGAACACCTGGTCGCGGATGCGGATCGGCACGCCGAGGAAGCTGTGCATCGGCGGGTGGTTGGGCGGGAACCCGTACGCGCGGGGGTGCTGGGTGATGTCCTCGAGGCGGATCGGCCACGGCTCCTCGATCAGCAGCCCCAGCACGCCGTGGCCCCGGGGCAGGTCGCCGATCCTGGCCCGCTCCTGCTCGGTCACGCCGTGGTTGATGAACTCGACCAGCATGCGGTCCGGGCCGATCACGCCGAGTGCTCCGTAGCGCGCGTCGGCGAGTTGGCAGGCGGCCCGCACGATGCGTTCGAGGGTGCTGTGCAGGTCGAGGTCGGAGCCGATCCCGACGACCGCGTCGAGCAGCGCCCGGAGCCGTTCGCGGCTGGTCATGACCTCGCCGACGCGGGTGAGGAGCTCCTGCAGCAGCGCGTCGAGGTCGACCCGGGACAGCGACGGCAGCGGCAGCGCCGGCTGCCACCGGGCCTGATCGCCGGTCAGATCGCCGGTCACACCGAGGTCCAGTCCGGGTACTTGGCGGCCCGCCCGTCGCCGGAGGATCGGCCCCGCAGCCGGCGAGTCACCCACGGCAGGACGTGCTCGCGGTAGTAGCGCGCCTCGGCCCGCACGCTGCGCGCCCGCAGGGCGGCCGGCAGCCGGTGCGCGTCCGCGGGCCGCCCCAGCGCGGTCAGCACCAGACCGGACACGCGCAGATGCCCGGCGGTGTTGAGGTGCAGCCGGTCCGCGGACCAGTACCCGGGCCGGCGCAGCTCCTGGTCACCGAAGCAGTCCACGAACAGCACGTCGTGGCGGCCGGTCAGGTCCCGGACCGCCTCGGTCAGCGTGGCGGCGCGCCGGCGCAGCACGTGGCCGAGCGGGAGGTGGTCGGACGGGTCCGCGCCGCTGAGCACCATCAGGCGTACCCCTTCGGCCGCGCACCGCACGATCGCGCCCTCGATGAGCGCCACCAGGCGGTCCAGGTCGGCGCCGCGGCGCATCATGTCGTTGCCGCCGCCGTTGAGCGAGATCAGGGTCGGCGCCGGCGACATGGCCAGGGCGGTGTCGAGCTGGGTGGTGACGATCGGCTGGAGCAGGCGGCCGCGGACGGCGAGGTTGGCGTAGTGCACCGGCTCGGCGCCGTCGCCGGCCAGGGCGGCCGCGACGAGGTCGGCCCAGCCGCGTGGCGTGCCGTCGGGCCGCTCATCGCCCATGCCTTCGGTGAAGCTGTCGCCGATTGCCACGTACCGCATTTCCCCGCCTTTCGCTTTCGGAACGCGCATCACGCTACGCGAGCCCCGGAGGTGGCATGAGCGCGGCGCGGCCTGGTGTGTCACCGCCCGTGCGGGCTGACCCCCGCCAGGGTCAGGTCGAGGAGCCGGGTCGCCTCGGCCGCGGGGTCCGGATGGTGCTCCGTGGCGAGGGCGATGCCGGTGATGAGCGTGAGCACGTCGGTGACGGTGACGCCGGGGGTCAGCGCGCCGGCGTCCGCGGCGCGGCGCACCAGCGGCTGCCCCGCCTCGGTGAGCTGCGCCGTGGCGCAGTGCTCGTGGACAGCGGCGGGGTCCTCGGTCAGGTCGCGGTTCAGGGCGATGGCCAGCCCCCGGATGGTCGCGGCGGACGCGGTGACGGCGCTCAGCCACGCCAGCAGCGCGGCCCGGGGGTCGGGCCGGCCTTCCAGCTCCTGGGCGTGCGCGCACAGGGCACCGACCCGTTCGCGGAAGACCGCCTCGAGGAGCGCGTGGCGGCTGGGGAAGTGCCGGCGCACGGTGGCCGAGCCGACGCCCGCGGTGCGCGCGATCTGCTCCAGGGACGCGTCCGCGCCGTGCGCGGCGACCTCCTGCTCGGCCACGGCGAGCAGGCGCGCGTAGTTGCGGCGGGCGTCGGCGCGCATGTCGGTCACCTCAACGGTTTGCTAAGTGGCGGGGTCCTCCGTATCGTAGCGAAGCAGAAACGGCGGGCCCCGCCGTTTTGTTGACCGCGCCGCCAGAAGGAGCCCCATGTCCACCGATCCGGCACCCGTCCTCGTCACCGGCGCCACCGGGCAGCAGGGCGGCGCCACCGCCCGTGCCCTGCTCGCGGCGGGAATCCCCGTCCGGGCGCTGGTCCGCGACCCGGCCACCGACCGGGCGAAGGCCGTCGAAGCGCTCGGCGCCGAACTGGTGACCGGCGACCTGCACGACCGTGACTCGCTGACCAGGGCCGCCCAGGAAGTCCGCGCCGTCTTCTCGGTGCAGATGCCCGCCATGCGGGACGGCGCCATCGACTTCGACGGCGAGCTCGCCCAGGCCGTCAACCTGATCGAGGCCGCGGTGGCCGCGGGCGTGCCGCAATTCGTGCACACATCCGTCTCCGGCGCCGGGCAGCACACCGGGACCGCCGGCTGGGCCGAAGGCCGCTGGGCGGCCCTGGAGCCGTACTACACCACCAAGGCCGGCATCCAGGACCGGGTCCGCGAGGCGGGCTTCACCCACTGGACGCTCATCAAGCCGGGCTGGTTCATGGAGAACTTCCTGCCGGCCGCCGCGTACCTGTTCCCCCGCGGCGTCGAGGGCGGCCTGGTGACGGTCCTGCGGCCGCAGACCCGGCTCTCCCTGGTCGCGGTCGACGACATCGGCCGGGCCGCCGCCGCGGCCGTCGCCGAACCCGGCCGGTTCCACCGGGTCGAACTGGAACTGGCGAGCGACCACCTGACGATGACGGAGATCGCCGAGGTGCTCTCCCGCGCGCTGGGCACCGAGCTGACCGCGCCCGACCTGACCGAGGAGGAGGCGGTCGCCGCGGGGATGCCGGTGTGGGCCGGCGTCTCGCACGAGCGCATCAACGTCGCCGGGCAACCCGCCCGCCCGCAGTACGCGACGGCGCTCGGCATCCCGCTCACGTCCTTCGAGGCATGGGCGGACAAGTATCTCCGGGCTCAGGTCACCAGCCCGCTGCGGTAGGCGTAGACCACCGCCTGCACGCGGTCGCGCAGGTCGAGCTTGGTGAGGATGCGCGACACGTAGGTCTTGACGGTCTCCTGGCTGAGCACCAGCGCCGCCGCGATCTCGTGGTTGGACAGCCCGTCGGCGATGAGTCGCAGCACCTCCAGCTCCCGCGGGGTGAGCGCGGCGTCCCGCCCGCCCTCCGGAGGGCGGATCCGGGCCGCGTACCTGCCCACCAGCTGCCGGGTCACCTCCGGCGCCAGCAGCGCGGCGCCGGTCGCCACGGTGCGGATGCCGTCCAGCAGCTGCGCCGGTGGGGCATCCTTGAGCAGGAATCCGCTCGCCCCCGCGCGCAGCGCCTCGTACACGTACTCGTCCAGGTTGAACGTCGTCACCACGAGGACCTTGACCGGGTGGGCGACGCCGGCGCCGGCCAGCAGGCGGGTCGCCTCGATGCCGTCGAGCACCGGCATGCGCACGTCCATCACCACCACGTCCGGACGCAGCCGGCCGGCGAGGTCGACCGCGGCCCGCCCGTCGCCGCACTCGGCCACCACCTCGAGGTCGGGCTGGGCGTCGATGATCGTCGTGAAACCGGTGCGGATGAGCGCCTGGTCGTCGCAGACCAGGACCCGCAGCGGCGCGGTCACGACGGGCCGCCGGTGGGGATGCGGGCCCGCACGACGAAGCCGCCGTCGGCCCGCCGGTCGGCGCTGAACTCGCCGCCGAGCACGCCGACCCGCTCGCGCAGCCCGGCGAGGCCCCGCCCGCTCCCGCCAGGAGCCGCCGGGTTCGACCCCGGACCGTCGGTGCTGACCTGCACTGTGGTCTCCGTTCCGCCGTGGTGTACGTGGACCGTGGTCCGGCTGCCGTGGGCGTGCTTGAGGGCGTTCGTCAGCGCCTCCTGCACCACCCGGTAGGCGGCGACCTCGGCGCTGCCCGTCAGCTGCGCGGGTCTGCCGTCCTCGGTGAACTCGACCGGCTGCCCCGCCTGCCGGGCCTGCGCCACGAGGGCGTGGACCTCACCGACCGCCGGCGTCCGCGGCTCGGCGCCGTGGTCGGGGTTGAGCAGGTCGAGCAGGTGCCGCAGGTCCGTGATGGCCCGCCGCCCGGTGTCGGTGATCGCGGTCAGGGTCTGGTCGAGGCGTTCGGGGGCGGCGGTCAGGTACCGCGCCGCCTCCGCCTGCACCACCATCGCCGTCACGTGGTGCGTCACGATGTCGTGCAGCTCGCTGGCGATGCGGGTGCGTTCGGCGGCGCGGGTGGTCTCGGCGACGTGGCGGCGGTGCTCCGCCTCGGTGGCCCGCGACGTCCGCAGCCACGCGCCGATGCCCCACGCGAGCGCCAGTGCCAGGTAGAACGTGACGAAACCGGCCGGGCCCTCGGGCGACCCGTGCCGGTCGAGCGCGACGGCCAGCGGCACGTACGCGACGGAGACCACGACCAGGGTGGTCCGCCGGTACCGCTCCAGGTGCGCCGCCGCGCTCAGCAGCGCGATGGGCAGCGCCGTCCCGGCGACCGTGTGGTAGCCGCGGAGCTGGTCAATGGCGAAGCCGAGCGACACCAGGGCGAGGCAGGCGGCCGGCCACCGGCGGCGCCCGGCCAGCGGCAGGCACTCCAGGGCGATCACCACGGCGGCCAGGGCGTCCATGGGGCGGGCCGGCAGGTCGCCGAGCTGCGTCCCGCGGTTGTCGAGCGCCGGCACCAGCGACGCGACGGCGAGCAGCAGCGCGACCGGCAGGTCCCGGACCGTGACGTCGAACCGCCGCCACAAGTCCGGGAAACGGCGCACGTCGATCACGGGACGAGCGTAGTTGCCGGATCGGCGGGGGTGGCGCGCCGGCGGCGGGGCACCACCTGGCCGCGCCGCCGGGCCAGCCACATGAACCCGGCCGTCAGCACCACCCCGCCCAGCAGCGCCGACAGGCTCCCCTCCGGCCCGAACCCGCCGCCGCTGACCGCGGCCGAGCCGGACATCACACCGTCCAGCAGCCCTTCCGGGGCGCTCTTGCCGGACACGTCGGTGCCGAACACGCCGCCGGCGGCGAAGTTCCAGCCGAAGTGCACGCCGATCGGCATCCACAGGTTCCGGGTGGCGGCGTACACGGCGGCGAGCAACGCGCCGGCCTCCACCGCGACGGCGAGCGCGCTCCACAGCGTGGCGTTCGGGTTGGGCAGGTGCGCCAGGCCGAACAGCGCGGCGGTCAGCACCAGCGCGCCCCACGTGCCGAGGCGCTCCTCGACGATCCGGAAGAGGATGCCGCGGAAGATCAGCTCCTCCGTCACGGCGGCGGCGGCCATGAACCCGAACAGCGCCACCGCGCCCGCGGCCGAGCCCCAGCCGGCGACGCGGTACCCGCCGAGCAGGGCGATGCTCGCGATGACCGTGGCGAACATCGCCACGCCGATCAGTGTCCCGCGGCCCAACGCCGGCGCGGCGCCCTTCACGGCCACCTCGACCGGCGCGCGATGTTCGGTGCGCCGCACCACCCACGCGTACGCGAGCAGCGCCAGCACCGCCGTCGCGACGCCGAGGATCAGGGTGAGCGGCACGTTCCACGAGGCCGCGCCGACGCACACACTGCCGGCGAGCGCGACCGCCGCGACCGCCCCGAGCTGCTTCAGCAGTCGCATGACCACTCCTTCGCGAGATCCCGCGACCGGAGTGCCGCGGGCTGTGTCGAACGCTATGGATTCGACGCCCGCGAATCGTCACCGCACAGTGGACATTCCCGGGTAGCTCTCACGGGGGACGGCGCTCAACGCACCGGGTCCGGACGCAGCAGCCAGCAGACCTCGGTCCACACCTCGGCGGGGTCGTCGTGGTGCGGGCCGTAGACCTCCCACCGGGGACCCGCCGGCTGCCGTGCGTGCGCGGCGCACCAGTCGGCGACGGCCTGATGCGCGGCGCCCAGCCCCGCATACGAGCCGCGGTGCACGGTCGTCGCGACCGGCCCGGCGGGCAGCGCGGAGGCGGTCACCCGGCCGGTGAGCCGGCACGGCACGTCCAGGGCGACGCCGACCTCGACGTTCGGCACGTCGTCGCGGTACAGCATCACGTTGCGGCAGCCACGGCTGATGCCGCCCGCGCGCAGGCAGTCCCACACCTCGTCCAGCAGGCCCGGCCACAGCGCCGGGAACGCCTGCCACGTGGTCGTCGCCGCGATCGTCGCCGTCGGCCGCGCGGCCACCTCGCTCACCGTCACCTGATGCGTCATCGGATCACGGTACGTGCCGGTCGGGCGCGGCGATCCGGGGACTACAGCTCGGCGCCGGCCCGCCCCGGGTCGATGAGGATCTTGACGTGGGTGTCGGGCCGGGCGAGCGTGCCGAACGCGGCCGGCACACCGTCGAGGCCGACTGTACCGGTGATCAGCGGCCCGGGGCGGACCTTGCCGCCGGCGATCAGGTGCAGGGTGTCGCGGAACTCCAGCGGGGTGTAGCCGACCACGAACCGCAGGTCGAGCTCTTTGTTGACGGCCATGACCGGGCGGATCGTGTCGGGCACCATGCACACGCTGACCACGACGATGCGGGAGTACAGCGGCACGCCGGCGATGACCTGGTCGAGGATTCCCGGTACGCCGACACACTCGAAGACCACGGGGCGCTTCGGCCGGATGCCCAGGGCGTCGGCGGCCCGCCACACGTGCTGCCATGGCACGGGCAGGCCGCGCAGCCGCTCGACGGTGCCGACGCCGAGTTCGACCGCGGCGGGCACCGTCGGCACGTGCCCGCGGTCGCCGGCCGCGGTGTAGGGCGAGGCGCCGGCCGGGTCGACGACGACGTCGGCGCCGCAGGCGCGGGCGAGGGCCCGCCGGGCGGGGGACGGGTCGCCGGCCACGACGGTGCGCACGCCGCGGGCCTTGAGCATGCTGACGACGGCGAGCCCGACCGGTCCGCAGCCGATGACGATCGCGACGTCGCCCTTGCTGACCTCGGCGCGGCGCACGGCGTGCCAGCCGATCGCCATCGGTTCGGTCAGCGCCGCGGTCGCCGCGGGCAGCCCGTTCGGCACCGCGAGCATCAGCGACTCCTGCACCACGACCTGCTCGGCGTAGGCGCCGGGGGCGGCGGCCGAGATGCCGATGGCGTCCAGTCCGTTGCCGGTCCGCAGCAGCGGCAGCGCCACCACGGTCGTGCCGGTCGGCACGGATCGCCGGCAGCCGGGGCCGTACTCCGCGACGGTGCCGCAGAACTCGTGGCCGAGGACGACCCGTTGGGTGGAGCGCATCGCGCCGTGATAGCCGACCTCGGCCAGGGCGTCGGCCTGCACGTCGGCGTGCTGCCGGGCGTGCAGGTCGGAGCCGCAGATGCCGCACGCCACCACGTCGAGCAGCACCTGACCGGGGTCCGGCCGGCGGTCCGGGACGTCGGCGACCCCGAGCGTGCCCTCGTGGCAGACGACCGCTCTCACCGGCCGGTCGCAGGGCTGGGCAGCAGGCTGTCGTCGAACGCGGGCAGCGGGGTGATCAGCGGGTCGAGCAGGTCGCCGGCCTGCCGGGCGGTGAGCACGTCGGCGGGGTCGAGCTTGAAGTGCTGCCGGACCGTCGGGTCGAACTCCCAGACGTCCTCGCCGAGCAGGCGGCAGCGGTCGTCGTACGGCCAGATCATCGCGATGGCGGACCGCGTCAGGTACATCGCGCCCGCGTCGGCGTCCACGCCTTCGGCGGCGAGTTCGGCGCCCCGGGTCTGCTGGTAGCTGATGCCGCGGCCGACGACCATGTGATCGCCGACGGCGACGATCTCGTCGGTGACGTAGAAGACGCTCTGGTCGGTGTCGGTCCAGTGCCGGTACAGGGCGGCGACCTGGTCGCGGCCGTCCAGGACGAAGCTGGGCCGGCCGGCCAGGCTGAACCGGTAGACCGGATGCTCGACGGTGAGCTCCGGGTCGAGGATCTCCTGCCAGCGGCCGGCGGATTCGAGGTACCGGTGCCGCAGGTAGACCTGCAGCAGATACCGGTGCCGGGGATTGTCGGTCGTCGCCAGGACGTGCTCCACGGCGCGGTTCTGCTCGGTGATGTCCAGCGTCAGGCCGCCGATCTGCACCATCGTGTCGTACTCCTTTGTCCGCAAGGGAGGTGTCAGCCGGCCAGCATGGTGTCGCGGTCGGTGTTGACGTATCGGGTGGCGAGGAGCATGCCGGCGGCGGCGACGGTGAACGCCATCGGAACGGCGATCATCATGGCGCGCTGCAGGCCCTGCGCGGTGGCGTCGGCGGCGCCGGTCGCGCCGGCGGCGAGCGCGTCGGAGAGGATGCCGACGACGATCGGGCCGCCGGCGCCGCCGAGCAGGTAGCCGATCGCGGACATGAGCCCGATCGCCCCGGAGCGTTGCGCGGGCCGGATGACGTCGGCGACGGCGGGAACCGCCGCGGCCAGGTAGATGATGCCGAGCAGGTAGCTCAGGCTGAGGAACAGCACCAGCTGCCACAGCGTGCCGCGGCCGGCGCTGAGGCCGGCGAAGGCGAACACGGCGGCGCCGGCCAGGCAGGCCGCGGCCACGGCGACCCGGGCCGCGGTCGAGCGTTTCGCGGCGCGGTCGAGCACGCGGCCGCCGGCGAGCAGGCCGATCAGCCCGGTGACGCCGATGACGACGCCGCCGACCGCGCCCGCGTCGACCAGGTCGAGGCCGTAGTAGCGCTGCAGGACCGGGGTGAGGAACGTGCCGATCGCGTACGCGGCGAAGTTGTACCCGGCGAAGGCGAGGATCAGGCCGTACATGGAGCGGATCCGCAGCACCTTCAGCAGCGGACCCTTGCGCGCCACCGGTGCCGCCGCGGCGGGGTCTGCGGCGGCGGGGTCCGTGGCGGCTGGGTCAGGCTCGGCGGCGCCGCGCTGCGGTTCGCGGATGCGTAGGACGAGCACGGCGACGACGAATCCCGGCACGGCGGCGACGAGGAACGGCGCCCGCCAGGTGTCGAAGGCTTCGGCGAGCCCGCCGGCGGTGAGGAAGGCCAGCAGCGTGCCGATCGGGAAGCCGAGCATGAACAGCGCGTTGGCCCGGGACCGGCGCTCGGCCGGATACAGGTCGGCCAGCAGCGAGCCGGTGGCCGGCGCGTAGCTGGACTCGCCGACGCCGACGCCGACGCGCGAGGCGAGGAAGCCCCAGAAGTTGGTCAGCAGGCCGCCGGCGGCCGTGAACGCGCTCCAGCCGAGCAGTCCCCAGCCCGCCACGGTCCGGCGGGGGATGCGGTCGGCGAGGCGGCCGAGCGGCACGCCGGCGAGCGCGGCGACGACGACGAACGCCGACGCGAGGATACCGACCTGCGTGTCGTCGAGACCGTAGTCGTTCTTGATCGGTTCGAGCACGACCGCGGGGAGTGCCCGGTCGTAGAAGTTCAGCAGGTTGCCCAGAAAGAGCAGCCCGAGCACGTAGCGCGCGGACGAGCGGGACGGTCGGACGTCGACCGCTGGATCCTCAAGGGAACGAGACATCGTGGGCATCCCTTCGCCGCGCTGGCGGCCACAGCAACCTCACCACGAGGACGGGGTGGAAGCAGTATGGGAGCGGACCGGGACCCGTGACAAGTATCTGGAACGTTCACGTTTCAGAAGTGAGGATTCCAGTGCGGCGGCGCGATGTCGATGCCGGGAATTTGGTCCATCTGTTGATGTCGGCGTCAGAAGTGGCACAGGTCGACATCAATACGGTACGTTGGCGTTCCGCATCTGGTCCGAGCGGCTGCAGTGCGCGACGATGGTGCGTCAGATGGTCTCGACCGCGTCCAGGAGATCCGGCGGGCGTGGTCAGCCGCGCGCCGGCAGCCGTCGGGTGGAGCCGCGCGGGATCAGCCGGGTCGGCAGGATGACCCATCGCGGCGGGCCGGTGTAGCCGTCCAGGCGTTCGAGGAGCAGCCGGGCGGTCTGCCGGCCCATGTTCTCCGGCTCGTGGGCGATGACGGTGACGTCGAGGATGTCACCGAGGTCGAGCTCGTCGAACCCGATGAGGGCCGGCGGGCACGGGTGTCCCCGCAGGACGCGCAGGGCACCGGTGGTGATCCGGTTGTTGGTGGTGAAGATGGCCGTCGGTGGCGGGTCGCGGTCGAGCAGGTCGGTCACCGCTCGCTGCGCCGCGGCCACGTCATGCGCGTCTTCGAGCAGATAGTCACGCCAGTCGGCGATGCCGGCGTCGCGCAGCGTCGCGCCGAACGAGGTGATGCGTTCCTGATGCGTGCGCAGCCGGGAGAAGTCGCCCACGATGCCGATGCGGGTGTGCCCGTGCTCGAGGAGGTGGGTCGCCGCCTGCCGCGCGCCGCCGTCGTTGTCGAGCAGGACGGCGTCCGCGGCCAGGCCGGTGGGTGGCCGGTCGACGAAGACGAACGGGATCCCGTGGCGGTGCTCGGCGGCGAGGTGGCGGTGCCCGGGCAGCGTGGAGACGATGACCAGGGCCCGGACGCGGCGCTCCAGCAGGGCCCCGGTGAGCCGCTCCTCGGACTGCGGGTCCTCGTCGGTGTTGACGGTGACGAGTTGCAGGCCGTGCAGCCGCACCTCGCGCTCCAGGCCGCTGGCAAGTTTCGAGTAGAACGGGTTGCCGAGATCGCCGCCGACCAGGCCGACCAGCGTCGAGGTGTTGCCGCTGCGGCGAAGCTCGCGAGCCATGCCGTTGAGCCGGTAGCCCAGCCGGTCCGCGGCCTGCTGCACGCGCCGGCGGGTGTCGTGGGCGACGTAGCCTTCGCCGTTCAGCGCCCGCGACGCGGTCTTGACCGACACGCCTGCCAGTGCGGCGACTTCCACCAGACCGGGACGTCCGGGCCGGGTGGGCCCGAGCTCGTCCTCCGTCATGGCGCAGAGTATGCCAGCGCGCCGATGGGGGCCGGCGCTCGTCACCTGAGCGCCGGCCCCGGCCGGATGCACCCGGTCAGCCCTTGGTGGAGCCGAGGGACAGCCCGGCGATGAACTGTTTCTGCAGCGCGACGTAGACGATCAGTGTCGGGATGGCGGCGATGAGGGCGGCTGCGGCGATCATGTTCTGGTTGGCGACGAATTGGCCTTGGAGGTTGGCGAGGGCTGAGGTGACGGGTCGTTTGTCGCCGGTGGAGATGAGGGTGATGGCCCAGAAGAAGTCGTTGTAGATCCAGGTGGTGAGGAGGGTGGCGAGTGCGGCGAGCGCGGGCCGGCACAGCGGCAGGGTCAGGCGCCAGTAGCGGGTCCAGACGCCGGCGCCGTCGACGATGGCGGCTTCGTCGAGCTCTGTCGGCAGCGTTTTCATGTAGTTGCTGAGGACGAAGACGCAGAAGCCGAGTTGGAAGGCGACGTTGATGGCGATGAGGCCGAGGTAGGAGTTGTACATGAGGCCGCTGGTGCTGAGCCAGTGGGGGAGTGGGATGGCGAGGTAGAGGCGGAAGAGTGGGGTGATGATGACCTGTTGGGGGAGCAGGTTGCCGGCGGTGAACAGGATCAGCAGTGCGATGTTGAACCGGAACCGCAGCCGGGATACCACGTAGGCGAACGATGAGGCCAGCAGGAGCGTGAGCAGGACCGCGGGGACGGTGATGTAGACGGAGTTGAGGAAGAAGTGCCACATGTCGGACTGGGTCCACGCGGCACGGAAGTTGTCCAGGGTCAGGCTTTGCGGCAGTGACACGTACCCGTGTGCGTTGGTGTCGGCGATCGGGCGCAGCGCGACGTACAGGGCGAACAGGACCGGCGTCACCCAGAGCACGAGCATCACGAGCATGAACACCTGCGCCGCGACGCTGCCGAGCCGGGAGGGCTTCACTTCGGAGACTCCTCACGCCGGAACGTCTGGAACAGGAAGATCGTGATCGGCACGAGGGAGATGGCGAGCAGGATGACGCCGAGGGTGGAGCCGAAGCCGATGCGTTGGGTTTCGCCGACGATGTTCTGGGTGACGGCGACCGACAGCAGTTCGAGGCCTTTGAGTGGGTTGCCGCCGGAGGTGATGTACACGAGGTCGAATGCGCGCAGTGATTCGATGACGGTGACGACCATGACGACGATGTTGATGGGGCGCATGGCGGGGAAGACGACCCGCCAGAAGGTCTGCCATGCGGTGGCGCCGTCGACGAGGGCGGCCTCGCGCAGCGCCGGGTCGACGGCCTTGAGTCCGGCCAGGTAGAGGATCATGACATACCCGGCCTGCCGCCAGCTCGCTTCCACCAGCAGCGCCCACAGGTTCAGCGAAGGGTCGCCCAGCCAGTCGATGAGGTTGTCGTCGCCGGTGCGGCCGAGGACGGAGTTGATGAGGCCGTAGTTGGGGGAGTAGATGAGTTCCCAGATGATGCCGATGAGGGCGAGGGAGAGCATCACGGGTAGGAACAGGATGCTCTGGTAGATGCGTGAGCCGCGGATGCCGCGGTCGATGACGACGGCGAACAGCATGCCGAGTGGGGTGGCGAAGCATACGAAGACGAGCAGCCAGATGATGTTGTGCCGGACCGCGGGCCAGAAGTCGGGGTAGGTGGTGAACGCTTGCTCGTAGTTGCGTACGCCGTTGAGGCAGCCGGGTTGCGGGATGCCGGGCACGGATGGCAGCGAGTCGCAGGACTGCAGTTGCACGCCGCCGACGCCGGTCCATTTCGTGAACGACAGCCCGACCGACGCGAGCGCCGGCCCCCAGATGAACGCGGCGTCCAGCAGCAGCGGCACGCCGAGCATCGCCGCGACGACGAAGCCGTCGCGGCGATTGAACGTGCGCCGCTTCGAACCCTTGCTCACTTGGTGAAGATCGTCTTGGCCTGGTCCTCGGCGCTCTTCTGGATCGAAGTGATCGTCTCAGCGGTCGGACTGTCCACAAAGGTCTGGATCGCCTTGATCATGGCGGTGGCCATGTCGGGCACGGTGTCGCGGTCCATGAACTGCGACACGTTCTTACACTTGGCGATCTCCGCCACCGACTTCTTCTGGATCTCGTTGTACGTCGGCGCGACGAGACCCTTGGCCAGCCCCACGTCCCAGTGGTCGGTCTCCAGGAACTTGGTCTCGGCGGCGGCGGTGCCGATGTACTCGAGGACCGCCTTCGCCGCGGCCGTGTTCTTGCCCTTCTTCGGCAGCATGAAGCCGTCCGTCGGGGCGTCCATGTAGTCCTGGCCGTAGGTCGGGTTGATCACCGGGTAGGGGAAGAAGTCGAGGTCGGCGAGGTTCGCGGGCGCATAGTTCGCGGCGACCTGGTTGGATCCCTGGAACATCATCCCGGCCTGCTTGTTCTCCAGGGCCTTGGCCGCGTCCTGCCAGATCCGGCCGTTCGCCCCGTTCTGCAGGTATGGCATCAGCTCCCGCCACTTGTCGAACACCGCGGTGACCCCGGGGTCGGTCCACGGCACCTCATGCTTCATCAGCTTGATGTGGTAGTCGTAGCCGTTGACGCGCAGGTTGATGATGTCGAAGGTGCCCAGCGCCGGCCAGCCGTCCTTCTCCGCGAACGCGATCGGGATCAGCCCGTCGGACTTCATCTTCTTGCACAGGTTGATGAAGTCGTCCCAGGTGGTGGGGACCTGGTAGCCCTTCGCGGCGAAGACGCTCTTGTTGTAGAACACGACCCACGGGTAGTTGTACAGCGGCACCAGGTAGTGCTTGCCGTCGATGCCCTTGGAGAGGTTGCGGGCGGCGTCGTTGAAGTTGCCGCCGATCTTCTCCCACACGTCGTCGATCGGGGTGAGCAGCCCCTGCGCGGCGAAGAACTGCAGCCGGTACCCGGCGAACCAGGTCGCGAGGGAGTCCGGCGTGCCCTGCAGGTAGCTGCTGATGTTGTTCTGAAACGTGTTGTGGTCGGTCGTGTTGATGCTGATCGGCACCTTCGTCGCCGCCGTCGCGGCCGCGGTCAGCGCGGCGAACGCCGCCTTGGTGGCGTCGTCGGAGTAGTTCGAGCCGAACGTGATCGGGTCCGTCGCCGAGCCGGTGGTGGTGGGCGCGTCCGAGTCGTCCCCGCAGGCGGACAGCAGCGTGGAGGCTCCGAAGAACGCGGGCGCTGCGGCGAGGCCCTTGAGGGCGGCGCGGCGGGACAGTCGCAGATCTGTCATGGGTCTTCTCCAGGTGGAGGTGCGCGGGAAGGGGGTTGAAACCTGAGCCTCGGGTTTCAACAAGTTCCAACTAGGGCGCTCAAAAGTCACCACAGCAAATCGACAAGACGATGCCCTTGTCAAGCGTTCGTTCGGCGGCAAATTCAGCGATTGTGCTAGGTAGAGCCAATCCTTGACAGAATCATGATCAAGATGTTCAATGGCCGAAAGTCGCGCACGTACCAACGTAATCCAACGTTACTGTCGTTGACAACGTTGACATCCGCGCACGCCCAACGCCGCCACGTGCTCGCACGACACCCCGACCGCAGGTTCCGCCAACCCTCGCCGGAGGACGTCCCATGCGACATCACAAGTCCCTGCTGCGCTGCACCCTCGTCCTGACACTGCTGGCCGCCGTCATCACCGCGACCGCCGCGCCCGCGTCCGCCGCGACCAGCTGGACGGTCTCCGGACCGTCCGCCAGCTCCCCGACCGCCGCCCAGGTCACCCTCAATGACAACGGGACGCTGGCCTTCGCCGTGTCCAACCAGGGCCGCACGGTGCTGTCCCCGTCGCCGATCGGCATCGTCACCAGCGCCGCCGACCTCACGAAGAGTCTCGCCTTCACCGCCCGCAGCGACCGGACCGTCACCGAGTCCTACTCGATGACCACCGGCAAGCAGCGCAACCGCTCGACGACCTACACCGAGTCGACGCTGTCGTTCACCGGCACCGGCGGCGCCAGGCTCGACGTGGTGGTCCGGGCCTCGGACACCGGCGCCGCCTACCGTTACGTGCTGCCGGGCACCGGATCGGTGACCGTGCAGCGGGAGGCGTCGTCCTGGACCGTGCCGACCAACACCAACAGCTGGGTCGTGCCGTCCCACCGCGAGGACCAGGGATACTGGGTCCAGACGACCGCCGGCGCGGCGGCCACCGGCACGTTCCGCAACCCGGCGCTCTTCGACGTTGCCGGCACCTTCGCGCTGGTCGCCGAGACCAACCTCGACGGCCGCTACGCCGGGATGAGCCTGTCGCACCAGAACGGGTCGGGCACCTTCACCGCCGTGCTGGACAGTGGCTCGATCACCGCGAACCGGCCCCTGGCCACGCCGTGGCGCACCGCCGCGGTCGGCTCGCTCAGCAGCGTCACCACCTCGACCATCGTCGACGACCTGTCCGCGCCGTCCCGGGTGAGCGACACGTCCTGGGTCAAGCCCGACACCGTCACCTGGTCCTGGCTGACCGAGCACGCCAGCCCGTCGGATGCGAACCGGCAGCGGCAGTACATCGACTTCGCGGCCCGCAACGGCTGGGGCTACGTCCTCATCGACGAGGGCTGGCAGCAGAGCTGGGCGCCGAGCGTGGTGCAGTACGCCAGGGACCGCGGCGTGCAGGTGATCCTGTGGTTCAACTCCAGCAGCCTGTGGACCTCGGCGCAGCGTGAGCAGTGGCTGCCGCTGATCAAGAGCTGGGGCGTGGCCGGGGTGAAGGTCGACTTCTCCTACGAGTTCACCCAGCCGACCCTGCAGTGGTACGACGCCATCCTCGCCCGGACCGCCGAACTGCAACTCATGATCAACTTCCACGGCTCGGCCACGCCGCGCGGCATGCAGCGCACCTGGCCGCACGTCATGACGGCCGAGGCGGTCCACGGCGCCGAGCAGTACCTGCGGGCCCAGCTCAACACGATCCTGCCCTTCACCCGCAACGCGATCAGCAGCATGGACTTCACCCCGGTCATCTTCAGCCCCTACAACCGCGACACCACACGGGCGCACGAGCTGGCGACCTCGATCGTGTTCGAGTCCGGCTGGCAGCACCTCGCGGACAACCCGGAGAGCTACGAGTCCCAGCCCGAGGCGATGCGCATCCTCAACCAGATCCCGACCGCCTGGGACGAGACCCGGCTGCTCGGCGGCCGCCCCGGCCAGGAGGCGTACTTCGCCCGCCGCAACGGCGGCCGGTGGTACGTCGCCGGCATCTCCGCCCTCGCCGCGAAGACCTACACGACGCCGCTGTCGTTCCTCGGCTCCGGCCAGTGGCTGCTCGAGACGGTCCGTGACAACGGCGGCAACCTGCTGCGCGAGACGCGGACCGTCACCAACGCCGACACCCTGTCGGTGGCCCTCGCGGAGCGGGGCGGGTTCGCCGCCGTCGCCTGCCCGTACACCGCCGGCCTGACCACCTGCGGCACGCCCCTGGTCGGCTCGCCCCTGCGCGGCGTGCAGTCCGGGCGCTGCGTCGACGTGCCGAACAACACCACCACCAGCGGCACCGCCGTAGTTCTGTGGGACTGCAACGGCGGGGCCAACCAGCGCTGGAACGCCACCACCGCCAAGCAGCTGCAGGTGTACGGCAACAAGTGCCTGGACGTGGCCGGCGCGGCAACCACCGACGGCGCGACGGTGCAGATCTGGGACTGCAACGGCGGCACCAACCAGCAGTGGACGGTCAACAGCAACGGCTCCGTCGTCGGCACCGGATCCGGCAAGTGCCTCGACGCCTACGACAACGGCACCGCCAACGGCACGAAACTGATCATCTGGACCTGCAACGGCGGCACCAACCAGCAGTGGACGAGGAGCTGACCCTCGCCCGGGCTCGCACCGCCGGGCCGGCCGGCAGGTCAACTGCCGCCGGCCCGGCTTCCGTCTGCCGTTCAGCGGGCCCGCCGGACTTGGCGCTACCGTGATCCGGCCGGCAGGAAGAGGGTTGAGCGTTGAGCGAGCAGCAGCTGGGTGGCGTGGTGGCACCCCGGCGCAGTGGCACCTACGGCGGTCAGACGCAGCAGGAGCGGGCGGCGGACCGGCGCGAGCGGATCGTCGCCGCGGCGGTGCAGCTGTTCGCCGCCCGCGACTACGACGACATCACCGTCGCCGACGTGTGTGCCCTGGCGAAGGTGTCCAAGCGGTATTTCTACGACGACTTCACCGACCGCGAGGACCTGCTGCTGGTCGTGCACCGGCAGCAGAACGACTGGCTGCTGGCCGGGGTCGCGGCCGCCGCGCCGAAGCGCCCCGAGGACCTCGAGCAGCTGCTGCGACCCATGCTCGTCACGCTGGTGGGAATGCTGCTGGAGCAGCCGGCTCGGGCCCGCGTCATCTACATCAACGCGCCACGCATGGAGACCCGGCGGCGCGGGCTGCTGCGCAAGGACGTCGAGCTGTTCGGCCGGCTGGTCCGGCCGTTCGTGCGCCGCTCGCGGGACAAGGCCCGGCACGAGCGGCTGCTGCTCGCCCTGATGGCCGGGCTGAGCGAGGTCGTCATGGACTGGGTCTCCCGCGGCATGACCGACCCGCCGGAGCCGCTGGTCGAGCACCTGACGGCCTACGCCCTGGCCGTCCTCGGCGCCCTCCGGTAGCTCCGGCCCGGCCGGGCACCGCCGCCGGCGTGACCGGTCGATCGGATACGCGGCCGTTCCCTATCGCGGCGCCGCGCGATCCTCACCCGAGACCGAGCCCGAGACCGAGCCCGAGGCCGAGCCCGAGCCCGAGGCCGAGGCCGCCGTCGAACGCGGCAGTGGGAGCAGGGCCAGTGGGACGTGGTGCTGGCCGGCGTGGATGTCGCGGTCGCGCAGGCTGCCCTGCGGCACCGGCCGGGGGAACGAGATCTTGACGACGTTCAGGGCGGGCAGCCGGAAGATCTGCACGGTGTCCGCGGCAACCCCGTACAGGCGGCCGATCACCACCTCGTCCAGGTAATTGGGGTCGGCGACGATGGCGTACCCCATGCTGTCGCGCATGAACAGCTCCATCGTCACCCAGAACGGGCCGGCGTTCTTCGACCGGACCTCCAGGGCGAGATCGGCGACCGTGCGTGGGCTATCGGACATCGAGGGCCTCCGGGAGGTTGATGCGGAACAGGCCGGTGGGCGAGTCGACGTCGACGGCGTGGTTGAGGACGAACTCGTAGGTCGCGCCGCGCTCGGTCTCCGCGGGCGAGGTGGGGAAGGCCAGGCTGGGCAGGTAGTGCATGTCCGGCGTGGGCAGGTGCAGCATGAGCGGGTTGGCGATCTTCGCGATCGCCGTTGCGGTCGGCTGGTCCGCCGCGTGTACGAGCAGCATCACGCCGACTTCACGGGGTGGCCGGGTGTCCGGGTCGATGGCGTCGAGGACGGCGTCGTGGCCGTAGAGACGGATGTCGAAGGCGTAGTCGTCGGTGCTCAGCTCGAGGGTCTGGGTGACCCGGTCGACGAGGATGCGGCGCAGCAGCGCGGCCCACGTGCCGATCTGGCCGAGGATGTGCGGGTCGCGGATGGCGGTGAACGACATCGTCTCGTACCCGGTGACGCGGGCGCCCTCGAGCTTGATGGTGTGCTGGGCGGCGGGCTCGAACCGGGAGTGTTCCACGCGGACGCGCCGCTCGTCCAGGGCGCGGTACGTGGCGTCGGCGACCATGAGCGTGCCGGCCGGCTCCCGCATCGAGAACGGGTTGACGGTCTCGTACAGCATGTGTGCCGCGACCGACGTCGGCGTGCAGGCGGCGGCCGGGTCGAGCGGCTCGATGGTGAAGCCGGTGGCGTCGATGGTGGCGAAGACGCCGCTGGAGCGCGGATCCGTGGTGCACTGCGCCCCGCACTCGACGATCTTCGAGGCGTGCCAGGTCGGGCCGGCCGGCATGCCGGCCAGGAGCGGGTAGGCCGCGACGACGGCGGTGTCGGTGGCGCGCCCGGCGAGGACCACGTCGGCGCCGGCGGTGAGGGCCGCCGCGATCGGTTCGTGGCCCATCATCGCGACGATGTGCTCGCAGCTGTCCAGGGTCGCCTGGTCCAGGTCGCCGGCCGGCGGGAGCGGTCGGATCCGGCCCTGGTCGAGGTGTGCCTTGAGGTCGGCGGCCCGCTGCTCGCTGTAGATCGTGGCCACCCGCAAGCTCAGCCCTTCCGAGGCCAGGATGTCGCGGGTGATGCCGGCGACCCAGTCGACGCCGGAGTCGGTGCCGCTGGTGCCGCACGAGCCGATGATCAGGGGGATGCCGGCGGTGGCCGCGGCGCGCAGCAGCAGCCGCAGGTCGCGGGCGACGGCTGCGGCGGTGGTCTTGGCGGTGCCGGTGCCGAGGTAGTACGGCCCCGAGTCGGTGGATCCGCCGTCCAGGGCGATGACGTCGGCGCCGAGGTCCAGCCCGCGGGTGACGATCCCGGGCGGGAAGCCCGAGCCGAGCATGCCGGACGGCACCAGGATTCGGACGGAGTCGCGGGTCACGGGTGTACCTCACTTCGGGGTGCGGTGATCAGGTGGGCGTTGACGGAGGAGCGGGGGTGGCCGGCGAGCGCGGCGACGAGTTCCCTGGCGCCGTCCACCCCGGCGGCGCGCCGCGCCTCGGCGGTCTGCCCGGCCATGTGCGAGTAGACGGTGATGCCGTCGACGCCGCGCAGGACGTTGCGGGCCGGCAGCGGCTCGACGTCCACGACGTCGAGGGCCGCACCCGCGATCCTGCCTGCACCGACGGCTTCGGCGAGGGCGGTCTCGTCGACGATCGCCCCGCGGGCGGTGTTGACGAGGTGGGCGCCCGGTTTCATCCGGGCGAGGGCCGCGGCGTCGATGAGGTGCCGGGTGCGGTCGGTCAGCGCGGTGTGCACGGACACGAAGTCGGCGGCGCGGAGCAGCTCGTCGAGGGTGACGAACCGGGCCTGCGCCGGCCGCGTCGGGACGTTGGTGTGGCACAGCACCGTCATGCCGAACGCGACCGCGAGGGGCGCCACCCGCTGCGCCGCCGCGCCCCAGCCGATGAGGCCGAGGGTCTTGCCACGCAGCTCGTGGCCGTCCGCGCGGGGCCAGTGGCCGGCGGCGACCCCGGCCGCGACGGGCGCCAGCCGCCGGGCCTGGGCGAGCAGCAGTGCCATGGTGTACTCGGCGACCGCGTTGCTGTTGACGCCGGGCAGGTTGCTCACGCTGATGCCGAGCCGGGTGGCGGCGGGCACGTCGACGGAGTCGTACCCCACCCCGGTGCGCACGACGGCGCGCAGCTGCGGTGCCTGGCGCAGCACCCGCTCCGACAGGGGTTCGTTGGCGATCAGCGCGCCGTCGACGCCGGCGAGGGCGGCGATCAGCTGCTCGGGGCGGCGCGGTCCGCGCATCGGGTCGTGCCGGGTGGTGAAGCCCAGGCCGGTGAGGTAGCGGTCCACCTCGTCACCCGGGGCCAGGTAGTCGGTGGTGATGAGCACGGCCGCCATCAGGTGGTGACCGGTTCGGCGGCGTGCCGGCGCTGCAGGCGCTCGAGCCGGACGATGACCAGCACGCCGAGCGCGGCGAGGACCGCGATGTCGAGCAGCATCCCGGTCCAGCCGGTGAGGTCGACCACGGCGCCGATGAGCGCGGGCCCGCCGAAGCCGCCGAGGTACCACGTGACCGCGTACAGGCCGGTGTAGGTGCCGAGCACCCGGCTGGACGGCGCCAGGTTCCACAGCGCGACGACCGCGTTGATCGAGAAGGCGGCGGCCCCCGCGGCGGCGACGCAGAACACGACGACCGTCCCGGTGGCGGTCTGCGCGACCGTCCCGATCGCCAGTGCCACGGCGAAGACGGTCATGCCCACGGCCATCGTGCGCAGCCGCCCGAACCGTTCGGCGGCGAGGGCGGCCGGGTAGCAGGCGAGCAGGAAGGCGACGCCGCTGGGCAGGGTCAGCCCGCCCGCCTCGCCGCGGGTGAGGCCCAGCGCCTGCATGCCGTACGGGGTGACGAGCGAGCGGGAGGCGAACCATGCCCCGCCGAAGAGCACGACGGTCAGCAGCAGCAGGAGCCGGCGGCGGTCGGGGTCGCGGACCAGCTCGGTGAGCACCTGCCGGAACGGCACCCGGGCCTCGGCGTGGCCCGCAGTGGCGTCCTCGGCCACGGCCGCCTGGTAGGCCGGTGACCGGCTGTCCCGCACCTTGGCGATCAGGACCGCGGTGGCCAGCAGCATGATGACCGCCGGAATGGCGAACGCGCCGCGCGGGTGCTCGTCCACCACGAGCAGGCTGATCAGCGACGCCACGATGATGGTCAGCGAGGTCGCGATCTTCACGGCGGCGTTCGCCCGGCTCCGCCGCTCGGGCCGGATGAAGTCCGGCACCAGCGACTCCGCGAGGGGCCGGGTGCTGTTGGCGACCAGCGCATACAGGAACATCACCGCGACCAGCGTGGCCAGCGACGACGCCCACGGCAGGAGCAGGAAGACCAGGGCGGCGAGCGGCATGCCCACCGCGATGTAGGGCATCCGCCGTCCCCACCGGGTGCGGGTGTTGTCCGAGCGGTTGCCGATCCAGGGCTGGACGAAGATGCCTAGGAGATTGTCCGCCCCCATGAGCAGGCCGACGATCGCCGCGCTGCTCACGTGCTCGCGCAGCAGGACGGGCACCTGGTTGTCGTAGAAGTTCCAGGTCGACTCCTGCGCGAAGAGCGCCAGAGCGACAAAGAACGTGATCTTGCGGTTGGACACGGTCCCGTCGCGGACCTTCGGATCGGCCATGCGGATCCTTCCTCGGGGTGTCCGCGCCACGCTAATTTGCTATAGCAAACTCGTCAACAGTTGCATCGGAGTTTGCCATGGCATGCGCTAGAGTGCGGTCATGTCAGCCGAGACGCTCGCCGATCAGGCGTACCGCCACGTCCGCTCCGCCATCGCCACCGGCGAGCTCGCCGCGGGGGAGAAGGTGACCGAGCGCGGCATGGCCGAGCGGCTCGCGATCAGCCCGACCCCGGTCCGCGAGGCACTGCGCCGGCTGGAGCTCGACGGGCTCATCGAGCGGATCGGCCCGCGCACGGTGCTCGTCGCCGCGATCCGCGACGCCGCCATCGACGACCTCGCCGAGGTGGAGGTGGGCCTGCGCGGCCTCGTCGCCCGCTTCGCCGCCCGGCACGCCACCGCCGGCCAGCTCGACGCCCTCGACGCGATCCTCGACCGCGCCGACGACCTGCTGATCCTGCTCAAGGAGCGGCGTCAGCAGGCGCAGCCGACGGACCGGCACCTCACCGCGCTGCTGGACACCATGCAGGAGTTCAACGACACCGTCGACACGTGCGCCCACAACCCGGTCCTCGTCCGGATGCTGGAGCAGAGCCGGGTCTTCTCCCGCCCGCAGCGCCGCGAGCTGCTGCTGCAGCGCGTCGCCAAGGACGACACGTTCGGCCTCGAGCGCTACACCAGCCACCGGGCCCTGGTCCGGGCGCTGCGCGCGGGCGACTCCGCCACCGCGGAGCGCATCGCGCTGGAGGACTCCCAGGGCGGCCTGGCGGCGCTGCGGGAGGCCCGGTGAGCACGCATCGCATCGCCGTCATCCCCGGCGACGGCATCGGCAAGGAGGTCGTCCCGGCCGGCATTGAGGCGCTGCGGGCCACCGCGGACCGCTTCGACCTGCGGCTGCACTTCGACACCTTCGACTTCGCCAGCGCCGACTACTGGCAGCGGCACGGCACGATGCTGCCCGCCGACTGGGAGGAGACGCTGCGCGCATACGACGCCATCTACTTCGGCGCGGTCGGCTGGCCGGCGGTGGTGCCGGACCACGTGTCCCTCTGGGGCAGTCTCCTGCAGTTCCGGCGCACCTTCGACCAGTACGTGAACCTGCGCCCGTGCCGCCTCATGCCGGGCGTCCGCAGCCCCCTGGCCGGCCGGGAGCCGGGTGACATCGACTTCGTCGTCGTCCGGGAGAACACCGAGGGCGAGTATTCCAGCGTCGGCGGGCGCATCTTCGAGGGCACCGACCGCGAGACCGTCCTGCAGGAGACCGTCATGACCCGCGTCGGCGTCGACCGGGTGCTGCGCTTCGCCTTCGAGCTGGCGAGCCGCCGCCCCGCACGACACCTGACGTCCGCGACGAAGAGCAACGGCATCGCCATCACCATGCCGTACTGGGACGAGCGCGTGGCCGCGATGGGCGAGCGGTATCCCGGTGTCCGCCTCGACAAGTTCCACATCGACGCGCTCGCGGCGCAGTTCGTGCTGCACCCCGACTGGTTCGACGTGGTCGTGGCCAGCAACCTCTTCGGCGACATCCTGTCGGACCTCGGCCCGGCCTGCACCGGCACCCTCGGCATCGCCCCGAGCGCGAACATCAACCCCGAACGCCACCACCCGAGCCTGTTCGAGCCCGTGCACGGCTCCGCCCCCGACATCGCGGGCAAGGGCATCGCCAACCCGGTCGGCCAGATCTGGTGCGGTGCCATGATGCTGGAGCACCTCGGCCACCCCGCCGCGGCGGCGCACCTGCTCGAGGCGATCGAGGACGTCCTCGGGCAGGGCCCCGGCGCCGCGCCGCTGACCCCGGACCTGCACGGCACCGGCACCACGGCGCAGCTGGGCCACGCGATCGCCGAACGCGTCCGCGAACGCTGAGCGAAGCCGGCAGTGCCCTTACCGGGCGCGGTGGCGGTAGTGGTGCACGACGAGCGTCCCCGCGCAGGCGAGGGTGACCAGCCCGAAGCCGACGCCCGCGAGCGGGTTCGCGCCGATGGTGTTCACGGTCGCGTTGGCGGCGGCGCTGAGGATCAGCAGCAACCACAGCACCGGGCGGAGCATGCCGCGGCCGCCGCCGTCCGGCGTGCCGGTGGTCTCGGGAGGGGCGATGCGATACCGGTCGGTCATGACAGCTCCAAGGGTGTGCGGTTGACGATGACCGCAACGCTATGCAGCCGGCCCCTCGCCGACGATCCAGCCAGCGAGCCGACCGGGGTACAGCAGGCTGTATTTTCCGGCCGCCGCGGGCCGATCCCGACGTCGTCGCATAGTGTCGCTGCCGGGGAGGTGCGCATGGCGGGCGAAGCGGGGCGCGGGGTGCGGCAGTACCTCCGGGACCGGGTGCGGACGTCCGTCGACGCCCTCGAACACCTCGTCGGCGGCCTCGGCACGTCGATCCTGGCCCTGGCGGCGTTCCTGCTGCTGTTCGTGGTGGCGCTCGCCTCCGCGGCCGGCATCGGCCTGGTCGTGGTCCCGTCGGCGCTGAAGGCGGCCCGGTCGGCCGCCGACCGGGAGCGGGCCCGGCTGTCGCGGTGGGGCGCCGACCTGCCGATGCCGCCGCCCGTCCCCGGTGACCTGCGCGGCGCCCTGCGTGACCCGTGGGTGCGGCGCGAGGCCGCGTTCGTGGCCATCCACGGCACGGCCGGGTTCGGGCTGGGCCTGATCGGGCTGTCGCTGCCGCTGTCCGCCGTGCAATACCTGCTGTTCCCGCTGTACTTCTGGCTGCTGCCACCGGACGCCGGCGGCCCCGGCTTCGTGTACTGGCACATCGGCGGGCTGCCTGACGCGCTCGCGGTCGCGCTCATGGGCGTCGGCTGGCTCGCCGTGTCCGTCGCGCTCGTCCCGAGGATGGCCCGGCTGCAGGCGTCGGCGGGCCGGCGGTTGCTGGCGCCCCCGCACGACGTCGACGTGTCGCTGCGGATCGCCGAGCTGACCGCGACCCGCGCGGCCGCGCTGGACGCGCACGCGGTCGAGCTGCGCCGCATCGAACGGTCCCTGCACGACGGGGCGCAGAACCGCCTCGTCGCGGTCACCGTGCTGCTCGGCGCCGCACGGCGGGCGCTGGCGCGTGACCCGGCCCTCGCCGGCGAGGTCCTCGACCGCGCGCACGACGCCGCCGAACTGGCGCTCGCGGAACTGCGGACCGTGGTGCGCGGGATCCTGCCGCCGGTGCTCGACGACCGGGGACTCGCCGGCGCGCTGGACGGGCTCGCCGCCGGCTGCGGCGTGCCGTGCACCGTCGAGGTCGACGTACCGGGCCGGTGCGCCGCGTCGGTCGAGGCGACGGCATACTTCGTGGTGGCCGAGGCGCTGACCAACGTGGCCCGGCACAGCGGCGCCGGCACGGCCGCCGTCACCGTGCACCGCAGGGGTGACCGGCTGCACCTGACGGTGTTCGACGACGGCCACGGCGGCGCCGACGAGGGCCACGGCTCGGGGATCGGCGGCATCCGCCGGCGGGTCGAGGCCCACGACGGCCGGTTCACCCTGACCAGCCCACCCGGTGGGCCGACGACGATAACCGTGGAGCTGCCGTGCGGATCGTGATCGCCGAGGACGACGCCCTGCTGCGGGAAGGCCTGGCGCTGCTGCTGCGGGCCGAGTCGCTCGACGTGGTCGCCACCACCGACTCGCCGGCCGCGTTCCTGTCCGCAGTGGACGCCCACCGTCCGGACGTCGCGATCGTCGACGTCCGGATGCCGCCGACGCACACCGACGAGGGCATCGTGGCCGCCGTCGAGGCCCGGCGCCGCCACCCCGACCTTGCGGTGCTGGTGCTCTCGGCGTACGTCGAGCAGGCGTTCGCCACCGACCTCCTCGCCGGGGGAGCGGCCCGGCTCGGCTATCTGCTGAAGGAACGGGTCGGCCGGGTCGAGGAGTTCCTCGAGGCGCTGCATCGCGTCGCCGGCGGTGGCACGGCCATCGACCCGGAGGTCGTCAGCCAGCTGTTCGCCCGCAGCCGACCCGACAGCACGCTGAGCCGGCTCAGCCCCCGCGAACGTGACGTGCTCGCCCTGATGGCGGAGGGCCTCGGCAACACGGCGATCGCGGAGCGGCTGTTCGTCACCGAAGGAGCCGTGCACAAGCACATCCGCAGCATCTTCGCCAAGCTCGACCTCGCGCCGGACGACCGCGCCGACCGGCGGGTGACGGCCGTCCTGCGCCACCTCGAGGACACCCAGCGCCGCGGTTGACCCGGCGCGCCGGCCCGCCCGGGGACCCAGGGCGAGCCGGCGCCGGACGGCGCGGCGGTCAGGCCGGCAGGGTCACCTGCCCCGGCGTCAACCGGTTCGTGGTGGTGCCGTCGCCGAGCTGCCCGTTTGCGTTGTTGCCCCAGCACCACAGGCCGCCGTCGGTGCGGACCGAGCAGGTGTGATAGCCGACGACCAGGCCGCTCGTCCAGGTGGTGGCGGTGCCGACGCGGGTGGGCGCGTTGCGGCTGGTGGTGGTGCCGTCGCCGACCTGCCCGGCGGTGTTGTTGCCCCAGCACCACAGGCCGCCGTCGGTGCGGACCGCGCACGACGAGTCGTAGCCCGCGTTGACCGCGCTCCAGGCGCCGGTGCCGCCGACCTGCAGCGGTGTCGTCTGGTACGTGGTGGCGGCGCCCAGCTGGCCGTAGCCGTTGTTGCCCCAGCACCACAGGGTCCGGTCGGTGCGGACCGCGCAGGTGTGCACCAGGCCGGCTGCCACGCCGCTCCACGTGGTCGCGGTGCCGACCTGCGCCGGCGTCGTCGAGTAGCTCAGCGTGCCCACACCGAGCTGCCCGCTGGAACTGTCACCCCAGCACCACAGGGTGCCGTCGGTGCGCACCGCGCAGGTGTGCGCGAAACCGGCCGTGACGCTAGCCCAGTTGCTCGCCGTGCCGACCCGCACCGGCGTGGTCACGTAGTAGTCGGCGGTGCCGAGGCCCAGCTGGCCGAGCCGGTTGAAGCCCCAGCACCACAGCGTGCCGTCGGTCCGCACGCCGCAGGTGTGGCTGTCGCCGGCGCTGACGCCCGCCCAGGTGGTCGCGTCGCCGACCCGCACGGGGGCGTTCCGGTTGGTGGTGGTGCCGTCACCGAGCTGCCCCCGGCGGTTGCCGCCCCAGCACCACAGCGACCGGTCGGTCCGGGTCGCGCACGCGTAGTTGTTGCCGGCCTCGATGCCGGCCCAGGTGGCGGCGTCGCCGACCCTGACCGGGGTGGCCCGGTCCGTGTTGGTGCCGTCGCCGACCTCGCCGCTCCAGTTGCTGCCCCAGCACCACAGCGTCGCGTCGGTGCGGATCGCGCAGGTCTGGCCGTACCCCGCGGCGACACTGGCAACCGCGGGCGCGGCCAACGCGGCGTTCACCGGCCCGCGCCCGGCGGGACCGACGCCGGCCGCGGCCGGGCCGATCGTGGTCGCGATGGCGAGCACGGCGCCGGCGACGCACGCCGCCGCGGCGACGACAGTTCCCGCCGGACGCCGCCATCGGGCCCGCAGCCGACCATCCTGAGATCCACCCATGTGCTGTTCTCCCCACGACGTTGATGCTGGTGGCGTTCCTGCGCCTCGCAGGGGGGCGACGCTACGGTCGCCCGGTCGGGGAGGGCAACGGCGCCGGGGCCGCGCCGCCGCCGACCTGCACCGGCCCGGGAAAGTTACAACCGTCGAACCGTCCGGTGGTACAGCCAGCTGTACCACGGTTGGCCCGTACGCTAGATCGCCCGCCGACCCGCACCGCCATAGCGTTTGCCGTGTACTCGACCTGCTGAGCACGGAGAGGCTTGCCGATGTCCGTCCATGTTGGACAGTCCAGCGACGCGGTGGTCCGCGTCGAACAGCTCACCCGCACGTATGGCACCGGGCCACAGGCGGTCGCCGCACTCGCGGGCGTCGACGTGGCGTTCCACCGTGGCACGTTCACGGCGGTGATGGGGCCGTCCGGCTCCGGCAAGAGCACGCTGCTGCAGACCGCGGCCGGTCTGGACCGCTCCACGTCCGGACGGGTCTGGATCGGCGCCACCGAGCTCTCCGGCATGTCGGAGACCAAACTGACGAAGCTGCGCCGCGACCGGATCGGCTTCGTCTTCCAGGCGTTCAACCTCGTCAACGCGCTCACGGTGCAGGAGAACATCGTGCTGCCGCTGCGGTTGTCGGGCGCACGGCCCGACCACGCCTGGCTGAGCCACGTGATCGACCGGGTCGGGCTGCGCGAACGCCTGCACCACCGGCCGTCCACGCTGTCGGGTGGGCAGCAGCAGCGGGTCGCCATCGCCCGGGCCCTCGCCACCCGTCCCGAGGTGATCTTCTGCGACGAGCCGACCGGTGCCCTGGACACCGAGACCGCGGCCGACGTGCTGACGCTGCTGCGCGCGGTGGTCGACGAGCACCGGCAGACGGTCGTCATGGTGACGCACGACCCGGTGGCCGCCTCGTACGCCGACCGCGTCCTGGTCCTCGCCGACGGCCGGATCGTGCGGGACCTGCCGCAGCCGGGCGTGGACCGCATCGCCGAGCAGCTGGCCTCACTGGGCCGCCGCCGGGTGGTGGCGGCATGACCGCGCTCGCATTGCGGATGCTGCGGCACCGGCCGGGTTCGGCGGTCGCCACGCTCGTCGCCCTCGCCGCGGGCGTCATGATTCTCATGGCCATGGGTACCCTCGTCGAGTCGGGCCTGCGCTACCAGCCGGAGCCGGTCCGCTATGCCACCGCCGACGTCGTGGTCGCGCACCCCGACATGACCGTCAGCACCAAGGACCTCGACGGTGAGGTCGTCCGGTCGACGGTGCGGCTGCCCGAGGGCGGCACCGTCCCGGCGGACCTGGCCGACCGCATCCGCGGGCTGTCCGGTGTTGCGCTGGTCGCGGCCGACGACCCGGTGCCGGTCGTGCTCGGTGCCGCTGCGGTCACCGGGCATGCGTGGGGGAGCGCCGGCCTGACGCCGTACCGCATCGTCGACGGGAACGCACCCGCCGGTGCCGACCAGATCGCGGTCGACCGCCGGCTCGGGCTCACGCCAGGGCAGGACACCGAGGTGCTCGTCGGCGGTGTCGCGCGGACCTACCGCGTCAGCGGCGTCGTCGACGGGCCGGCCGCCGCGGTCTTCTTCACCGATACGCACGCCGCGACGCTGTCGGCACACCCGGGCCGGGTCGCCGTCATCGGCGTCGTTGCGGCACCGGGGACCGACAAGGCCGCCCTCGCGAAGGCGGTGCGCGGGCTCGCGGCCGAAGCGGGCGCGTCGGCCTACACCGGCGCCGACCGCGGACTGGTCGAGCAGGCGGACGAGCTCGCCGCGCGGGACCTGCTGATCCAGGCCGGCGGCGCGTTCGGCGGATACGTCGTGCTGCTGATCGTGTTCGTCGTCGCGGCCACCGTCGGGCTGTCGGTGCGGCACCGCCGCCGCGACCTCGCGTTGCTGCGGGCCGTCGCCGCGACCCCCGGCCAGGTCCGCCGGATGATCATGGCGGAGGCGGCGGTGGTTGGCCTCGCCGCGGTGGCGGTCGGCGTGCCGGCCGGGCTCCTCGCCACCCGGTGGGTGCGTGACCAGCTGGTCGACCGCGGCTTCGTCCCGGCCGGGTTCCCGATCTCCCACGGCGTGCTCGCCACCGTCGCGGCCGCCGCGGTCACCACGCTCGTCGCCGTGCTCTCCGCGCTGATCGCCGCCCGGCGGGTCACCGCGATCCGCCCCGTCGAGGCGCTCGGCGAGGTGGCGGTCGAACCGCCGCGCAGCGGCAAGGTGCGGCTGGTCTCCGGTCTCGCCACGCTTGCCGGTGCCGCCTCGTCGAGCGCGTTCACGCTCGGCGCCGGCGGGCAGGCGGCGCTCGCCGGCGCGATCGGCATGCTGTACCTGTTCGTGACCGCGGTCGGGCTGCTCGCACCGTGGATCAACCGGGCCGCCGCGACCGCGCTCGCGCCGGTGCTGCGCACGGTGTGGGGGCCCAGCGGATACCTGGCGACCGCCAACCTCAGGGCGAACGCGCGCGGCATGGCGGCCGTGCTCACCGCGCTGGTGCTGTCGGTCGGGCTCGGCGGCTCCGTGTGGTTCCTGCAGGACAACCTGGAGCGGCAGACCCTGGCGCAGCGCCGGGACGGGCTGCTCGCCCAGCACGCGCTGGTCTCCCCGGCCGGGCTGCCGGCCGGCACCGTCGACGAGGCGCGCAAGACCCCGGGCGTCGAGGCCGCTATGTCGGTGCGGCGCACGTCCGTCGTCATCACCTTCCTCGACGGCGCGGAGCCGGTCGCCGCGCAGGCGGTCGACGCCACCGCCCTGGCGTCCACAATGGACCTTCGGGTGCGCGAGGGCGACCTGGCCGACCTGAAGGGCGACACCATTGCCGCATCGTCGATCCGGGCGTCCACCCACGGCTGGGACGTCGGCGACCGCGTCGAGTTCTGGCTCGGCGACGGTACCCCCGTCAAGCTGACCCTCGTAGCGATCTATGAGCGCGGCCTCGGGTTCGGCGACATCACCCTGACCCGCTCGACGGTCGCGGGCCACACGGCACGGGACGTGGACGACGAGGTGCTCATCCGCTCCACCGGATCCGCGGACCTGTCGGCGCTCGCGGCCCGGCACCCCGGCAGCGCCGTCGTCGAGACCGGCAGCCTCACCCGCCGGCTCGCCGCCGACCTCGCCGTCAGCGCATGGCTGAACAAGCTGCTCGTCGGCGTGATGGTCGGCTACGCCGCGCTCGCCGCCGCCAACACGATGGTCATCGCGGCCCTCGCCCGCCGGCGGGAACTGGCCGTGCTGCGGCTCGTCGGCGTCACCCGCGGCCAGGCCAAGCGGATGGTCCACGCCGAACAGGCCGGTCTGCTCGGCGTCGCGGTCCTGATGGGCGCGGCGATCGCGCTGGCGACCCTGGCCGCGGTCGTCGACGCGGTGACCGGCGAACCGGTGCCCTACGTGCCGCCGCTGGGCTTCGCCGCCGTGATCGCGGGGACGGCGCTGCTCGCGCTGCTCACCACGGTGCTGCCGATCGGCCGGCTGCTGCGGGTGCCGCCGATCGAGCACATGGGCGTGAAGGAGTAGCCGCGGTCACGGCGTCCAGCCGGTGCTCCGCAGCCAGGTCTCCAGCCGCTGCAGGCCCGGGTGGGCGGCCCGCAGCGGCGGCAGGTCGACGGGCTCGGCGGGGTGCTCGTTGAAGAAGGCGAACATCTGCGCCAGCTGCGGGTCGAAGCCGCGGATCCGTTCGATCGGCGTCTGCTGTGCCCGCGCCGGCAGGCCGCTGAGCCGGCCGAACGTCGCGGCGATCTCGGGCGGGGTGAGGGCGTCGCCGGCGATCGACAGGGTACGGCCGAGGTACGTGCCGGGCTGCTGGAAGGCGAGGGCGGCGAAGGCGCCGATGTCGCGGACGCAGATGAGCTGCATCGGCAGGTCCGGCCGGACGGCGAGGCCGACGACCAGGCGCCCGTCCTGGACGGCCGGGCGGCTGTAGGTGGCGAAGTTGTCCATGAAGGACACCGGCCGCAGGATGGTCGCGGGGACGCCGAGCGAGCGGATCCGCGCCTCGATCCGTGCCTTGCTGTCGTAGTACGGGATTCCGGAGCCGGCGTCGGCGCCGTTGATCGAGCTGTACACGAGGTGCCCGGCGCCGCGCTCGTGGACCAGGTCCACCACCGAGAGGCCGCGGCGCTCCTCGGCGATCACCCCCTCGGGGCTGATCCGCGGCCCGGCCATCATCGTCAGGGCGAGGAAGACCCCGGACGTGCCCTGCATCGCGGCCCGCAGCGAGTCCGGGTCGTCGAGGTCGCCGGCGACCAGGTCCGCCCCGGCCGCCCGCAGTGCCGCCGCGGCGGCGGAGCCCGGGTCGCGCACCAGCGCGCGGACGAGCCGGCCGTCCTCGAGCAGCCGCCGCGCGGTCGCGCCGCCCTGTTGTCCGGTGGCCCCGATGACCAGCACCGGTCCGTGATCCTGCGGCATCCCAAGGTCCCCCGTCGGTCGTTGTCCGTCTCACTTCGATCGTCACCGTAGCCAGCCGGTGCGGGGCGGTCCTGGTACTCGTACTGCTAGGAAGGCGCCGGGATGGAACGGGCTGGAACGCCTGGGAGGTGGAGGAACAACCGCAACCCAGGAGGTCGACATGCAACGAACGCACGTGCGCCGGGCAGCCGGTGTGGTCGCGGCGGCGGTGATCGCCGGGGTGCTGGCCGCGCCGCAGCCGGCCAACGCCGACATCACGGTCGACTCAGCGGTCTGCCTGAGCAACGCCTCGGGCACCCTGACCTCGCCGGACCCGGTGATTCCGCCCGGGCCGAAGGACTTCTTCTCCTACCCCGTGCTCAACTGGCAGGCCACGATCCACACGACCTACTGCAGCCAGGCGGGCGCCGCCCTGTACCTGGTGCGCAACGGCGAGCTCAGCAACCGGCTCAGCAACCCCGGGAGCGGCCGGGTGTTCGACCCGGCGCTGTACGTGCTGCGGGTGACGACGCTGGTCGGCTCGAAGGACGTCGCGTCGATCAGGGTCATCCAGGGCTGAGCGCTGCCCGGCCAGGCCGGCGGCCCGGGCTCATGGCCGCACCGACTGGGCCGAGGCGCGCCGATGCGTGCGGTGCCGGCGGCGGTGTCCACGTGACTCCGCGGGTCGCAGTCGCTCGGGGAGACGGCGGTCGGTCAGAGTGCGGCGGCCACGGCGGCGCGGAGCTCCGGGAGCCGGCCGTGCAGCAGGCCCGGGCACTCGGTGACGTTGAAGTCCTTGTGGCCGTAGATCTCCGCGGCCGGGATGGCGTACTGCCGGCACGTGAACGCGCAGAACGCGACCAGACTGTTCCACAGGGCGGCCGGGGGCTGCTCGGTCAGGTAGGTGCCCTCGTTCTCGATGCCGATGGCCTGGTCGTTCTGGCCCTTGCAGTGCGAGCCCTGGACCATGGTCTGGCCGTGCAGCAGCGCGTACAGGCTGCCGTTGCGCCCCTCGGTCAGCCAGCCGCCGCGGCTGTTGGTGAAGTGCTGGCCGCTGTCGAGCCAGCCGTTCCCATCCATGTGCAGGTCCTGGATGTCGCGGGAGTTCTGGAACGCGTGCGCCTGGGAGTAGTCGGTGGAGTTGGCCATCGCGGTGTGGTGCACGATGATCTTGTTTGGCCGGTACTGGTCGATGGTGAGCGGGCGGGACGGCGGCCGCGCGCCCCAGCTGCCGCAGTTGGCGATCGAGGGCTGTTCGACCGCGGCGGACGCCGGGTCGGCGGGGCCGAGCAGCGCCGCGGCGCCGCCGAGCAGGACGGCGCCGCGCAGGACGCCGCGACGGGTGATGTGGGCCATGAGCGCCTCCCGGTGCCAAGTTTCACTGCGCATAGAAGTTTGTAAACTTCTTGCAGCGGGGCACGCTACACCTGCTCAGGGCTGTATGTCTATCGATCCGAGTCACTGTAGTTTTCTCGCAGAGTTCGACGGACGCCTATTGAAAGTTTCCGACGATCGTGAGCTAATCGGCGAAGCTATCTGCCAAACCCGGAGCACACCCCCTCGAAGGAGGCGCACCGTGTCCAAACGACGGCTCGGCGCACTGGCAGTCCTGTCCCTGGCGGCCGCCCTGGTCACCACCGCCCTGATCGGCAATCCGGCCTCGGCCGCCGCCGTGACCTACGGCCAGGACGTCTCTGGTCACCAGGGCAACGTCAACTGGTCGGCGCAGTGGAGCGCCGGCTCCCGGTTCGCGTACATCAAGGCCACCGAGGGCACGTACTACACCAACCCCTACTTCGCCCAGCAGTACAACGGCTCGTACAACGTCGGCATGATCCGCGGCTCCTACCACTTCGCCATCCCGAACGGCGGCGGCGGCGCGGCCCAGGCCGACTACTTCGTCGCCCACGGCGGCGGCTGGTCCAAGGACGGCAGGACCCTGCCCGGCGCCCTGGACATCGAATACAACCCGTACGGCGCCACCTGCTACGGGCTGTCGCAGTCGGGCATGGTCAGCTGGATCCGGGCGTTCCTGAACCAGTACCACACCCGCACCGGTCGCTGGGCCACCATCTACACGACCACGGACTGGTGGGTCACCTGCACCGGCAACTACAGCGGCTTCTGGGCCAACTCGCCGCTGTGGCTCGCCCGCTACAGCAGCACCCCCGGCACGCTGCCGGCGGGCGCGCCGACGTGGTCGTTCTGGCAGTACTCCAGCACCGGCCCGTTCGCCGGCGACTCCAACCAGTGGAACGGGGCGCTGGACCGGCTCAAGGTGCTCGCCTGCAACGGCCCCTGCTGACCGCGGCTGACCGAATCTGATCGGAGAACACCGCCCCGGGACGAGCACCCGGGGCGGTGTTCTGTGGTCCGAACAGAAATCAACAGTCAACCTGCTTATTGACAAGAATCTTTCCAGTCCGCCACGATGCTGAGAGCGCTCTCACGTCCGCCAACGCGAGGCGCAGGCATATCGCTGTCCGCCCCCGGCGGCTTCCCTTCGACGAAGGGTCATCCTCGTGGAAACTGCACAGATCAAACACAGTCGCACACGGCGACTGCCACTGCTGATCGGCGCCGCCGCGGCCGTGCTGCTGGCCGCCACGGTCACCGCACTGCCCCAGGCCGGTGCGTCGGTGCCCCCGACGCCCAGCGGCTGGACCCAGGTCTTCGCCGACGACTTCAACGGATCCGCCAACACCGGCGTCAACACCGGCAACTGGCTCTACGACCTCGGCCACGGTTACCCCGGCGGCGCGGGCAACTGGGGCACCGGCGAGATCGAGAACATGACGAACAGCACCCAGAACGTCTACCTCGACGGCGGCGGCAACCTCAACATCAGGCCGCTCCGCGACGGGGCCGGCAACTGGACCAGCGGCCGCATCGAGACGCAGCGCACCAACCTCGCCGCCCCGGCGGGTGGCAAGCTGCGGGTCGAGGCCCGCATCCAGCAGCCGAACGTCAACACCGCCAACGGCGCAGGTTACTGGCCCGCGTTCTGGATGCTGGGCGCGGCGGCGCGCGGCACCGGCGCGACCGGCTGGCCCGGCATCGGCGAGATCGACATCCTCGAGAACATCAACGGCCGGCCCTCCGTGTTCGGCGCCCTGCACTGCGGCACCAACCCGGGCGGCCCGTGCAACGAGACCACCGGCATCGGCAGCGGCGAGCGCGCCTGCGGCGGCTGCAACACCGGCTTCCACACCTACGCCGTGGAGCAGGACCGCAGCACGTCGCCGGAGCAGATCCGCTGGTACCTGGACGGCAACAACTTCTTCACGATCAACGCCAACCAGGTCGACGCGAACACCTGGAACAACGCCACGCACCACGGCTTCTTCATCATCCTCAACGTGGCGATCGGCGGCGGCTTCCCGGCCGCGTTCGGTGGCGGCCCCTTCGCCTCCACCGTCTCCGGCGCGCCGATGGTCATCGACTACGTGGCCGCGTACACCAGCGGCGGTGGCGGCGGCAACCCGACCACGCCGCCGCCCACGACCGGCAAGGCCGTGAAGGGCCCCGGCGGCCTCTGCCTTGACGTCCGCTCCTCCAACAGCGCCAACGGCACCCCGGTGCAGATCTGGACCTGCAACGGCACCGGCGCGCAACAGTGGACCTACGTCGAGGCGGGCAGCACCCTGCGCGCGTTCGGCAAGTGCCTGGACATCCCCGGCGGCGCCACCGCCAACGGCACGAAGCTGCAGATCTGGGACTGCAACAGCACCGGCGCCCAGGTGTTCATCCGCCAGTCCAGCGGCCGGTACTACAACCCGCAGTCGAACAAGTGCCTCGACGACCCCGCGGGGTCGACGACGCCGGGCACCCAGGTCCAGATCTGGGACTGCAACACCTCCGCCGCGCAGCAGTGGACCCTGCCGCAGTAGTACAACGGCCCGCAGCTGTCGTCCCCTCCGGGCGGCAGCTGCGGGCCCGCTGTGCCGCGGCCGCTGCATTGCGGGTGGTTCCGTGCGGCGGTCATGGGGTGATGACGACCTTGAGTCCGGCCCGTCCGACCGCCGTGCGGAACGCCTCGGCCGCCTCCGTGAGTGGGAAGCGGTGGGTGACGAGTGAGGTGACGTCGACCCGGCCGCGTCGGACCAGGTCGATCGCGCGGGGGTAGGCGTGGTTCATCCGGCGGCACATCGCGAAGGTGAGTCCCTTGCGCCGGGCCGTGCCGGCCGGGAACGTGGTCCGGTCCTCGTCCGGAATCCCGACCAGGACCACCCGGCCGCCGGGGCGGGCCGCGGACACCGCCGCGTGGACGGCCTCGTCGTTGCCGGCCACCTCGAACACGACGTCGGCATCGGCGCCGTCGAGGGCGGCCGGGGCGCCCGACGGCACCGCCTCGTCCGCGCCGAAGCCCCGCGCGGCCTCGGCGCGGTGCGCCAGCGGATCCATCGCGACCACCCGGGCGGCGCCGGCGAACCGGGCCAGCTGGACCAGCAGCAGGCCGATCGGCCCGCAGCCGACCACCGCGACCGAGCCGCCGAGGCGCAGGTGCCCGAGGTCGAAGGCGTGCAGCGCGACCCCGAGCGGTTCGAGCATCGCGCCGTCGGTGTCGGTGAGGCCGTCCGGCAACGGGTGCAGCAGCTCGGTCGGCCACACCATCCACTCGCGCAGGGCGCCGTCGAGCTCACCGTGGCCGGAGAAGCGGACCGCCGGGCACAGGTTGCCGAAGCCCTCCCGGCAGCGGGCGCATCGGCCGCAGGGGATGGCCGGGTCCACCGCGACGCGATGGCCGTGCAGCGGGCCGCCGTGCACCACGCCGGCGAACTCGTGGCCCGGCACCACCGGCCGCCGCAGCTGCGCGTCGCCGATCCCGCCGTGGGTGAACCAGTGCAGGTCAGAGCCGCAGATCCCGACGGCGGTCACCCGCACCAGGCTCATGCCGTCGGCGGGGACGGGTCGCGGCTCCGCGCCGCCGCGCAGGTCGCCGATGCCGTGCAGCCGCATCACAAAGCCGTCGTCGGTCATGCCGTGATTGTCCGTCACCGGCTCGGCCTGCGGCACCACGAACCCGGCGATCCGTCCAGCCGTGCAACTTCGACGCACTTCGATGTTAATGTCCCGTACGGCGGCGGCGCGGACACGGTCCTCCCGCCGACTTCGTTGCGCACCGCAGCACGATCAGCGTGCGTCGGCCCCGAGGAGAGGTCCATGCCTGATTCGTCCCCCGAACGACCCTCGATCACGCGAGCCGCCCTCACCCGTCGCGGCGTGCTGTACGGCCTGGGCGCCGGCGGGGTGAGCCTGGTGCCGCTGCTGGGCGCCGGCACCGCGGCCGCGGCGGTGCCGGCGGTCCTGCCGACCCGCGCCGCCATCCTGACCGTCGCCCGCCGGGTCAACGACCACTGGATCGGCGCGAACAGCAACCCCGGCAACAACCAGTGGGCCCGGGCGACCTACTTCAGCGGCAACATGGCGCTCTACCGGGCGACGGCGGACAGCCGGTACCTCTCCTACACCAGAAGCTGGGCGCAGGCCGCCAACTACGGCCTCAACGGCGGGACCTCGACGCGGCACGCCGACAACCACTGCGCCGGCCAGGTCTACTACGACCTGCACGACGTGGAGCCCGAGCCTGCCAAGCTCGCCGCCGTCAACGAGTCGATCCGGCTGATGGTCTACGGCAGCCAGGCGAGCAAGGTCAACGACTGGACGTGGGTCGACGCCCTGCACATGGCGATGCCGGTGTTCGCCAGGGTCGCCGCCTACCGCGGCGACGACGCGTATCTCACCAAACTGTACGCGTTGTACACGTACACCAAGAAGACGTTGAAGCTGTACGACTACACCGCCGAACTGTGGTATCGCGACGGCGGGTTCACGCCGCCCAACGGGGCCAAGTCACCGTCGGGCAAGCCGGTGTTCTGGTCCCGCGGCGACGGCTGGGCCATTGCCGCACACGCCAAGACGTTGGGCCTGCTCAGCGCGGGGGAGAACCGGTGGCCCGAGTACCGGTACAACATCCAGGGCGTCGCGCGCTCGCTGTTGAAGACCCAGCGCGCGGACGGCTTCTGGAACGTCAACCTCGGCGATCCGCAGCACCTCCCGGGGCCGGAGACCAGCGGCACCGCGATGTTCGCCTTCGGCCTCGCCTACGGCATCCGCACCGGCGTGCTCGACCGCGCCACCTACCTCCCGGTCGCCGCCCGGGCCTGGAACGCGATGGTCGCCACGGCCGTGCACGCCGACGGCTTCCTGGGCTACGTGCAGGGTGTCGGTTACCGGCCGGAGTCCAGCCAGCCCGTCACCACCGACACCACCGCCGACTTCGGTGTCGGCGCCTTCCTCCTGGCCGCCGCCGAGCTGGCCAAGCTCGCGGCGTAACCCCTGGTGCGCCGGACGTCACTTGACGGTGTCGACGTTGGCCTTGGTGATCAGCTCGGTGCCCGTGTCGATCTTCGGCTGGACGGGACGGCCGCGGGCGGCGGAGGCCGCGGCCTCGGCGCTCATCGTGCCCATGCGCGCGGGGAACTGGGCGACGGAGCCGGCCTGCTCGCCGGCCCTGATCGCGACCAGTTCCTCGGCGCTGGCGTCGAAGCCGAGCAGGGTGATGGACTGCAGCCGGTTCGCCGCCTTGATCGCGTCCAGCGCGCCGGCGGACGGCGGGCCGCAGGCGCTGTAGATCGCGGTCACCTCCGGATGGGTGGCCAGGACGTCCTGGGCGGCGTTGAACCCCTTGGTCTTGTCGCAGTCGGTGGCGACCTCGGTGACGATGTCGTAGTCGGTGCCGAGGGCGGCCTTCATGCCGGCGACGCGGTCGTCCAGCGACGGGTTGCCGAGCCGGCCCTGCAGCACGGCCAGGGACGCGCCGGGCCGGAGCTGCTTGGCGAGCCAGGTGCCGGCGAGCCGGCCGCCGGCCAGGTTGTCGGTGGCGACGACCGACGACTTGCCGGTCCAGCCGGGGATGTCGTTGTCGACCAGCACGACCTTGATGCCGCGGGCGACGGCCCTGTCCAGCGCGCTCTGGACGTTGGGGCTGGTCGGCGTGATCGCGATCGCGTCGACGTGCTGCGCGATCATGTCCTCGATGAAGCCGATCGCGCTCTCGTCGTCGGTCCCGCTCTTGCCCTGTCCGTAGACGACCTCGACGTCGGCATGATCGGCGTCATACTGGCGGGCGGCGCCGACCATCGTGTCGTAGAAGTCGCCGGGGAACTTCGTGATGAACCCGATCTTCACCGAGCGCGACGTCGCCGGGCGGTCCTCCACACTCTGGGTGCACGCCGCCGGCGTCAGCAGCAGCAGTGACCCGAGCGCGCAGCCGACAGTTTCCCTCACGCCTCGCATGCCTGTTTTCTAACACGGCGCCGCCGGCCGGATCGGCGCCGACAACCGGTTCGCTCCCGACTGGCAACCCATGGCCGGTCGCCGGTTCACGCGGCGTGGGCCGGCTCGGCGAACCGCCGGGCCAGGCGGTCGACGTGCCGCAGCGCCTCGTCGGCGGGCGCGGGCCCGGCCAGGTGGTGGCCCTGCGCGTAGGGGCAGCCGAGACGACGGAGCCGGTCGAGCTGCGCGGCGGTCTCGACGCCCTCGGCGACCATCTGGATGCGCATCGCGCCGGCGAGGCTGACGATCATCGTGACGATCGCCTCGGCGCCGGCGTCCTCGCCGAGACCGGCGACGAACGAATGGTCGATCTTGATGACGCCGACCGGGAACCGGCGCAGGTACGACAGCGACGAGTATCCGGTGCCGAAGTCGTCGATCGCCAGGTGCACGCCGAACGCGCGGATCGCGTCGACGGTCGCCCGGGTGGCCGCGGTGTCGGCCATGATGGACGTCTCGGTGATCTCGAGCCAGAGCGCGTCGGGATCGAGGCCGGAGTCGGCGAGCGCGGCGGCGACGGAGTCCACGAAGTCCGGTTCGCCGAACTGCCGGCCGGACACGTTGACCCCGATGCTCAGTTCGGCGAGGTCGGGCCGGGCGGCCCGCCAGGCCGCGGCCTGGCGGCAGGCCCGGGTCAGCACGGCGGCGCCGAGCCTGCCGATCAGCCCGGTCTCCTCGGCCAGCTCGACGATCTGCCGGGCGTCGATCGGGCCGCGGTCCGGGTGATCCCACCGCACGAGCGCCTCGAAGGCGACCACGCGCCCGGCGAAGAGGTCCACGACCGGCTGGTAGTGCACCTCGATCCGGTCGTCGTCGAGGGCCCAGCGCAGGTCGCCCTGGATCGCCAGCTGCGACTCGATCGCGCGGTACATGTCCTCGTCGAAGACCTCGACGCGGCCGCGACCGCGCTCCTTGGCCTTGTACATCGCGACGTCCGCGTCGCGCAGGAGCTCATCGGGCGTCCAGCGGCGGGTGCCGTCGGCGAAGACGATGCCGACGCTGCCCCCGACGGTCACCTCGCGCTTCCCGCTCGGGACCGGGATCGCAATCGGGCGGCTCACCGCTTCGACGATGCGTTCGGCGACCAGGACCGCCTCGTCCGACCGGTCCAGGCCCTCGGCGATCACCAGGAACTCGTCGCCGGCGAGCCGGGCCGCCAGGTCGCCCGGGCGGATCGTGCCGGACAGCCGCTCGGCGACGGCGCGCAGGACCGCGTCGCCGGCGGCGTGGCCGAACGAGTCGTTGACGGCCTTGAACTTGTCGAGGTCGATGAAGAGCACCGCGATCGGGCGGCCGCCGTCGCGCTGGGCCCGCTCCAGCGCCTGATCGAGCCGCGTCAGGACGGAGGCCCGGTTGGGCAGGCCGGTGAGCGTGTCGTGGCTGGCCTGCCGGCCCAGCTTGCCGCTGGCGATCTCGGTCTTGGCGATGGTGTCGTTGACGGCCACGGCGACCAGCCCGATCTCGTCGCGGGTCTCGACGGTGACGCGCCGGGTCAGGTCCCCCTCGGCGACCGCGTGCAGGGTCGCCACGATCCGCCGGATCGGCGGCGCCACGGACAGGTAGAAGCCGATGAAGAGATACACCGCGAGCACGCAGGCGGCGCCGGTGCCGTACTGCACCCGCTCCGAACGCGCGGTCAGCGTCTCGACCCGCGTCTGCAGCAGCCGGTCCAGGGCGGTCGCGGAGTCGGTGGCGAAGTAGGTGGCCTCGGATCGCACGCTGTCGGCGCCGTTGGCGAACGCGGCGCCGACCCGGCGGTTGCCGACGGTGTCCTGCAGCTGCCGCACGAAGGCCGAGGTCACCACGTCGAGGCGGGCAAGGTGACCCTGGACCGTGTCGCGGACCGTGCCGTCGGCGGTGCGGTCCACGACGGTACGCCCGTCGCGCTTGAGTGCCTTGTGCGTGCTGGCGACCACGCCGTTGTACACCCCGAGCTCGATGAACGCGTCGGCGTCGGGTGTCAGGGTCCGCGAGTCCGCGTACGCCGCCCGGTCGGTGGCCCGGCCGACGGCGTCCAGCAGCGATGGCAGCTCTGCCTGGACGATCTGGACGAGGTAGTACGCGTCGAGGTCCGGGTCGTGGGTGAGACCGGACTGGTCGCCGACCTTCGTGATGAACGCCAGCAGCGCGTCGGCGGCCGAGTCGTACACCCGGATCCGGTCCAGCGGTTCGAGCGTCGACTGCCCGGCGGCCTCGATGGAGCGGCGAACCGACCGCCAGTCGGCGCTGGTGCCGAGCTGGTCGCCGAGCTGGCGGTCGAGCCGGTCGACGGCGGCCAGGTCGGCGCCGAGGTCCGGGCGGGCGACACCGTCGGACAGCACGACCTCGTGCCGGGCGCTGACCAGATGCGTGGTGAGGACCGTCAGCGGCCCGATGTACCTGATGCCCTGCCGCTCCAACGACGTCGAGCGGATGACCTGGGTCTGCTCGCCGACATACAGCAGGACCACCGACAACAGCGGCACGAGCAGCACCAGACCGACCACGACGAACTTCTGGGCGTACCGCAGGCGCCCGGTGAGCGAGGCCGCCGGCCGAAACGCGAGCGCTGCGACCCGACCGGCCGCGCGAGCGTGGACTGCCATGCGTTCTCCCTGCCGATCCCCGTCTGACGTGTTCGCAGCGGACATCGGCAGCGGACCGGGCGCATCAAGGATTCCCGCGCGTGCCCCCGTTCACCCACCCGGCTCGCCTTCGACCCTGGCGATGCGGGGCCGGCCGGTTGCCCGTCGCGGCCCCGGGCCGCCCGACCAGCTGGGCAGGCCGCGGCCGGTCCACAGTGGACGGCCGAGGTCCTGGCGCGCCGTGCCGTCGTGAGGTTCAGGCGGACGGTTCGCCCGACGAGGCCGACAGCACGGTGCGCAGCCATGCCTCCGAGGTGTTGACGTGCAGCAGGGCGGCGGCCTGGGCCAGGAGCTGGTCCCGGGAGCGCAGGGCCCGGTAGATCGACTCGTGCTCGCTGAGGGTGGCGTGCGAGGAGTTGCCCTCGATGAGCCCGCGCCAGACCCGGGCCCGCACGGTGCGGCTGGACAGGCCGTCGAGCAGGGAGGTCAGCGTCTCGTTGCCGGTGGCGGCGACGACCGTGCGGTGGAACGCGGTGTCGTACTGGATCAGCAGCTCGGCGTCGTCGGCGGCGCCGCGCATGTCGTCGAGGATCTTCTCGAGCTCGTCGAGGGCGGCGTCGGACATCCGCACGGTGGCGAGGCCGGTGGCCACCGGTTCGAGCATGCGGCGGACCTCCATCACCTCCAGCAGGGTGTCGTCGCGCAGCAGCTCGACGGCGAGCCCGACGCCTTCCAGCAGCAGCCGGGGCGCCAGGCTGGTGACGTAGGTGCCGTCGCCCCGGCGCACGTCCAAGACGCGGGCGGCCTCCAGCACCTTGACCGCCTCGCGCACCCCGCTGCGGGACAGCCCCATCTGGACCGAGAGCTGCTGCTCGGTGGGGAGCCGCGTGCCGGGCGGCAGCTCACCCGACTGGATCATGCTGCGGATTCGCGCGATGGCCTCGTCGGTCAGTGCCACGGACATCTCCTCGAAGCGGTGCTCAGCCAGTCATCGTAGCGATCCGTGTCCGTCGCCCGACAGTTCTCGATACGTGCGGCGATACATCAGACGAGTACGCCCCGCCGAGGTCTGCGCTGAACGGCAGGCGGCGCTTCGAGGGCAAAGTCATCAGATGTCTGCGGTGACGCACCGCTACCCGGGGATCAGGGCAGGCTGAGCACGATACGGTCGACCGACGGCGCGTGGCCGTCCGGGTTCGACACGGTGACGGTGTTGCCGCCCTTGCGCAGCTGCACCTTGAGCGTCGATCCGGTGCAGCACGCCGAGCTGCCGCTGAGCGTCACCGGCTGCGGGTCGCGGCCGGCGACGGTGACGACGGCGGTCCGGGTGCGTTCGTTGTCGATGTTCACGTGGAACAGCCGAAGGGTGTAGGTGCCGTCGGCCGGCACGGTGATGTTCTGGAAGCGCAGGAACCCGTCGCCGTCGCGGCTGCCCCAGTCGCCGATGTTGCGCACGATCGAGCCGCCCGACGCGCCGGGATACCGGTCCACCCACGCCGACCCGCCGAGCGTGTTGCCGGGCGCCTCGGCCTCGAACGTGACCGGCCCGAACTTCGGCGGTGAGGAGCGCGGCGGACCCGTCGGCGATGCGTCGGCCGGGGACCGGGACGCCGGCGACGGGGCGGGCGACGGCGACGGGGAGACCTGCGTCGCTTCGGTGCGCGAAGGACCCGGCACGGCCACGGACACGTCGGCGCTGAGGGTGCCGGTCGGGGGCGCGGCCCGGCGGTCGGGCCCGTGGTCGCCGAGAAACGCCGACGCCAGCAGGATCGACAGCAGCGACAGCACCGTGGCGACGCCGGCCACGAGCAGCCGCGGCCGCCAGGGCGCGAGCAGGCCGCGCAGCGCCGACGGTTCGCCGGAGGCGTGCCAGCCGTCGCGGTCCGGCGCCACCGGCCAGTCCGCCGCCTCGTCGGCGGGCCCGTCCACCCTCTCGCCCGGCGCTTCGTTCGCTGCTTCGTCCGCTGCTTCGTTCGCTTCCGCATCCGGCGTTTCCCGAGCCGGGACCGCGGCGACGTCCGGCGTCGCGCCGGTGGGGTCCGGCGCGGCCGGCACCTGCGATCCGACCTGAGGATGCTCGGGGTCGGGTGACGGCGCGTTGCCGGTGAGCCACGGTGGCACGCGCAGTGGTTCGGCGTCTCCGTCCGCAGCCGTCATGGACCACGAAGATAACGACACCGACCGGCCTTCGCCAGACGTACGGCGAATCGTGCCCGCCTGGGCCATTTCCGAACCGGACAGACAAGCCGCGGTCACCACGGCGCGAGGGTGTACGGCGCCGACTCCGCCCGCTCCCGTCGAGGCTGTCCGGAACCCGACATCGAGGCAGATGCCCGGCCACCGCGGGAGGCATGCTGAGGACCGTCGATGGCCTGCTCCTGCCATCCGATGGCAGGGCCCTGCCGTTGAGGGGACGCATGGGGGTGCGTGGTGGACGAACCGGAACCGGAACTGCTACGAGTCTTCATCTCCTACGCCCGTGTCGATCGTCACCTCGAAGTGCCGCTGCGCGACCGGCTGGACCGGACGCTGGCCAACGTCATCACGTGGTCGGACCGCGACATCGGCGCCGAAGAGGGCTTCGACGAGGCCATCGAGACCGCGGTGCTCGGCGCCGACGTGCTGCTGTTCGTGATGACCCAGGGCAGCGTCCGCGACGGTAGCGGCGCGCGCGACGAACTGGCCATGGCACACAAGCGCCGCATCCCTGTGTTCGTCCTGCGCTATGACAGCGAGGCCGAATTGCCGTACACCGTCTCACGCAACACGCCCATCGACTTCACCGCCGACCCCGAAGCCGGGTGGAACACCCTGGTGGCGCAGCTGGACCGGCTCGCCTCGCGCCAGCAGTACGTCGCCGACAAGGCCGAGCGGTTGCGCCAGGCGGAGGTCAAGGCCGCGGCGGCCCCGGACAGCGGTCGTGACCGGCACCTGGCCGCGGCCCACGACCTCCGGGTCCGGCAGGAGCAGGAGCAGCGCCGCGCCGAGCGGCCCGACGAGGCCCGCCGTGCGGTTCAGGCCTCGATCGACGCGGGCCTGGTCGAACGGCAGGCGCCGCCGGCACCGACCCGGGACCGGGCCGACACCGTCGTGGTGAACCCGGTGCCGGAGATCCCGCCGGTCGGATTCCGCGACCGGGTCGGGGAGCGCGACCGCCTGCTCGCTGCGCTGGCGGACCCGGCGGTCACGCTGGTGTCCGTCACCGGACCGGCGGGCATCGGCAAGACCGCGATGGTGACCCACCTGTCGAGCCGCCTCCAGCCGCCGGACCGGGGCTACGTCTACCTTTCCGGACACGGCTACCGGCGGGTCGACAGCGCGACGCTGCTGCACGACCTGGCCGCGGTGGTGACCGAGCTGCGGTCGGTCGACCTCACCGACCGGCTGGCCGAGCCCGTGCCGGTGCACGATCACCTCGACGCGGTCCTCACCGCGCTGGACGGCATCGGCGTCGTCATCGTGGTCGACAACGCCGACGACCTGTTCGACCGGCACGGCGAGTTGGCGAGCCGGGACCTGCGGGAGTTCCTCGCCGCGCTGGTGGCCGGCCGGGCCCGGCACCGGGTTCGCCTCGTCACCGTCACCGCCGTCGCGCCGGAGACCACGCTGCGCGACCTCACCGGAAAGGCCCGGCACGTCGCGCTCGCCGCGGGCCTGCCGTACGACGACGCGGTGGCGCTGCTGCGCTCCTTCGAGGACGCCGGCGGTCCAGTCCTTGCCGGCGCCACGGAGGACGAGCTGCGGTGGCTCCACGACGTCACGGAGGGCCGGCCGCGCACCCTGGAGCTGGCGTTCGGTGTCATGCGCTTCGAGCCGGACCGTCCGCTGTCCTGGCTGCTGCGGCAGATGGAGGGCGTCCCGTCGCAGGGGGTGGCCCAGCACCTGTTCGACCAGCTCTTCCAGCACCTGGACCGCAACGAGCAGATGGTCGTGCAGGCCCTGGCGGTCTTCGGCCAGCCGGTGCTGCCGTTCGAGGTCGGCTTCCTGCTGCAGGACCACGTGCCCGGCCTGCCGGGTCGCGAGATCCTCGCCTGGCTGCACGATCACCGGCTGATCCGCCGCGACGGCCGGCACTTCTACCTCCCGCCCACACCCGACGCCGAGCGGGCGCTCAGGACCCTCCCGCCGGGCCGGCCCGAGGACTGTGAACGGCAACCACTGCCGTACACCCGCACGGGGCTGCACTGCCGCGCCGCCGAGCACTTCGCCCGCCTGATACCGGAGTCGGTCACCCGCCTGGACGACCTGCGTCCGGTGTTCTCGGAGATCAAGCAGCGCATTGCCGCCGGCCAGTTCGGATTCGCCCTCCAGCGGATGACCGCCACCGACCGGCAGCACCTCACCGGGCGGGGACACAGCGACGCGCTCATCCCCTGGCGTGAGCAGCTCCTCGACCTGCTCACCGATCCCTATGAGCAGTCCCTCAACCTGTCGTTCCTGATGGCCGCCTATGAACAGCAGGACGACCACGGCGGCAACCTTGACGACCACTACGACCGGCTCCGCCGGGTAAGCTGGCTGCGCCGGACCCCGGACTACGTCACGGTCCTGCAGCAGGCGGCCGGCGCGGACCTCGACGCCGACCGGCTCGCCGCGGCGACGAACCAGTACCGCGCGGTCATCCGCTGGTGCCGGTCCTGCCGGTGGATGAACCTGCACGCGGTGGAGGCGGGCGCGTACAGCAGTCTCGGCATCTGCCTGGCGTGCACCGGTCGTTTCGATGACGCGCAGCGGCAGTTCGACCGGGCGGCCCGCTGCATCCGCCACCTGGACGGCACCAGGCGCAACGAGGCAGAGGCCCTGCGGCTGCTCAACCTCGGCTGGACGCTCGGCCAGCGGGGGCTGACCGACGACGCGCTGGCGACCATCCGCCTGGCCCGGGTGGAGGCCAGGAAGGCCGGCGACGCCCTGCAGGAGGGCAGGTGCCTGGAGTCGGAGGCGTCCACGCTCACCGACTGCGATCGGGGCGCGGAGGCGACGGCCCTGGCCGAGCAGGCCGCGGTGATCGCCGTCCGAGCCCGCAACGGCGCGTTGTTCCGCGAGGCCAACGTCACGCTCGGGCTCGCCCACCTGGCCCTCGGCAGTCCCGAGGACGCCGAGGCACCGGCCGATGCCGCGGCACGCCAGCCCCACCACCCGAAGGCGGTCGGTGCCCTGGGCCTGCAGGGGATCGTCGCGCTCCGGTTGGACCGGGTGGACAAGGCCCGCTCGGCCTTCGGCGACGCCTGCGCACTGGCCGTCGACCGCATCAAACGGGCGCCCCGGTCCTATCTGCTGCGCGACGCGCACGCGCTGGCGCTGTGCGGCCTGGCGCTCTGCGGCGACACGACCGCGCTGGACCGGGCCGTCGAGGCCTACGGCACGGCGCGCGACCTCACGATGGCCGGCGGCGCGGTGCGTCGCCGCCGGTTCCTGCTCGACCAGCTCGCGACGGTCGACCCCGACGGCAGGCTCGCGCCCGTCCGCCGGGTGGCGCTGGGCTGACCCCGCCGGTGTCGCTCACACGTCCTTGCCGGGGTCGTACCGGCGCAGATCGGCCAGCGCCACGTCGCGCAGCGGGCCGGCGGTGAACTTGATCGTGGCGATCGCCCGGTGCTCGCGGTCCTTGCCGAGCGCCTCGATCCGCCCGAGTGCCGTGCGGGCGTCGAGGCCCGCCAGCGACTTCGTCAGCTTGACGTAGTCGCCGACCCTCAGCGGCCCGCTGGGCGGCGGGATGCGTTCGCTGCTGCGGTGGAACCGTTCGTTGACCATGCCGTCACGTCCCTTGTCGCGGCCGCGGAAGCAGCCCCAGGCGAGCCCCGCGGCCAGGATCAGGACGAGGAAGACGGCAATGAGGACCCAGAGCAGGGACAGCCCCGAGCCGTCCCCGATCCTGTACCTGCTTCGGCTGAACATCGCGTCGTCCTCGCCGTGACCGGGGCACCGCGGCTGCGGTTTACCGGGTCGAGCCGACGCTACGAGCGGTGCGTTCCGCCGGTCCAGGACGACTTGACGGCAGGGCCCGGCCGCTCGGTGCGGTGGCGTGCCACGGGCGCGGCGGGCGTACCGGCGGCGATGCGGAGTTGGCAGGAGCCTGCGTCTCGGTAAAGATCGGCGTGGGTCCGCCAGGAACCACTGTCCGAAGCCCTATCACCCGACGCGGGAGGCATGGCCGCCGATGTCCGTCCGGGTCGCCGTGGTCGATCCGCTGCCGATGTTCAGCCGCGGTGTGCTGGCCACTCTCGGCGACGCCGGGTTCGAGGCCGAGGTCCCCGCCGACGTGCCGGCCTGGGTCCGCGCCGCCGAACGGCACATCGTCCTGCTCACGCTGGCCTCACCGCAGGCGTGGGCGCTGCTCACGAGCCTGCGGCGGATCCGTGCCGACCTCGTCGTCGTCGCGGTCCTCGACGAGCACGGCCCCGCGGCCTCGCTGCGCGCGCTCGCGGCCGGCGCCGTCGGCATCGTGCCCCGTGACGCGACGCCCGCGCAGATCCGCGACGTCGTCGCGGCGGCGTTGAACGGCGCGTGCCTGCTCCCCATCGAGGTGCTGCGCGCGCTGGTCGCACCGGCGCCACGGGACGACGGCAGGGCCGGCCCGCCCTCGGAGCAGGAGATCGGGTGGCTGCGGCTGCTGGCGACCGGTGCCACGGTGCCCGAGGTGGCGACCCGCACCGGGTATTCGGAACGGATGATGTTCAGGCTGCTGCGCGCGCTGTACGCCAAGCTCGGCGTGGCGAACCGGACCGAGGCGATCATGCACGCCCACGACCGGGGCTGGGTCTGACGCCCTGCGGGCCGGGAGCGGCGGCGGGCGGCCGGGTCAGCAGGCGGCGGCATCAGGGTGGCGACAGCCGTGGTGCCGTCAGCGCTGACACCGCCGTAGAGGAACAGGGCCGAGCGCGCCGGGTCCAGCAGCGGCAGTGGCGTGACGGTCCCACCGCGCCAGACCGCCGGCGGTGTCGCGGGTCAGTAGCGGAAGCCGCCGACGAGGGTCCTGAGGTCCCCGGCCAGGCCGGCGAGCTCGCCGGCGGCCTGGCGGGTGGCGTTGGCGCCGTCGGTGGTGGACGAGGCGACATCCGCGACCCCGGACACCGTGCGGGCCACCTCGGTGCTGCTGATGGCGGTCTCGTTGACCGAGCGGCTCATCTCCTGCGTCGTCGCGGTCTGCTGCTCCACGGCGCTGGCGATCGTCGTGGTGTAGTCGCCGATGTGGGCGATCACCTGGTGGATCTGCCCGATCGCCTCGGCCGCGGCGGTGCTGGAGGACTGGATCGCGGCGATCCGGGTGGTGATCTGTTCGGTGGCCTGGGCGGTCTGCTGGGCGAGGTCCTTGACCTCCCCGGCCACGACGGCGAAGCCCTTGCCGAGGTCGCCGGCCCGGGCGGCCTCGATGGTCGCGTTGAGCGCCAGCAGGTTCGTCTGCTCCGCGATCGCGGTGATCAGCTTCACCACGTCGCCGATCTCGGTGCTGGCCGTCCCGAGCTGGGCGACCTGTGCGTTGGTGGCCTCCGCGGTACGCATGGCGGAGTTGGCGACCTCGGCGGCGCGGGTGGCATTGGTGGCGATCTCGGCGATCGAGGCGGTCATCTCCTCCGCGCCCGCGGACAGGGTCTGGACCCCGCCGCTGACCTGCGCGGTGGCGGCGGAGGCGGCGGTGGCCCGCTGCGCGGCGTCGCGCGCGCCGGTCTGCAGCGACCCGCTGACGGCGCTGAGCTCCTCGGCCGCCGAGGACAGCGTGACGGCGACCTCGGCCATCCGGGCGACGCCGCCCCGCATCCCGGTCGTGGCGGCGTCCAGGTCGGTGGCCATGCGGCCGAGCTCGTCCCGGCCGGACACGGCGGCGGTGACGGTCAGGTCGCCGGTGGCCAGGGCCGCGGTGACCCGGGCGACCGACCGCACCGTCGTCATGATCCCGCGCACCACCAGCCAGGCCAGGCCGAGCCCGGCCAGCAGCCCGACGACCAGCATCGTGATCATCTGGGTGCGGGCGGACCGGTACGCGGCCGCGGTGTCCGCGCGCTTCTCCTGCGCCACCCGCTGTTCGATGTCCACCAGGTCGTGCAGCGCGGCGAGGGCGGCCTGCAGCGCCGGCCGGGCCTGGGCGTCGCGGACCTGCCGGAAGCCGGCCGTGTCGGTCGCCGTGACGGTCGGCAGCAGCTGCTGGTCACGGATCTGCTGGAGACCGCTCCAGGACCGCCGGAACGCCGCGACCGCCTGCTCCCGGCCGGTCATGTCGGTGGCGGTGTAGGCGGCGAACACCGCGTCGACCGCGGCATCGGCGTCGCTCATGACCTTCCGGTCGGCGGCGAGGCCGGCCTCGCCCTCGGTGATCGCCAGGTCCAGGGCCGCCGCCCAGGACGCCTCGACCCCGGCCTGCACCTGGCCCAGCTGGGTGACCGGCACCAGGTTCTGGCTGTAGAGGTAGTCGGCGGCGTCGTTGGCCTTCGACAGCTTCTGCAGGCCGACCACGACGGACACAGCGGTCAGGGGGACCCTCGTCGTGCAGGGTGACCCAGGTCACAGGCTGCCGTGTCAGGAATCCCGGTGCTGTCTCGTTCGGAAGGCATGCGCACAGACGGGAGCACGAACATGCGGCACCGCATCGTCGTCCTCGGGGCCGGTTACGCCGGCGCCGCCGCAGCGGGATGCCTCGCCCGGCACCTGCACCCGGACGACGTCGAGGTGACCGTCGTCAATGCCGAGCCCGACTTCGTGGAGCGGATACGCCTGCACCAGGTCGCCGCCGGCCACCGGCTGCGCCGCCACGCGCTGGCGGAGATGTTCGCGGGCACGGGCATCCAGCTGCGGGTGGCCCGCGTCGTGGCCACCGACGCGCGGCAGCGGACCGTCACCGTGACCGACGGCGCGGGCACCGACCAGATCGGGTACGACACCCTGCTGTACACGCTCGGCAGCACCGTCGGCGACGGCGGCGTCGCGGGGGTGGGCGAGCACGCCTTCCACGTCGCCTCGCGGCCGGCCGCCCTGCGCCTGCAACGGCGGCTGGACGAGCTGGACGCGGGCGGGACGGTGCTGGTCGTCGGCGGGAACCTGACCGCGATCGAGACCGCCACCGAGATCGCCGAGTCCCGGCCCGGGCTGCGGGTCACCCTCGTCACCAGCGGCGAGCTGGGCGGCTGGCTGGGCCCGAAGGGCCGCCGGCACCTGCTGCGCGCCTTCGACCGGTTCGGCATCGCGGTCCACGAGCACACCACCGTCGAACGCGTCGAGCCGGCCGGTGCCGTCGCCGCCGGCGGCACCGCGTTCGCCGCCGACGCGACCGTGTGGGCGGCTGGCTTCGCGGTGCACCCCATCGCCGCCGCCAGCGGCGTGGCGGTCGAGGCCGACGGCCGGATCACCGTCGACCGCATGATGCGCTCCGTCTCGCACCCGGAGGTGTACGCCGCCGGTGACAGCGTCTACGTCATCGGTGACAACGGCCGGCCGCTGCCGATGTCGTGCGCCTCGGCCGGGTTCACCAGGATGCAGGCGACGGCCGCGATCGTCGGTGACCTCACCGGGCGGAAGGTCCCGACGACCTCGCTGCAGTACCTCGGCAACTGCATCGGCCTCGGCGGCAAGGACGCGATCTTCCAGGCGGTCGACGGCGACGCGCGGTCCCGGGCCTGGTCCCTGCGTGGCCGCTCGGCCGCCCGTTTCAAGGCGTTCGTGTTCCGCGGCACCGTGTGGAACATGCGCCACCCGACCTACGGGCTGCCGACGACCCGCAGGCACCGCCTGGCAACCGTGCCCCGCCGCGCTCCCGCGGCCGCCGCTGGTTAGCGTGGCCCGCATGGACTCTGCCACCGTGCAGCGTTTCGAGGCCAACCGGGCGCGGTTGGCCTCGCTGGCGTACCGGCTGCTGGGCTCGGCCGTCGACGCCGAGGACGCCGTGCAGGACGCGTTTCTGCGCTGGCACGCCGCCGACCGGCAGCACATCGAGGTGCCCGAGGCGTGGCTGACCAAGGTGGTCACCAACCTGTCCCTGGACCGGCTCCGGTCGGCCCAGCTGCGGCGGGAACGCGCGGCCGGCGACTGGCTGCCGGAGCCGCTGCTGGACGGCGACCCGATGCTCGGCCCGGCCGACACCGTCGAGCAGCGCGAATCGGTGACCATGGCGGTGCTGACGCTCATGGAACGCCTCCAGCCGGTCGAGCGGGCCGTCTACGTGCTGCGTGAGGCGTTCGCGTACAGCCACGCCGAGATCGCGGAGATCCTCGACATCAGCGAGTCCGCGAGCCAGCAGCACGCGCACCGGGCCCGGCGCCGGGTCGCGGCCGGGCCCGGCGCCGCCGACATCGACCGGGTGGCCGCCCGCCGCATCGTCGAGGCGTTCGTCGACGCCGCCTCCTCGGGCCGCACTGAACGCCTCGTCGCGCTGCTCACCGCCGACGCGACCGCGATCTCCGACGGCGCCGGGCAGGCCAGGATCTGGCTGCGGTTGCCGGCGCCCGAACGGATCGCCGCCGCCGTGCGGGCCTCCTTCAAGCCGACGCCGGCGAAGCGCAGGCTGGTCGGCGGCTCGCCGGCGATGCACGCGGGCGTGGTCAACGGCAGCCCCGCCCTCATCGCCGCGCTCGGCGACCGCGTGGTGGGCATCGTGGTCCTGGACGTCCGTGACGGCAAGGTCGCGGTCCTGCGCGGCATCTCCGACCCGGACCGGCTCGGCCGCCTCACGCAGCAGTGGCGGCGGCACGAGCACGACGATCCGCTCAGCCAGCTGTGGTGACGGCAACCGCACCGCGCCGACCTAGTCGTCCGGCGGTCGCTCGCCGGAGCCGCGCACGATGAGCTCGACGCCGATCGTGACGGTCTGCACCGGGCGGGTGTGGTCGGCCATGCGGTGCCGCAGCAGGTCGATGGCCGTGCGCCCGATGGTGTCGCTGTCCTGGGCGATGACGGTGATCGCCGGCCGGAGCAGGTCGGCGAGGGCGAAGTCGTCGAACCCGACGATCGCCAGGCTCGAGGCGGCCGGGCCGAGGTGGCGCAGCACCTCCAGGGTGGTGGAGGCGTTGCCGGTGATGAGCGCGGTGGCGGCGCCGGGGCCGCGCAGGGCGGCGTCGAGCGCCGCGGCGATCCGGCCGGGCGCCACGACGCCGGGGTGGACCAGCCCGGTGACCGGTTCGCCGCTCGCCGCCACGCACGCCCGGAAGGCGGCGGCCCGTTCGTGGCCGGTGAAGATGCGCTCCTCGTCGCCGATGTAGGCGATGCGGTGGTGCCCGTGGCCCCGTAGGTGCCGGAACGCGGTGCCGATGCCCGCGGCGTTGTCGGAGACGACCGTGTCGACCATGATGCCGCCGGCGGGCCGGTCGAAGGCGACGATCGGCGTCCCGGCCTCGATCTCCGGGCTCAGGTACTGGTGCGTGTCGCCGACCGGCTCGAGCACGATGCCGTCGAGGTGGCGGCCGCACATCGACAGGACCACCTCGCGCTCCCGGTCCTCCTCGTCGGCGGTCGCGGTGGCGAGCACCGTGAGCCCGTGCCCGCGGGCGGTGGTGTCGAGGGCGCCGAGGACGGGGTGGCCGGCGGAGAGGTTGCGCACGGCGGCGCCGATGAGGCCGCTGCGGCCGCCACGTAACTGCCGGGCGCGTTCGTCCGGCGTGTAGCCCAGGGCGGTGATGGCGGCCTGGACCCGGTTGGCGAACGTCGTGCCGACCGTCGGGTCGTTGTTGACGACCCGCGAGACGGTGCGCAGGGCGACGCCGGCGTGCTGGGCGACGTCGATCATGGTCGGCCGCTTGCGGCGCGCCGTCACACGATCGGTCATGCCACTCCTCCCGAGCTCCGGCACCGGTGCCAGCGTACCGACGGGGGCGAATCATCCCATGACTGCGAAGACCAGTGCTGCATGCGGACTATCAGACAACGTTATCCCGAGTTTTGTAAACTGTTGACATCCCATGTTTGACGGTCGTATGGTCGGCGCCACCAGCCGCCACACACCCCCCGCGAAGCCCGCACCCGCCGGTCCGGGCGTTCGTTATCTCGCTGGACCCGCCCAGGAGGTTTCCGTGCATCGCACCCGTCGTTCGGTCCTGCTCTGCGCACTTTCCACGACCGCCTTACTTGCCGTCGCCGGCTGCACGCCCGGCGAGTCCAGCAACGGCGGCGGCACGACGCTGACGTTCCTGACCTTCGAGACCCCGGCGCTGACCGCGAAGTTCTGGGACGACTCCATCACCGACGCCACCAAGCAGCTCGACGGCGTGACGGTGAAGAAGATCGTCGCGCCGACCAGCGACCGCAATGCCTACGCCAAGCAGTTGCAGGCGTCCGGGCAGTTCCCCGACGTCCTGGCCTCGATCAACCCCAAGGACTTCCTCGACGCGGGCCTGCTGCAGCCGTTCGACCAGGCCTGGCTGGACGCCAACTTCCTGCAGCCCAACGGCAACGCCATCAACGGCAAGACCTACATCCCGCCGACGAACTCACAGATCCTGCCGATGGTGTTCTACAACAAGGACATCTTCGCCAAGAACAACCTGACGGTGCCGACCACCTGGGCGCAGTTCGCCGACGTCGCCGCCAAGCTCAAGGCCGCCGGGGTCACCCCGATCCAGCTCGCCGGCGCCGAGCCGTGGTCGGCGAGCATGCCGCTGGTCGGCCTGGTCAGCGCCGACGTGCTGGGCCGCAACCCGAACTGGATCAAGGACCGGTATGCGGGCAAGGTGAAGTTCACCGACCCCGACGTGGTCGCCGCCGTCACCAAGCAGCGCGACCTGGTGAAGGCCGGTGCGTTCGGCAACGGCGCGCTCGGCGTCAACTACGCCGACGCCAACAAGCAGTTCCTGGACGGCAAGGCCGGCATGTACCTCATGGGCAGCTGGTTCATCGGTCAGATCACCGCCGCGCAGGCTGGTAGCTTCGGCGGATTCCTGCTGCCGACCGACGACGGCAAGCAGATCGTGCCGTTCAACGTCGGCGGCACCACCAGCGTGAACGCCAAGTCGGCCAACGCGGCCAAGGCCGGTGAGTTCGCCAAGGCGTGGTCACTGTCGCCGAACAACCTCAAGACGCTCATCGAGACCGACGGCGCGTTCCCGATGCTCAAGACGGTCAAGCTGGAGGACTTCGGCGCGAAGGTCACCCCGGTGTTCACCGACTGCTACAAGTACGTGCAGGAGAACAACACCAAGGTCAGCTCCATCGGCTGGGTCAACAACGACGACGCACTGCCACCCGGGGTCTCCGACCTGTTCTACGCGCTGTCGCAGCAGCTGTTCACCAACGACGACGTCAAGGCTCAGCTCGCCGCCCTCGACACGGCCTGGGACAAGGCCGCGAAGAAGTGAGCAGGCGCGGCGGCCTCGCGCCCATCGCCTGGCTGGCGGTGCTCCTCTACTGCTTGTTCCTGCTGTATCCGCTGGGCCGCAGCCTGTTCCTGAGCTTCACCGACCGCAACCCGCTCAAGACCGGCAGCGCGTTCGTCGGCCTCGCCAACTACCTCGACATGTTCGACGACCCGCGGCTGCTGTCGACGCTGCGCTTCACGCTGCTGGTCGTCGTCGCGGTCACCGTGGTGGCCAACGTGTTCGGGCTGGCGTTCGCGCTGCTGCTCAACCGCAACACCGCCAACTACCGGGTGATGCGCACGCTGGTGTTCATCCCGCAGGTGCTGTCCGGGGTCATCGTCGCGTTCATCTGGCGCAGCATCCTGACCCAGAACGGCCTGCTGAACGCGGCGCTGGCCCAGATCGGCGTCCCGGGGGAGAGCTGGCTCGGCAGCACCGACCTGGCGACCGTGTCGATCATCGCGGTGGTGAGCTGGATGACGATCGCGTTCGCGACCGTCGTCTACTCCGCGGCGCTGCGCACGGTCCCGCCGGAGCTGTACGAGGCGGCCCGGGTCGACGGCGCCGGCGCCCTGGAACGCTTCCGGGCGGTGACGCTGCCGATGATCGCGCCCGGCATGACCATCAACGTCGTGCTGTGCCTGATCACGACGTTCAAGCTCTACGACGTGATCGCCGTGCTCACCGGCGGCGGTCCGGCGAACACCACCCAGTCCACCGCGTACTACCTGCTGGAGGTGGCCTTCACCCAGAACCTCTTCGGCTACTCCTCGGCGATCGCCATGCTGCTGCTCGCGCTGACCGCCGGGATCGCTTACACCGTCACGTTCCTGCTCCGCAAACGGGAGGCCCGGCTGTGACCCGCGGACGGATCCACACCGGCTTCGCCTGGCTGGCGACCCTGCTGTTCTGCCTGCCGATCTACCTGGCCCTCGTCAACGCCTTCAAGGACCAGCAGCAGATCCTCGCCAATCCGGCGGCACCGCCGGCCCCGTTCACCCTCGGCAACCTCACCCGGGCGCTGCAACGCCCCGACATGCTGGTCCAGGCCGGGCTCATCAACTCCGTCGTCGTCACCGCCGCGTCGGTGCTCATCCTGGTACCACTGTCCAGCGCGCTCTCCTTCTACATCTCGGAACGCACGCCGCGGGTGAAGGCGGCGCTGCTGGCCATGTTCGCGCTCGGGCTCATGGTGCCGCCGCAGGTGGTGCTGCTGCCGATCGTCGGGCTGCTGCAGACGGTCGGGCTGCAGCACACGTACACCGGGCTGATCCTCGCCAACGTCGGCGGCGGCTACCTGTCCTTCGCCGTGTTCGTCTACGTGGGGTTCCTGCGTGGCGTGCCCCGCGAGGTGGTCGAGGCGGCCCGCGTCGACGGCGCCTCCGACCTGCGCGTGTGGTGGCAGGTGGTGTTCCCGATGGTGCGCCCGGCCACCGCGACCGTCGCCATCTTCCTCGGCCTGTGGGTGTGGAACGACTTCCTCAACCCGCTGTTCATCCTCGGCCCGCTCAAGGGCCAGACCATCACCACCGGCGTCTACCTGTCCGTCGGCACCTACTCCACCGACTACGGCCAGCTCTTCGGCATCATGTTCCTCGCCGCGATCATCCCGGTGGTCGGCTACCTGGTCAGTCAGCGCGAATTCATCCACGGACTGATGTCAGGAGCCTCCAAATGATCCCCCCGCTGGACGACCTCATCGGCGACTGGCTCGACCGCGGTGCGCTCGCGCACCTGCCGTCGCTGCGCAACCAGTGGGGTCAGGCACACGTCAACGACGACCTCACCTCCCTGTCCTGGCTCGCGATGCCGCCCTACAGCGGGGGGTACCACACCGGCGTCCTGCGCGTCGACGGCCGTGCGGTGCGCGCGGACCGGCTGCGCTGGGCGCCGTGGGGAGTGCGCCGGGCCGGCGCCGCGAGCGGGCTCACCGTGGAGACCGACACCCGCCTCGGCTACGAGCAGCACGCCGTGCACTGGCGCACCCGGCTCGTCAACCGCTCCGCGGAGCCGGTCACGGTCACCGTCGAGCAGGAGCTCCACGCGCCGATCGCGGACAGCCCCGTCGACTGGGGCTGGCTCTACGGCACGCCGTGGAGCGCCGGGCACCACCACGACTACTACACCACCGAACGGATCCGGGCCGAGGTCCTCGCGTGGGTGCCGCGCCACGTGCACCTGCTGGCCACCGACCCACGGTGGCTGCGCCTCGGCAGCCCCCGCATCCCGGGCATCCAGCGCGACGAGGACACCGCGCCGATGCTGCTGGAGTCGGAGCTGCCGGACCATTCCACATCGGACAGTGGCCGCACCCGGGCCCCGTCGGCGCTCGGCACCGTCCGCGGTGTCACGGTGCTGCCGGACAGCGGCACCCCTGTCGTCGTCGACGGCGAGTTCGAGTTGACCGACCCGGCCACGGAACGCCGCCTCGAGCCGGTCGCGCTCGGCCCGGACACCGTGCTGCGCCTGGAGTTCCGGCCGGCCGCCGACGGCCAGACCGGCGTCGTGCTGACCCACGGCAACCACCCGGACTCCGTCCAGCTGGGCCTGACCGACGGCCGGCCGTGGCTGCGCATCGCGGGGGAGCACGTCACCGCCGGGCCGCCGCTGCGCGCCGGGCAGTGGCACCTGCTCTCGGTGCGGATCACCGGCGACGGCGCCGAGCTCAGCGTCGACGGCACCCACGGAGCGTGGACCCAGCCGTGGTGGGGCGCGCAACGCTGGACGTCCACGGTGTCGGGTGCGCAGGTCGTCGTCACCGACCGGCACAGCCCCGCGGTGTCCGTCTACGCCTTCGCCGAGGCACCCGACGAGCTCGTGCCGCACGGCGGCGGCGCGGTCGCCAGATGGACGTGCACCGTCGAGCCCGACGCCACCGTCGAGTTGGGTGTGGTACTGGCAATCTCCTCCGACCGGGACCGATCGGTGCACGTGGCGGAGGAGGCCGCGACCGGCTTCGCGGGCGCCTTCGCGGCCGTCGCCGACCGGTGGCGCTCGACCTGGACGAGCGCGTTCACCCCCGGCAACACCGAGTTCTCCGGCCACCTGCCGGTGCTGCACGACGCGCCGGCCGGCCTGGCCCGCACCTACCACCTCGGCGTGCTGCTGGCCATCTACCTGCGCAACACCGGGGTCAGCCCGATCGGGCCGGTGTTCCTCACCGGCGGGCCGCGGCTCGGCCCGACCACCACCTACTTCTGGGACCAGTCGGAGTGGGCGCACACCGCCGCCATGCTGGAGCCCACAGGGACACGGGCGTGGATCGTCGCGGCGCTCAGCCAGCCCTACGACCGCTGCCACTCCTTCGACACCCGCAACCTGCTGCCCGTCGGCAACCACTACGCCGCCAACGACCACGCACTGTTCCGGACCGTCCAGGCGTATCTCGCCGTCACCGGCGACCTGGACCTGCTCGCCGAGAAGGCCGGCACCGCGACCGTCCTGGACCACCTGCGGGCCCTGGCGTACCGCCCCCGGGAGCGGCGCGCCACGTTCGGCGGCGGCGTCCTCGTCGACTTCGGCCGCGACGCCTGGGAACTGCTGGAATGCGTGCCCAACTACCGCGACGCGGTGGTGTCGTTCAACGCCGGCTACGCGGGCATGCTGCGCTCCCTCGCCACGCTGCTGCGCCGGCTGGCCGCCGGCGCGCCCGGCGCGGACCTCAACGAGGAGGCCGACCGCGCCGACGCCGACGCCGCCGAACTGACCGCGGCCGTCCTGGGCCAGTACGCCGGCGGTGGCCGCTGGAACATCGCGCACCCCGAGGGCGACGAGACCATCGGCCACGTCCTCGACTTCGTGTTCGTTGCCGCCGAACTCGCCGAGCACCTCAGCGAGGACATGCGCGCCGAGATGATCCAGTTCGTGACCGGGCATCTCCTCGACGGCGACTGGATGCGGGCCCTGGCACCCGACGACCCGATCGCGCCCCGCTCCGACCGGCCCGACCACGGCGCCGCCGGCGCGTTCGGCGCGTGGCCCGGCGCCACCGCCTACGGCCTGTGCCGGCTCGGCCGCCCCGACCTCGCCACCGACCTGCTGTCCCGCATCCACGCCAGCACCTCCGGCGCCGTGTGGGGACAGGCCATGGAGACGGTCGGCGGCGGCCGGTTCCGGGTCGCCGAACGCGGCGTCGCCAACCGTGACAGCCTCGCCGGCGCCGCCGCCACCGAGGCGATCCTCGTCGGGCTCTTCGGCCTGCCCGCCGGCTCGGCCGCCGGCGGGCACGTGCCCGGCATCGGCACCCTGCACCACGTGCGCGTCCCGCAACCCTCACCTCATCCCCGTCATCCCGCCAGATGAAAGGAGCGATGCACATGAAAAGGATGCGCAACACCGTCACCGCCGCCACGGCCGGCCTGCTGACCGCAGGTGTCGCCGCGATCGTCGTCGTCGCGGCCCCGGACGCCAGGGCCGCGACCCCCACCCCGGCCCAGCAGTGGACCGACGTGCAGAACCTGATCGGCCCCATCCGCGGGGTCTGGACCACCCAGGACTACCCGGGGGCGGTCAGCCGGTTGATGCCGGACACGGCCCTGCTCGGCAACGGTGACATCGGCGTCACCTCCGGCGGCGGCGCCGGCTACAAGACCTTCTCCGTGTCCAAGGGCAACTTCTGGGCCGGCAACCCGAACCCGTCGTTCGTCGCCCTCGGCGGCGTCACCATCGCACCGGCCGCCAGCACCCCGTCGGGCAACCTGGCGCTCGGCGCGGTCGCCACCGCGTCCAGCACCGAGGGCGGCTTCAGCCCGTCGCGGGCCGTCAACGGCCAGTGGGCCGCCGGCTATGAGGGCTGGGTGTCGCAGATCGGCAAGCCGCAGACGCTCACCCTGGACCTGGGCAGCACGAAGACGTTCAACCGGTACCTCATCCGCCACGACGCCGCCGCCCGCCCCGCGGAGACCGCGAACACCACGAAGAACTGGACGCTGCAGGTGTCCGGCAACGGCACCTCGTGGTCCACAGTGGACACCGTCACGAACAACACCGCCGCCACCACCGACCGGACCGTCGCGGCGCAGTCGGTGCGGTACGTCCGGCTCAGCATCACCGAACCCACTCAGGGCACCACCGCCGACTCGCAGACCAACCCGCGCGCCCGCATCGCCCAGCTCGAGCTCTACGGATCGGGCTCCGGACCGACCACACCGCCGTCCGGCAGCTTCCGCGAGGAACAGAACATCCTCAAGGGCGACATCGACACCACCATGACCATCGGCGGCCAGCCGGTCACGATGAAGACCTGGACCGCCGCCAACGACAACCTCATGGTCACCCAGATCCGGTCCACCGGCACCGGCACCGTCTCGCTGAAGGCCGAGACGTTCGCCGGGTCCGCCGACGCGCGCAGCGGCTTCACCAACACCGCGGGCGTCAGCGGCCAGGCCACGTGGGCCACCCGCCGCACGCCGAGCGGCGGCAACTGGGTGTCCGAGGCGTCCCTCGCCACCCGCCTCATCGGTGCCACCGGCACCCCGACGGCATCCGGCGCCACCGCCCGGCTCACGTTCAACCTGGCGCCGGGCCAGACCGTCCAACTGGTCACCGCCGTCGCCGGCGGCGGCCAGAACCCCACCGGCACCGCCGGCGCCGCCCAGACGCTCGTCAACGCCCAGAGCGGCACGGGGCTGGACACGCAGTACAACGCCCACCTCGAATGGTGGAAGCAGTACTGGCTGAAGTCCTACCTCAACGTCGGCGACGACGTCCTGCACCGCTACTACTACGGCGCGCTCTACCTGCTGGGCTCCTCGATCCGCCCCGGCAAGATGTCACCGGGCCTCTACGGTATCTGGGCGACCAGCGACTCGCCGCAGTTCAGCGGCGACATGCACCTCAACTACAACTACATGGCAAACTTCTACGGCGTCTATTCCACCAACCACGCCGAGCTGGCGCTGCCCTACTTCGACCTGATCGGCGCCTATCTGCCCGAGGCGCGCCGGCGGGCGCAGCAGGACCTGAACCGCGTCAAACCCGACTACGTCAGCCGCCGCTTCCCGTCCGGCGGCATGCCCAGCGGACTGCTGTTCCCGGTCGGCATCGCCCCGTACGGCTCGACCGCCGACAACAACTACCACCAGCAGGTCGGCAACGCCCTGTTCACGGCGACGCAGTACATCGCCTACTACGACTACACCCGTGACCGGACGTTCCTGCAGAACACCGCCTACCCGGTGCTCAAGGAGGTCGCGGCGTTCTTCCAGAACTGGCTCGAGTACGACGCCGCCACGCAACGCTACAACCTGTGGTCCGGCCCGCACGAAGGCCTGTGGGGCCGCAACTCCAGCCCCGACCTGGGCCTGCTGAAGTACCTGCTGTCGGCCCTCGTCGACGCCTCCGTCGAGCTCAACACCGACGCCTCCCTGCGCACCACGTGGCAGAACATCCTGTCCCACCTGCCGCCGACCCCGACGACCGTCTACAACGGACAGACCGTCTTCGCGCTGGCGGACGCGGGCACGATCAGCGGCTCCGACACCCGCCTCATCCACCCGGGCGACAACACCGTCAACCTGGAGTTCATCCACCCCGGCGAGGTGCTCGGCCTGGCCTCTTCGGCCGCTGACCGCCAGATCGCCGTCAACACCATCAACGCGATGAACTCCTGGGGCCAGGACAACAGCTTCCCCAAGGTGTTCACCCAGGCGGCCCGCGTCGGGTACCCGGCGCAGACCCTCATCGACCAGCTCAAGGGCCAGATCAACCAGAAACTCGCCCCGAACCTGCGCATCAAGGACCCGTCGCACGGCCTGGAGAAGTCCGCCGCGGTCGAGGCCATCGACAACCTGCTGCTGCAGAGCGACAACGGCGTCATCCGGGTCTTCCCCGTCTGGCCGACGTCCCGCAACGCCCAGTTCGTCAACCTCCGGGAGAAGGGCGCGTTCCTGGTCTCCAGCCAGCTCACCGGCGGCCAGGTGACCTACGTCGACATCACCAGCCAGGCCGGCCGCCCGGTCGCCCTGCTCAACCCGTGGGGCACCCGGCCGGTGACCGTCACCCGCGTCGGCGCCGGCACCGTCGCCTACACCACCCCCAACGGCACCATCTCCTTCCCCACCCAATCCGGCGCGACCTACCAGATCGTGCCGAACTGACCCCACGACCGCGGCCGGAGGCCCTCCCGGGTCTCCGGCCGATGGTTTGGGTTGCGGTCGGGTGGCAAAGCGGTGCGAGGGGCGCGTTCACTTCATCCGGTCGTGGTGCTGGCCGATGGGGCAGTCCGTGACCGCCGACCACCGTGCCCCTATGCGCCACGTCGTGGCGACCGTCGGCATCACGGTGGCCGGGACGCTCTGGTACGCCGTCTGGGCGGCTACCGGTATCGGGCCGGCCGCGGTGGGGTACCTCGCGTTGCCACTCGGCGCCGCGGTCGCCGCGGCGGCGGTCCTCGATCTGCTGCGGCGTGCCCCGCTCACCGTCCCTGCCCGGCGGTTCTGGCGGCTGATGCTGGTCGCGTTCGGCTGCCTCAGCGCCGGGTTCGGCGTGCTGGCCGCCGGCGGGATGCGCGACATGTCGACCCTGCCGTCGATGTCGACGCCGGCGGCCGTGCCGGCCGGCATCGGATTCCTGGCCGCCATGTGGGCGATGGCGCGGATCCCGCTCGGCATCTCCAGCGCGTGCGAACGCTGGCGGCAGTGGCTGGACCGCTCGATCGCCTTCCTCGGCTGCGGCACGGTCCTGTTCCACTTCGGCCTGGCCCCGATGATCACTGCGGAGGCACTGTGGAGCACCCAGACGATCGTGCTGCTCGGTATGTCGTTCGCGCTCGCCGTCGGCGGCATCACCAAGGTCTCCTACATCCGGGGTGGCCCGGTCGACCGGTCCGTGCTGCGGCTGATCGGCCTGACCGGCCTGGTCGGCGCGGGCGTGGCGCTGCTGCTGGTGCTCGGCGGCGACCCTGGCACCGTGCCGGCCCAGGCCATCGTCATGCCGCTCGCGGCGGTGCTCGGCGCCCTCGCGGTGCGGCGGCAGTGGACCCACGCCGCGGCCCGCCCCAGCCGGGCCGGCACCTGGCTGCCCTACCTCGCGGTCGTCGGCGTCGACGTGCCGCTGGTCGCCGTCATCCCGGGCGTGCTGACCTGGGCCGACAAGCTGGTCATCGTGGCGTCCGTGCTCGTGACGGGGCTGGTCGCGGTGCGGCAGCTCGTCGCGTTCCGGGAGAACGCCCGGCTGCTGGCCGAGAAGCGGGTCACGCAGGAGCGCCTGGAGCACGAGGCCACCCACGACGGCCTCACCGGGCTGGCCAACCGGGCGCTGTTCCGTCGGCGGCTCGGCGAGCAGCTGGAGCGTGGCGACACGACCGTCCTGCTGGTCGACCTCGACGACTTCAAGACGATCAACGACTCGCTCGGTCACGAGGTCGGCGACCACCTGCTCATCGCGGTCGCCAACGTCCTGCGGGCCGGGAGCGGCACCGACGGCCTGCCGGTCCGCCTCGGCGGCGACGAGTTCGCCGTCCTGGTGACCGAGGCGACCACCCTCGGCGAGACGATCGCGCAGCGGATCCTGGACGCGTTCGAGGGCCCGCTCAGCGAGCACCGGCTGCTGGTGCACGCCAGCGTGGGCATCGCCACCGCGCCGGCCGGTACCCCGCTGGACCGGCTCCTGCGCGATGCCGACGTGGCCATGTACGCGGCCAAGCAGCGCGGCAAGGCCAACTGGGTGCGCTACCACGACGGCATGGCGCGGCCCGTGGCCGACTACGCCCAGCTCGGTGGCGAGCTGCGGCGCGCCCTCGACGCGGGCGAGTTCGTCGTGCACTACCAGCCGATCATGGCGTTGCGCACCGGCCGGATCGTCGGGGTCGAGGCGCTGGTCCGCTGGCAGCACCCGACCCGCGGGATGATCCCGCCGGGGGAGTTCATCCCCGCGGCCGAGCGCACCGGGCTGATCGTGCCGCTCGGCCGGTGGGTGCTGCGCGAGACGTGCCGGCAGGCGGCGCAGTGGCTGGCGGAGTTCGGCCCCGACGCGCTGCAGAAGTTCGGGCCCAACGTGTCCGCCCGCCAGCTGCACGACCCCGACTTCGTCGCCGACGTCCAGGCCGCGCTCGCCGACTCCGGCCTGCCCGCCGACCGCCTGGTGCTCGAGCTGACCGAGTCGGCGGTACTGCGCGGACAGCAGGTCTCCCGCGCGCTGTACCAGTTGCACGGCCTCGGCGTCCGGCTGGCCCTGGACGACTTCGGCACCGGCGAGTCGTCCCTGAGCCTGCTGCGCTCCTTCCCGGCCGCCATCATCAAGCTGGACAAGTCGTTCGTCGACGGCATCGAGCTCGACCCGCCGGGCCAGCCGCAGGCCGACGCCGGGCAGGCGGTGGCCCGGGCGGTCATGCAGCTCGCGCTGGCGCTGGGCCTGGAGACGATCGCCGAGGGCATCGAGAACCGCGAGCAGGCCGACCGCCTGATCGAACTGGGCTACTCGCTCGGCCAGGGTTACCACCTGGCCCGCCCGATGCCGGCCGACGGCATGACCCGCCTTCTCGCCGCCCAGCAGCAGCTCGCCACCCCTGCCTGACCCCGCCGGCGGTCGAGCCTCGACGTGGACGGCGGCCGCCCTGCATGATCACCTGTGTGACTGTGGTGCACCCGGAGGGCGGTTGGTCGCGGCCGGTGGCGTTGACCGTCGCGGCCGCGTTCTTCCTCGAACAGGTCGACGCCACGATCCTGGCCACGGCGCTGCCGGCGGTCGCGCGGGACCTCGGGGTGCGCCCGAGCGACGCCGGCGTGGCGTTGACGGCGTACCTCGTCACGGTGGCCGCCCTCATCCCGGTCAGCGGGTGGCTCAGCGACCGGTACGGCGGCCGCCGGGTCTTCCTCGTCGCCGTCGCCGGGTTCGTGAGCGCCTCGGTCCTGTGCGGGCTGAGCTCGTCGCTGGCGATGCTGGTGGCGGGGCGGGTCGTGCAGGGTGTGGCCGGTGCCATGATGGTGCCCGTCGGGCGCTTCATCGTGCTGTCGGGCACGGCCAAGGCCGAGCTCGTCCGCGCCGTCGCGTACCTGACCTGGCCGGCGCTCGCCGCGCCGGTGATCGCCCCGTTCCTCGGCGGGGTCATCACCCAGTACGCGGGCTGGCAGTGGATCTTCTTCGTGAACGTGCCGCTGGGCGCGGTCCTGCTCGCCGTCGCCTGGCGGGTCGTCCCGGCCGTCCCGCCCGCCGGCCGGAGGGGGCTCGACGTCGCGACCTTCCTGCTGGTGATGGCCGGTGTCGTCGGGCTGGTGATCGGGCTGGAGCTGGTCGCCGACCCGGGGCGGCTGGCGTACGCCGGAGCCCTGCTCGCGGTCGCGGCGGTCGGGCTCGGGTGGGCGGTGCGGCGCGCACGGCGGGACCCGACGCCGCTGCTGGACCTGCGTTCCTTCGCCCGGCCGACGTTCCGGGCGTCCAACACCGGTGGCGTCGCCTACCGGATCGCGGTGAGCTCGGTGCCGTTCCTGCTGCCGCTGCTGCTCCAGGACGGCTTCGGCTGGACTCCGGTCGAGGCCGGGCTGATGGTCATGTGGGTGTTCGTCGGCAACTTCGCGATCAAGCCGGTGACGACGCCGTTGCTGCGCGCGCTCGGCTTCCGCGGCCTGATCGCGGCGTCGTCGGCCGGCCTCGCGGTCACGATGGTGGCCTGCGCGCTGGTCACGCCGCGGACCCCGGTCCCGGTCATGGCCGCCGTCTTCCTGCTCAGCGGCGTGTTCCGGTCGGTGGGCTTCACCGGGTACAACACGCTGCAGTTCGCGGACGTGCCGGCCGGGCAGATGAACGGCGCGAGCACGCTGTCCTCGACGGTCATCCAGCTCGCCAACGGCCTGGGTGTGGCCCTGGCCGCCCTGTGCGTCCGGGCGGTCGACGCGGCGGCCCCCCCCGCCGGCGCGGACGGCCCGCTCGGCTACCGGGTGGCGCTGGTGGCCCTGGCCGTCCTGGCGTTGTGCAGCACGGTGGCGCTGCTGCGCCTGCCGCCGGGTGCCGCCGAGCACGTGCGGCGCCCGGACCGCGTGCGGCCCGCGGACGTCGGCGAGAAACGGGGCATGTCGCCTTTACCGGGCCGCAATTCATAGGCATGCTTGATTGGTGGAGAAATTCATCACATTGTCGCCCGTCACGTCCGAACCGCCTCTGGGCGGCGTCGGACCGGGCGTGCGGTGAATCCCGATGGGCGACGAGACCGGCGTTGAGGTCGAGCGGCTGCGGGCGCTGCGGACGCGGCTGGCCGAGCAGTTGATGGAGGCGCATCGCGAGGCCGGCGAACCGTCGTACAGCGTCATCGCCGGCCAGGTCGGGGTCTCCAAGGCGACGGTGTTCCGGTTGCTGAACGGGATCGGGGAGCGGTCGCCGAAATGGCATCACATCGACGACATGCTCGAGGTGTTCGGGCGCAGCGACCGGGACGTCGAGCGGTTGCGGGCGCTGTGGATCGAGATCCGGCAGCTGGAGAAGCCGCAGTGACGGCCGAGCCGCCGCGGCCCGGGACCTGGGCTGCGGCGGCTCGACATCACGGTGTTATGCGAGGCTGATCACGCTGTTATGCGAGACCGTTCTTGATGGCGGTGATGAGCTCGCCGTTGCTGGTGTCGCCGGAGAACTCCCAGAAGAAGGCTCCGCCGAGGCCCTGCTGCTTGGCGTAGGTCATCTTGCCCGCGATGGTGCTGGGCGTGTCGTAGCTCCACCAGTTGCTGCCGCACTTGGCGTATGCGGTGCCGCCGACGGTGCCGGTGGCCGGGCAGCTGTTCTTGAGGACCTTGTAGTCCTCGATGCCCGCCTCGTACGTGCCGGGTGCCGCACCGGTGGCGCTACCGCCTGGGGCGGCCTGGGTGACGCCGGTCCAGCCGCGGCCGTAGAAGCCGATGCCGAGCAGCATCTTGTTCGCCGGTACACCCTTGCTCTTGAGTTTCTGGATCGCCGCGTCGGACCAGAAGCCCTGCGTCGGGATGCCGGTGTAGGAGTTCAGCGGTGAGTGCGGTGCCGTCGGACCCTGCGGGGCGAAGGCGCCGAAGTAGTCGTAGGTCATCGGGAAGACCAGGTTGAGCTTGGAGATGCCGGAGGCGTAGTCGGCCGCGTCGAGCTTGCCGCCGTTGGAGCCGTCCGCCGAGATCGCCGAGGTGATCAGGAAGCTCTGCCCGAACTTGTTCCGCAGCGCGGAGATGACGTTGTTGTAGCTGGCCGGGCCGCTGGAGTCGCAGCTCAGACCACAGGCGTTCGGGTACTCCCAGTCGATGTCGATGCCGTCGAAGACATCGGCCCAGCGCGGGTCCTTGACCAGGTTGTAGCAGGAGTTCGCGAAGCCGGCCGGGTTCGCCGCCGCCTGCGTGAAGCCCGACGACCAGGTCCAGCCGCCGAACGACCAGATCACCTTGATGTTCGGGTACAGCCGCTTGAGCTTGCGCAGCTGGTTGAAGTTGCCGCGCAGCGCGCCGGCGTCCCAGGTGTCGGCGACACCGTCGACCGAGTCGGCCGCCGTGTACGCCTTGTCGTAGTCGGCGTAGGAGTCACCGATGGAGCAGTTGCCGCCGCTGGTGTTGCCGAACGCGTACAGGATGTGGGTCAGCTTCGCGGCCGAGCCACTGGTGACGATGTTCTTCACGTGGTAGTTGCGGGCGTAGACGCCCCACTCGGCGAAGTAGCCGACGACGGCCTTGCCGCCGGGCTGCGTCGGCGGGTTCGACGTCGGGGGGTTCGAGGTGGGCGGGTTGCTCGTCACGGGCGGGGTGGTGGGTGTGGTGCCGCCCCCGCAGACGCCGTTGTCGGCCCAGACGCCCCACTGCCCGCTGGCGGTCGGCACCTCGTTCGTGGTCCACCACTTCGCGGTGTAGTTGTGGGTCTGGTAGGACACGACGTTGTCTTTGACGTAGATGGCCGAAGCGCTCCACGCCGGCGCACACGCGGCCGCGGCGTTCGCCTGCACCAGGGGCACGGCTGCAACGGTCCCGGCCACGACGGTTACGACGGCCCCGACCAGGAGGGCCTGGCGAAGGGATCGTTTCACGTTCACCTCACCAACAGTTAGGAAACTTTGTTAATAGCGTGCTGTGACGGTAGACACATCCAAGAGCTTCAGTCAAGGCGGCGATCGATATTCACGATCAGCGATGCCGGTGCCGGGGGCGTCGCCAGGGCCGGCCGTCGGGCGGGGCGGCGGGGCGGTGCCGCCGGACGGGTCGCGGCGACCGGCCGCGCCGGCGCCCGGCGGGTGCCGGTCCCGGGCCTCCCGCGCATTCGGCCCGATCGTTCACATATCCACCCGGAAATCAAACGCTGCCGGTCGGCGAAGGGTCGATATAGGGATGGAGGAAGGTCGATAGCCTACAGTCGCACGTGGCACTGAATGGTTCATCTTGACGGTTCGTGAATATGTCATGGAGTGCCATGCCTGGCCGTGCTCGGGGGTCGCTGTTCATCGCGTGTTTCGTTGTGTCCCATCGCTCAGACTTTGACGGTGGCGCGGGCATAGAGGTATCGTGATGAATCAATTCATACGACATCGCGGGGGTCTCGGTGACCGATCATTGTGGCGGCCGGTGGTGACCTCACCGCTGTTCCGGCAGGCCGATGCCGTGCCGCGTGGCTGACCGGCGCGCCGGCCGGATCGTGATCGCTGAAATACCGCACGCTGCTGACACCGTCGTCATGGCCGCACCGCCTCCAATCGCTGGTGCCCGGCTCGACGGAGGTGGCGCTCGTCCGTGCCGACAATGCGACGCGACATTCCGGCTCCGTGCCGATGCCCAGCCCGTGGAACGGCGCAGTCGTTGGAGGAGGGATGACCCGGCAGGTCAAGCCCGGCAGCAAGGCATACCGCGCACAGGTGCGGGATCAGTTGGTCGCGCTGGGGTTTTCGCAGGAAACGATCTCCGCCCAGGTCGCCGAACATTTGATCGCGGAGTGCGGAACCCGCCCGAGAACCGCCTGGCGACTCGCCTCCGAACTGTCCCTGGATCTGGCCGCGGGCCGATACAACACGCTGCACGGGGACCGGCGGGCGGGCATGCGCGGCTCGCGCATCTGGGAATTCGAGCAGTGGCCGGACCGCGGCGTCCGCCCGACCCTGCCGACCCTGCGCATCCTGGCGACGGTCTACGGCACGTCCTGGCCCGCCCTGCTGGATCTGCGCGACCTGCAGCAGCTGCCGGCCGCGGACCTCGCGCAATACCACGCGACCGCGTCGGCGCCGGCCAGGCCGCTCCTGGTCACCCCCGGTCCGCCGGCCACGCAGGCGGCCGCCGGCACGCTGACCGAGGCGATGCTGCTGACGACGACCAATGTCGACGCGGTCGAGCTGGAGGACCTGTGGTCCGACATGAACCGGGCCGGCGACGCCTACGCACGGGCGTCGCCGGACTCCGTGCTGCACCGGCTCGCCGTGGTGCGTGAGCGGGCCCGCACCCTGCTGCACGGCCGCCAGCGACCGAAGCAGACCGCGGACCTATACCTGCTGAGCGCTAAGTGCAGCGCGATGATGGCGTGGATCTCCGCCGACCTGGGCCGGTATCATGCCGCGCAGGAGCTCAACGCCGCCGCCTGGCTCTTCGGCCAGCACTCCGACGACGCCCTCGCCCGGCGGTGGGTGCGCACCACGCAGTCCCGGGTCGAATACTGGGCCGGCAACGGCGCCGAGTCGGCGTGGCTGGCCGCCGATGGGCTGTCCTACAAGGCCGGCGGTTCCATGACCGACGCACCCCTCATCCTGGCCGAGGCGAGAGGGTGGGCCAGCGTCGGGGCGCAGCAGCAGGTGCTCGACGCCATCGGGCGCTGGGCGCGCATCGAGGACGCCACGCCGGTGGTCGCCGACGAGGACAGGTTCTTCAACGTCAGCAAGGACCGGCGGCACTTCGTGGCCGGTGCCTCGCTGCTGTCGGTCGGGCGGACCGAGCTGGCCCTGCGGGAGCTGCAGACCGCCCGGCAGGCCTACACAGCGATGTCGCAGGAGTGCCGCTGGGACGCCATGGACCCGATGATCCGGATCGACACGAGCCGCGCCTACCTGCGGCTCGGCGACCTGGACGGCGCGGCCGCCGAGCTGGAGCCGTTGCTGGGCGCGGAGGTCGGCCCGCGTCCGGACATGGTGCGCGCCGAGCTGCAGGTCCTGCGCGCCGAGCTCACCGGCCCGCGGTGGCGCAGCTCCCGCGCGGCCCGGAGCCTCGCCGACGCCGTGCTCGACCCGCACACAGACGTTTGACATCGAGCCACTCACGCTGAATGGGGAACATCGTGCTGGACATGATGGCAGGGGCTGCCACCGATCGGGTCGCATCGGCAGGCTTACCGGAAGCCCACCGGGAGGATGGTGGGCCCCGGCACGCGATCGTCGTGGCGGACAGGTTCGCGCAGTTCGCCGACGGCGAGCTCGTGTTCACGGTCTCCGAGTTCCGGCGGCTGGTGTCCGCCGGCGGCGCTGCCTCGCCGGACCCCGGGTGGGTGCTGCGGCTGGGTCAGGGCGTCGAACCCGGCGACCTGGACACCCTCAAGGCCGCGGCGGGCATCGACCCGGCGGTCGGCGGGCTGCCGGTGCCGCCCGCCACGGTGCACAAGTGCCGGGCGGAGAACGTGCTGCTCGCGGGCCTGGAGCAGCACTCCGAGGTGCGGTGCACGGCCGACCTGCGGGTGCACCGCGACAACGAGCTCATCCTCGACCACAACACCGGCAGGCACCTGTCCGGGCTCGTGATCATCGAGGCGATGCGGCAGCTCTGCACGGCCCACTTCGAAACCAGCTACCGTCGTGCGCTGCCCGCCGGTGACTACGCCGGCATCTGGCACCGCATGAGCCTCGATTTCGAGAACTTCCTGTTCGTGCTGCCCGCGCAGGTGACCTGTGAGATCGCCGAGGTGGACCTCGGCCGCAAGGGGCATCTGCGGTTCCGGGCGCTGACGGCGGTGCGGCAGAACAACGAGGACGTGGCGTCGGCCGAGATGCAGTATTCGATGGTGCTGCGGCAGCGGGTCGACGCACTGGAACGCTACCGGGCGGCGCAGGCCGTCCGGCGGCACATGGCGACCGCCGTCCGCGCGCATGACCTGGGCGTCGAGGGCTGATGGAACCGCTGCGCAAGATTCGCCTCGTCGCGCTCGACTGCGACGGTGTGCTCATCGACGACACCTACCTGGCCGTCATCGAGCGCTTCGTGACCCGCCACGGCGGCCGCTACGACGAGCGGGCCGAGCGTGACATCGTCGGCCTGCGCGACATGGTCGTCGCGGAGCGCGTTGCCCGGCTGTGCGGCCTCGACCAGCCGGTCGCCGACACGCTGGACGGCCTGTGGGCGCAGCGGCGGCAATACGTGCAGGAGCATCCCATCCGGGTCAGCGACGGCGCCGCGGGGCTGCTGACGTGGCTGCGCGGGTGCGGCGTCCGGGTCGTCTGCTACGGCGGGCGGACCCGCGAGCACACCTTCGACGGGTTGCTGGGGCATCTGACCGGACTGCTCGACCGGGAGCACCCGTACATCAGCGTGAACGAGCACCGGCCCGGCGTCGAGTGGATCGTCCGGGACGTCATCGGCTGCGGTTTCGACGAGGCGGTCTTCGTCGACGACGTCAGCCGGGTCGCCGACGCCGCACGGGCCTGCGGCACCGGGTTCATCGGCGTTCCCAGCAGCCCGGCGCACCGGCGGCAGCGCCGGTTCATGGCGGCGGGCGGAGTGCGGCACATCGTCGGCTCGCTCGGCGAGATCACGCCCGAGCTGCTCGCGCGGGTCGACGACGAACTGGCCACGTCGCGGCACTGGGGCGCACCGAACGGCAACGCGGACCACGCGCACGGATCGGAAGCGTCACCGCGATGAGGTACTACTGCGTGCCGCGGCCCGGGGCCGGTTTCGTCCGGCGCGAGCGCGACGTCCCTGAACCCGGACCGGGTCAGGTCCTCGTCCGGATGCTCGGCTGGTCGGTCAACTTCCGCGACGTGATGATCGCGGAGGGGTTGTACCCGAAGGCGGTGCGGCCCGACGTGGTGGCGCTCTCCGACGGGGCCGGGGAGGTCGCCGGGGTCGGGCCGGGCGTCCAGCGGTGGTCGCGGGGAGACCGGGTGGCCGCGACGTACTTCCCGCGGTGGGTGTCCGGTCAGGCGACGCCCGACACGACCGCCGACGAGCTCGGCGGCACGGTCGACGGCGTCCTGGCCGAGTACGTGTGCCTCGCCGAGGACGCGATCGTCGCCGTGCCGGCGCATCTGGATCACGCGGAGGCCGCGACGCTGCCGGGCGCCGGCGTCACCGCGTGGCGGGCGGTGATCGAGGAGGGCGGCCCGGTCGCCGGCCGGCGGGTGCTCACCATGGGCAGCGGCGGGCTGTCGACCTTCGCCGTGCAGTTCGCGTCGCTCGGCGGCGCCCACGTCGTCGCCACCTCCCGCTCGGACGAGAAGCTCGAGCGGCTGCGGGACCTCGGCGCCGCCGACCTGATCAACTCCGTGACGACGCCGGCCTGGGGCGCCGCGGCGGCCGAGCTGACCGGCGGGGGCGTCGACCACGTGATCGACGTCGGCGGCGGCACCATCGGACAGTCGATGCTCGCCGCCCGCCCCGGTGGGCGCATCAGCGTCCTGGGCGCGCTGGCCCCGGGAAGCGGCGCCGATCCGCTCGTGGTGCTCGCCAGGCAGCTCACCCTGCAAGGCCTCACCAACGGCAGCAGGGCGAGCTTCGAGGCCATGAACCGGGCGGTCGAGCGCCACGCGATGCGCCCGGTGATCGACAAGCGGTTCGGGTTCGACGACATTGCCGAGGCCTGCCGGTACGTGCGATCCGCGGCGCATGTCGGCAAGGTCGTCCTCGAGGCCGCGTGAGCCGCGCCGCCGCCGCAGGGTAGAACACCTCCGCCGGACTGAAGAAAATCTGTCGTCGCGCCGCGGTTTCCGCAGGTCAGCGCCGTGCCCCGGCAGGAGGAACCGGCCCGCCGGCGGGAATGGTGACGCACCGGCCGGGCCGACATAGTTGTGGTAGCCGGGAAACCGGCGGTGGGGGGGGGGGCGGCCCCCCCCCCCCCCCCCGCGCCCCCCACCCCCCCCGGGGCCGACCGCGGCCCGGGGGGTGTGCCCG